>NZ_JBEYXD010000009.1:0-214153 GCF_040644975.1 Streptomyces sp. NPDC046900 | reverse complement strand
TCCATTCGACGAATGGGCGTGAGCAGGCTGGAAGCCTGGCTGCGCAACCGCAAGGTGCGAGGCGCCGCGGCGCTGGCGAAGGCGGCTGCCGAGGCAGCTGAGCGCCAGCACACCGCGATCGTCGGCGAGAAGGCCAGCGCTCAGATGGTGAGCACGCTCGCACGGGAAGTGATGCACCTCAATGAGAAGATCACTGAGGTCGACAAGCTCATCGAAAGCCGGTTCCGCAAGCACGAACTGGCTCCTGTGATCACCAGTCTGCCCGGCATCGGGCCCCTGCTTGGAGCCGAATTCGTAGCTGTCACCGGCGGTGACATGGCCTTCTTCGCCACGCCTGATCACCTCGCGGGATTCGCTGGCCTGGCGCCTGCGCCCCGGGACTCAGGCCGTGTCAGCGGCAACCGCCACCGCCCTACGCGGTATCACCGCGGTCTACAACGGGTCTTCTACATGTCCGCCCTCATCAGCATCCGTAATTGTGAGGAATCACGACGGTTCTACGACCGAAAGAAAGCGGAAGGGAAACGGCACACCCAGGCTGTGCTGGCCCTCGCCCGCCGACGCGTCAACGTTCTGTGGGCCCTCCTACGTGACGGACGGTGTTACCAGGCCATACCTTCGGTCACGGCGACAGCTTGACAACGTCATTGGGAAGTCGATCACAGGGGACTGGTGGTCTCGGTCGACCGACCGCGGCCCGCGAGGGATCGTCCTCCGGAGTTCGGCGCTGACCGCCCGTGTACGGGGCTGGTGGTGTCAGGCGTGGGCGTCAGGGCCAGAACACCAAACATCCGCGACAACACCCCGCACCATCAGTGACACCCACCCACACATTCGCACCCGGGCAAGGAGTCCACGACTCGATCGCTTCCCCGTCCCCCGCGTCGACCAGCAGCCGGACCATCAGGGCTCGGCCCTCCTCCCCTTTCAGGCGAATTCCAGGGGCCGTTGCGTGCTCTCATACGGCCGTCCCAGAGTGGCCCCCAGTGGCGCCGGCTCTAGGCCCGTTCGGTAGCTTCACGTGTCGTCTTCGCGAGACCGCCACGTCGGGGAGGCAGCACATGGCACCGGTGATCTCGAACCGTGGGCCGTCGCGGTCGGCGAACCCGGCCCAGCGGCCGGCGTTCTCTGTCCTGTTCGCGCTGATCGGGGCCGGGCTGATCACCTTCGGGCTCTACCGGGCAGGCCACGCCGTCGGCCTGCTGGGCGAGCCCTGCACGCTCACGGTCGCATCCTGCGCACGGGCGGGTCGGTCATCCGAAGCCCGAGATCTGGTGCACCGGCGCCTTCCGGTCGGACGACGGCCGCTCCACGGACCCAGCGGCACGCTTCACCGTGAACCCGTCCTTGGCCTCAGGGCAGATCACCCGCCTGGACCGGACCGGCGCTGACTCCTACATGCGGATCAGCCCGGCCCGCGCCGAGGGGTACGCGGCGTTGACGCTGTTCGGCATGGCCCTGTTCGTCTTTGCGGGGGCCGGACTCGCCTCCCGGGCGAACTCCACTGGCCGGCCCGAACTCCGCGCCGGCCTCGTCGGCCGCGCAGGGCTCCGGCTCGGTCAGGCAGGGATCATCCTGCTTCTGGGTGCGGCGCTCTGCGTCATCATCGCGTTCCTGAGCACACTGCTGGGTGGCTGACCGCGTCGGGCCGCCCGTGAGGAAGGCCGTGGATCGGGTGCTTCTCCCAGCCGGCGCGTCCTCGGACGGCCCTGGCCCACTACGGACCGAGGTGGCGTCTTTGCAGGTCGAGGCCCTGTCTCCGCGGCAGACGGCCGGCGACGCGGACTCAACGGCACGAGCTGGGCACCCGCACCGCCAGCAGGGCCACGTCGTCCTCGTTGTCCGCCGGGCGCGCCCGTGCCAGCACCTGGTCCGCGAAGGACTCCAGGGGACGGTGGGCCAAGGACGCCGCATGTCTGCGCAGGCGGTTCAGGCCCTCGTCCAGAATCCGCCCCGGGGACTCGATCAGTCCGTCGGTGTAGAGGAGAAGGGTCGCCCCGGGCGGCAGTTGCACCGTGGCATCGGGACGGACCTGGTCGGGCGCGATGCCCAGCAGGATCCCGTGGCCGTCGGTCAGATAGTGGGCCAGGCCCTCGTGAGTGACCAGCAGCGGCGGTGGATGCCCCGCGTTGGTCCAGGACAGCTCGCACTGGCCGGCGTCGTTGACCGTCATGCGGGCGAAGACCAGCGTGGCCATGGAGACCTCCGCGATGTGCAGGGTCGCGTTGTCCAGCCATTCCACGATCTTGCTCGGCGGCTCCAGCTGGGACAGGGCGTACGCGCGGAGCATGTTGCGCAACTGGGCCATGCCGGCCGCCGCGTCCAGGTCGTGGCCTACGACGTCGCCGATGGCAAGCGCGGTGGCGCCGTCCGTCAGTGTGAACGCGTCGTACCAGTCGCCGCCGACCTGCGAGGCGTCCGGCGCGGGCAGATAGCGGGCGGTCATGCCGAGGCCCGACCCACGCGGCAGATGCGGCAGCAGATGGCGCTGCATGGTCTCCGCGACCTTGCGCTGCCGCTGGTAGAGACGGGCGTTGTCGAGGGCGAGGCTGGCGCGACGGGCGATGTCCTCCAGCAAAGCGATGTCGGTCGAGGTGAACTGCTCGGGCTGGTCGGCGCGGCCGAGGGTGAGGGCACCCAGTACGTCGCGCAGGCTGCGGATGGGGACGACGACGGCCGAGTGCATGCCGGTCACCTCGAACAGGCGCCGCTGCTCGACCGCGATGCCGGAATCGGGCTGGCCCTGGTAGGTCTCGGGGCTGACGAGGGTCGACGCGATGCCACGCAGGGCACGGGACAGGGGCATCGCGGAGTCCTGGGGTACCGGCGGCATGGGGCCCTGGAGATCCTCCCGGAACTCCACGGTGCCGCTCTCGGCATGGGCGACAGCGAAGCGGATCACCTCGTCCTCCTCGCTGATCAGGTCGATGACGGCCCAGTCGGCGAGGCGGGGCACGACGAGGCCGATCAGGCGGTGCAGCGCCTCGTCGATGTCCAGGGTGGAGGTGAGCAGGGTGGTCGTCTCGGCGAGCAACGTCAGCCGTTGCAGATCGGAGAGCCGCCCGCTGGCCGGTGGCCGCTGGGCGGGCACCTCGGCCTGGCCTTCCGAGTGGAAGAGGACGAGGGTGATCGACGGCCGGACGCCGATGTCGCAGGGGGTGGCCAGCCACGACACCGGCAGCAGCGTGCCGTCACCGCGCTCGAGCCACTCGTCGGCGCCCTGCGCCGTGCGTCCGGCGAGGATGCACTCCCAGATCCTGCACTGGGCCCTCGGCACGGATTCCCCGCCGCTGCTGCGGTGCAGCAGGTCGTGTGCGTCATGGCCGAGCAGACCGGAGGCGGGACGTGCCAGGAGTTGTTCGCCGCGCCTGTTGACGCCCACGATGCAGCCGCGCGCGTCCGTCAGGTAGGCACCCGTGCCGAGGGCCTCAAGGGCCTTGGCAACCGTCTCCTGAGAACCGCCTGCAGTAGTCATATGGCCGCCTCCCCTCACCGGAGAAACGCCTCGTCCGCCGTTTTCCGTGTTCCCCGTCGAGAGCGAGTGATGCCCCGGTCACACCAGCCGCCTTCCTGCTCACGGAGGTGGTCGACCCCATCGATCGGCCACATCGGACACGAGGGGCTGTGCCTTCCACGGACCCTGAGTGCCCGCTCCGGCGCCTCGGCGACCACGTCGTGCGACAGGGCACGCGGCCTCGGCCGCCGGGGCCCGTGGTGTTCGTGCCTGCACAGGCCTAGAATCGAACGCATGAACGATTGCTCGTGGTGTGCGGGCGGCCCTTCCGCCGCAGTCGGAGGATGATCGCGTGGAGTTTCCGGTACAGGTGGCGCTCGCCCGGCCGGTGCCGACGCTGCCGACCGGGCCGGGCTGGTGGTACGAGATCAAGCCGGACGGCCACCGGACGGTCATGTGGCGCACGGCGGACGCGGTGCGCCTCCAGTCACGGTCCGGGCAGGATGTGACCGCGTCGTGGACGGACCTCGCCCTGGCCGGGATGGACCTGCCGCGGGGCGTCGTCCTCGACGGCCAGGCCGTCGTCGCGGTCGACGGGCGCTTCTCCCTCGAGGCGGCTCAGTCCCATACGGCCTCCGCACCGCCAGGGGTGGGGGCGGCGACGCAGGCGCATCCGGCGCGCTTCCTCGTGTGGGACGTCCTGGCCCTGCCGGGTACGGACATGCGGGACCACCCCTATGAGGAGCGGCGCCTGGCCATGCTCGAGGTCCTGGAAGGCCTGCCGTCGCCGTCGCGGATCCGGGCGGTGCCGGCCTCGGACGACCCGGATGTGGCACAGGCCTGGTACGACTCGCTCCAGGACGCCGGAGTCGAGTGCGTCGTCGCCAAGCAGGCGGCATCGACGTACCAGGCGGGCTGCTCCTCGTCGTGGAGGAAGATCCAGCACACCCAGACCTTCGACGCCGAGGTGCTCGGCTACACCGGTCCGGCGCAGCGGCCGCGTGCGCTCGCCGTGCGCCTGCCGGACGGGCGCGCCGTGCTCTCGCAGACTCTCGCGACTCCCCTGGCCGGGCAGGTCGGGGCATGCGTCGCCACACCGCGCGGATGCGCGTACGGCCGTACGGACGCCGGTGAGACCTACACCGTCACGATGCCCGGACTGGTCGTGGAGGTCCTGGCGGAGACGGTGCGGCACACGGGCTTCACGGTGACGAGGCTGCGGTGACACGATGCCAGGACGCATGCCGGGAAGGGGCGAACGATTCTGTGGGCATGTCCGGAGAACGACCTGTGGTGGTGCATCCGCCGTCGGCCCGCGGCGGCCGCAAGGTGACGGCGGACGCGGCGACGCTCGGTCTGGCACACGGCCCGCGGGACGTCGAAGAGTTCATGCGGCGGGCAGGACTCGAGGACGTCGACGCCTCGACGTCGGACCTGATCGAGTGGCGCGGGGGCGGGCCGGACGTGTGGCCTGAATGACGAAGGCGGTACCGCGGTATGCGAAGAGGGGCTCGTGTCCTGTGGACGACGAGCCCCTCGACGGAGAAGTGAAGACCGGCGACGCGCGGAGATCCCTCAGCCGTTCCCGACGAACAGCACGAGCAGCAGCCACACCACCGGCGCCGTGGGCAGGAGCGAGTCCAGGCGGTCCATGATGCCGCCGTGTCCCGGCAGCAGCGTGCCCATGTCCTTGATGCCGAGATCGCGCTTGATCATGGACTCGCCGAGGTCGCCGAGGGTGGCGCTGGCCGCGACCGCGAGACCGAGCAGAAGACCCTGCCACCATGAGCCGTTGTCGATCAGGAACTGCATGCACAACGCGCCAGCGGCCATCGCGAAGGTGACCGCGCCGACCAGACCTTCTCGCGTCTTGCCGGGGCTGATGCGCGGAGCGAGCTTGTGACTGCCGAAGCGCCAGCCGACCGCGTACGCGCCCGTGTCGCTGACGACCGTCAGCACCAGGAACGTAAGCACCCGTCGCGGACCGTCCTCGGCGGTCAGCATCATCGAGACGAACGTGGCCAGGAACGGCACGTAGAAGGCAGCGAAGACACCTGCCGTGACGTCCCTGAGATAGCCGTCCGGCGGTTCCGTCATACGCCAGACCAGGACAGCGAGCGCCGTGAGCGCCACTGCCACCCAGGCGCCCTCGGCGCCCCGCACATACCCCGAGACGACCATGGCCGCGCCGCCGACCGCCAGCGGCACGAGGGGCGCCTTGATGCCCTTGCGCTCCTCCAGCCTCTTGGTCAGCTCCCACAGGCCCACCACGACGGCGACCGCGACGACGCCGACGAAGACGGCCTTGACGATGAACAACGACGCGACGATCACGACACCGAGCCCGATGCCGACCCCTATGGCCGCGCCCAGGTCACGGCCCGCGCTCTTCTTCTGCGGTGCGGGCGCCGGTTGCGGGGCGTCGGGCATGGGCTCCGGATTCTCAGGCACCGCCCAGCGGGCCGGCGCCTGCGGCGTCTCGTCGCGGAACAAGGGGCCGCTCACCCGAGCGGCCCCCGGATCGTCATCCTGGTCTCCGCCGGGCGCGGGTACCTCGGGCACGATGGGCATGGGGCGAGTCTGCTGGGCGTCATGCGCATCGTACGCGGGACCCGCCGGGCCGGGGCCGTGGGGCGGCCCCTGGTCGGCGGGCCCCCAGTACCCGGTCTGTGGCGGCGCCCCCCAGGAAGAGTCGTTCATCAGACCTCGAGCAGCTCCGCTTCCTTGTGCTTCAGAAGCTCGTCCACCTGCGCGACGTACTTCGCGGTGGTGTCGTCGAGCTCCTTCTCCGCACGGCGGCCCTCGTCCTCGCCGACCTCGCCGTCCTTGATCAGCTTGTCGATGGCGTCCTTCGCCTTGCGACGCACGGAGCGGATCGAGACCTTGGCGTCCTCGCCCTTGCCCTTGGCCACCTTGATGTACTCGCGGCGGCGCTCCTCGGTGAGCTCGGGGAACACCACGCGGATGATGTTGCCGTCATTGCTCGGGTTGACGCCCAGGTCGGAATCGCGGATCGCCTGCTCGATGTTGCGCAGCGCGCTCTTGTCGAACGGGGTCACCACGGCCATGCGCGGCTCCGGCACCGAGAACGAGGCCAGCTGGTTGATCGGCGTCGGTGCGCCGTAGTAGTCGGCCACGATCTTGTTGAACATCGCCGGGTGCGCACGGCCGGTGCGGATCGCGGCGAAGTCCTCCTTGGCGACCACGACGGCCTTCTCCATCTTCTCCTCGGCCTCGAGGAGGGTCTCTTCGATCACCACTTGCTCCTGCGTGTCTTGAGTAGGCCCGGCATCCGTGGGCGGCCGCCGGCTGCGTCGCGTCTTCTTCCTGCACGGTTCCGGACCGGTAGGACATTGTCCATCCCCCGGTCAGGTCCGTCGCCCGGACGGGGCTCACCCCGTCGGACGGGTCTGCCTCTGGTCAGTCCCGGCCGCCTTGGTCACCCACGAGTGTGCCGATCTTCTCACCCTTGACGGCCCGCGCGATATTGCCCTCGGCCCGGAGCTCGAAGACCAGGATGGGCAGCTTGTTGTCCCGGCACAGGGTGATCGCGGTCATGTCGGCGACCTTGAGGTCGCGGGTGATGACCTCGCCATAGCTGAGCGAGTCGAACTTGACGGCCTCGGGGTTGGTCTTCGGGTCCGAGTCGTAGACCCCGTCGACACCGTTCTTGCCCATCAACAGCGCCTCGGCGTCGATCTCGAGGGCGCGCTGGGCGGCGGTCGTGTCGGTGGAGAAGTACGGCATGCCCATACCGGCGCCGAAGATGACCACGCGGCCCTTCTCCATGTGCCGCACGGCACGGAGCGGGATGTACGGCTCGGCGACCTGGCCCATGGTGATGGCGGTCTGCACGCGCGAGTCGATGCCCTCCTTCTCCAGGAAGTCCTGTAGGGCAAGGCAGTTCATGACCGTGCCGAGCATGCCCATGTAGTCGGAACGGGCGCGGTCCATGCCGCGCTGCTGCAACTCGGCGCCGCGGAAGAAGTTGCCGCCGCCGATGACGACGGCGATCTGGGATCCGTCGCGCACCACGGCCGCGATCTCACGGGCGATGGCGTGCACCACGTCCGGATCGACGCCGAGTCCGGTACCGCCTGAGAACGCCTCTCCGGACAGCTTCAGCAGAAACCGGCCGCTTACTTTGCCGTCGTCGCGCTTCTCGGCCTTGGTGGTCATGGAGATCTCCTCGTGGTGCACATACGAAGAAGGCCATTGCCGATGGGTGTTTGGCATCCCATACGCGGCAATGGCCTCCTCGTCAGATCTGCTGTCGTCCGCCGCGCTGGTGCGCGGACCGCAAATGCGCACAGCATGGACGACTGCTTACGACCCTATCGGGGTCGCGCGTCGATCGCGGTACGGACTCAGATGCCGACCTTGATGCGCGTGAAGCGCTTCAGGGTGACACCCGCCTCGTCCAGAACCTTCTGGACGGACTTCTTGTTGTCGAGCGCGTACGGCTGGCCGAGCAGCGTGGCGTCCTTGAAGAAGCCGTTGAGGCGACCCTCGACGATCTTGGCGATCGCGGCCTCGGGCTTGCCCTCGGCGCGGGTGGTCTCCTCGGCGATACGACGCTCGGACTCGACGACCTCGGCCGGGACGTCCTCCTTGGAGAGGTACTTCGGCGCGAAGGCGGCGATGTGCTGCGCGATGCCCTTGGCGACCTCGGCGTTCGGCTTGTCCAGCTCGACGAGGACACCGATCTGCGGCGGCAGGTCGGGCATGGTGCGGTGCATGTACGCGGTCACGAAGCCGTCGGCGAACTGCGCGAAGCGGTCAAGGACGATCTTCTCGCCGAGGTTGGCGTTGGCCTCGTCCACGAACGCCTGGACCGTCTTGCCGGGCTCGATCTCGGAGGCGAGCAGGGCCTCGAGGTCGGCCGGGGAGGTCTTGGCGACGTGCTCGGCGATCGCCTGGGCGACGGCCTGGAACTTGTCACCCTTGGCGACGAAGTCCGTCTCGCACTTCAGCTCGACGAGGACACCGGAGGAGTTGTCGTCGGCGATGATGGAGACCACGGCGCCGTTCTCGGCGGAGCGGCCCTCGCGCTTGGCGACGCCCTTCTGGCCCTTGATGCGGAGCGCCTCGACAGCCTTCTCGACGTTGCCCTCGGCCTCGTCCAGCGCCTTCTTGCAGTCCATCATGCCGGCGCCAGTGAGCTCACGGAGCTTCTTGACGTCGGCGGCGGTGTAGTTCGCCATGATCTGTGAATCTCTTCTCGGAGTTCGAAGTCTCGAAGTCGGCGGCCGCCACGGATCGTACGGGCGGCCGCCAAAGATCTACGGGCTACGAAGATCTAAGGGCTGCGGGTGAACGGCGGGTGGCGCGGTCGGCGCCACCCACCCTCACATCAGCCGAACGGACCTGAGGTCAGGCCTGCTCGCCCTCGGTGGCCGGAGCCTCGGCGGCCGGAGCCTCGGCGGCCGGAGCCTCGGTGACCGGAGCCTCGGCGGCGGGCGCCTCGGTGGCCGGAGCCTCGGCGGCGGGCGCCTCGGCGGCCGGAGCGGCCTCCTCGGTCTCAGCCTTCTTCTCGCCCTCGAGCAGGTCGCGCTCCCACTCGGCGAGCGGCTCGCCCGCGGCCTTCTCACCCTTGCCCTCGGCGGCGACACCGGAGCGGGCGATGAGGCCCTCGGCGACGGCGTCGGCGATCACACGGGTGAGCAGGGTGACGGAGCGGATCGCGTCGTCGTTGCCCGGGATCTTGTAGTCGACCTCGTCGGGGTCGCAGTTGGTGTCGAGGATGGCGACGACCGGGATGTTGAGCTTGCGGGCCTCGCCGACCGCGATGTGCTCCTTCTTGGTGTCCACGATCCAGACGGCGCTCGGCACCTTCTGCATCTCGCGGATACCGCCGAGGGTCTTCTCCAGCTTGGCCTTCTCACGCGAGAGGACCAGGAGCTCCTTCTTGGTCAGACCGGAGGAGGCGACGTCCTCGAAGTCGATCTGCTCCAGCTCCTTGAGGCGCTGCAGACGCTTGTAGACGGTCGAGAAGTTGGTGAGCATGCCGCCCAGCCAGCGCTGGTTGACGTACGGCATGCCGACGCGAGTGGCCTGCTCGGCGATGGCCTCCTGCGCCTGCTTCTTCGTACCGACGAACATGACGGTGCCGCCGTGGGCGACGGTCTCCTTGACGAACTCGTAGGCGCGGTCGATGTACGACAGCGACTGGAGCAGGTCGATGATGTAGATGCCGTTGCGCTCGGTGAAGATGAAGCGCTTCATCTTCGGGTTCCAGCGACGGGTCTGGTGACCGAAGTGGACGCCGCTCTCCAGCAGCTCCCGCATCGTGACGACGGCCATGGCCGTTCTCCTTGAGTTTTCTCGGTTGTGCCGCGGGCACCGGGATGGCACTCGCGCCTGACGCCCGCGATGCGCCGTGCCGCAAAGGACCGAGGAGCGCTGACACCGGCCCCATGAGGGCCTGGTGTCGGGGCGTGCGAAGTCGACCCGGTGACCCGGATCGCCACAAGAAGTGTAAGGGACCGGCGGAGCGGCGGGTGACGCCGCTGTCCCCAACCGGGCGGTTGTCCACAGATTCGGCCATGATCACGCGGTGTGCGGGACGGTATTCGCATGCGAGCGGAACGATGCCTGCGGACCTGGTCTGCGGTGCTGCTGATGATGACGGTGTGCGCTGGGGCGCCGGCCGCGCGGGCGGACGAGCCAGGCCCGCGGTATCCGGCCACCACACCCGCACCGGACCCCGGCGCGCCGGTGCCGGCCGTCGCCCGGGTCTGGCCGGTGGGCGTCCACCCCGTGGTCCTGCGGGGCTGGGACCCACCGGCGAATCCGTACGGCCCGGGTCACCGGGGCGTCGACCTGGCGGCGGCCGCGGAAGATCCGGTACGGGCGGTGGCGGGCGGCCGGGTCGCCTTCGCCGGGCGGGTGGCCGGGCGGGGCGTCGTCTCCGTCGACCTGGCGGGGACCGGCGACCCGCCGCTGCGGACGACGTACGAGCCCGTACGCGCATCGGTGCACGAGGGCGACGAGGTGGAGCCGGGTGAGGTACTGGGCGTACTGGAACCGCCGACCGCCCACTGCGCGGGACCCTGCCTGCACTGGGGCCTGCGCAGAGGGGAGGCCTACCTCAACCCCCTGTCCCTGCTGCCGCCCTGGCTGCTGCGGACCGGACCGTCCCGCTTGCTACGGGTGGACGAGATGCCTGTGCCGTAGCCGGGGGCACGCCCGTTCGGGTGCCGTTTCGTAGCCGGGAGCACGCCCTGACAGTCGGTGCCTTAGCAGAGGGCACACCCGTTCAGGTGCCGTCCCGTAGTCGCGGGTTCGCTCTCCTGGCTGCCGATGCCGTGCCCGGCGCCGCGCTCAGCCCTGGACGCCCCGCAGGGCCATCGCGACGGCCGCTTCCGTGATGGCGGCCGGATCCTCGGCGGCGCCCAGCTCGATACGCCGCACCGCCGCGTCGACCACGCCCTGGAGCAGCATCGCCACCAGCCGGGGTTCACGGTGTCCCATCTCGCCGAGAGCGTCGCCGATCATCGTGACGAGCCCGCCGTGCGCCGCCCGGATCTTGTCGCGCGCCCCGGGGTCCAGTTCGCTCGCGGAGATGGCCACCACCGCGCGGTGCCGCCGGTCCCCCACGAGCGCCAGCTGCCGCCGCACATAGGCCTCGATCTTCGCCTCGGGCCCGTCCGCCGCAGCCATCGCCGCCTCGACCTCGGCCGCCCAGACGGGGAAGTCGACCGCGCACAGCTCCTCGACGACGGCCGCGCGGGAGCGGAAGTACTCGTAGACCGAGGACCGCGCCAGGCCCGTCCGCTCGGCGAGGGCCGGGAAGGTCAGCGCCTCCGTACCCCCCTCGGACAACAGGGACCGCGCCGCGTCCAGCAGGGCGGCTCGCTGCATCGACCGGTGCTCGGCCACGGAGGCCGCTCGAATCCTTGGCACGTCAACCACTGTACGGACGGACCGCCGCCGACGGGAGCACACCCGCCATGTGCCCTGCTCCCAGGCTCCGCCCGCCAGGGCCGCCCACGGACTGATTCCGCAGGTCGGTGGGCTGTCTACGCGGAGGACGCCGCGCCAAGGGGTGCTGTCTCAGCGCCCGAAGCTCGCCAGCTTGGCCCGCAGCTGCAGCACCGATTTCGTGTGGATCTGACTCACCCGGCTCTCCGTCACCCCGAGCACATTGCCGATTTCGGCGAGAGTGAGCCCTTCGTAGTAGTAGAGCGTGACCACGGTCTTCTCCCGGTCGGGCAGGGTGTTGATCGCCCGCGCCAGGAACCGGCGCAGCTCCCGGTCCTCGGCCACCTCCACCGGGTTGTCGGCGGCGGTGTCCTCGAGGGTGTCCATCAGGCTCAGCCGCTCGCCCCCCTCGGCCCCGACGTGCAGCAACTCCTCCAGGGCCACCACGTTCGCCAGCGACAACTGGCTGAAGACGGCATGGAGCTCCTCCACACCGATCCCCATCTCCTCCGCTACCTCGACCTCGGACGGCGTCCGCCGCAACCGGGCCTCCAGCGTCGCGTACGCCCGCTCCACGCTGCGCGCCTTCTGCCGCACCGACCGCGGGATCCAGTCCAGCGCCCGCAGCTCGTCGATCATCGCGCCACGGATCCGCGTGATCGCGTACGTCTCGAACTTGATCTCCCTGTCGATGTCGAACTTCTCGATCGCGTCGATCAGCCCGAAGACCCCGGAGGAGACGAAGTCAGCCTGTTCCACATTGGCCGGCAGCCCCACGCTCACCCGGCCGGCCACGTACTTGACCAAAGGCGAGTAGTGCAGGATCAGCTGCTCCCGCAGCCGCTCGTCCCCCGTCTCCTTGTACGACCGCCACAACTCGTCGAGCGTCGAGGGAGCGGGCGGGCGCACGCTGCCGCCGTCACGGGCGGCTGGGGGAAGCGCCGCCCGGTCGGACCCGGAGGTGTGCTGGGGCATTCGTCGCCTTGTGCCGTTCTGCAGTGAACTGGGGTTGCCTGGGTGAGCTGTCGGTCTGATGTCGAGATGCCTGTCTGAGTCGGGATCCTCGTGAGCGTAGCGTGACTGCGGCGTCGCAGTGTGCGAAGGATGGGGGATCACCCGTGCGCGAACGGGCGCGGAGGGGCGCCTTCCGCAACCGAGCGCGTCGCCCTGTGTGATCGCCGGAAAGGGTCAACTACGGGAACTGCCAAGGCTGTCGGGGGTCGCCCGGACGGCCGAACACGCTCGGTCAGCACCGGCCGCGATCTTGTCGGGGGGTTTCAACGGCCTGGCGTGTCAACTTCCAGCCGTCGTCGTGTCGTTCGACGAAACCAAGTGATCGGAGTTCGTACAGTCGCGCGACCGCGTCGTCCTCGGTCGTTTGTGCGTCGCGCGCAATTTCGGACACCGATGTCGCGCTGCGTGCGGGTAGCGCCGCCAGAACGCGCCGGGCGGCAGGTTCCAGCAGGTCACGAGGGAGTACGGGGCCGCGCCGGTCCGGTGCCAGTTCGCCCATGTCACCGACCAGTTCGACCACGTCGGCGGCGTCGGAGACGAGCACGGCGTCCCCGCGCAGAAGTTCATGGACACCGGCCGAGAGTGCGCTGGTGACCGGTCCCGGCACGCCCATGGTGTACCGGCCGAGCCGCTGCGCCGCCCGTGCCGTGACCAGCGCCCCGCTGCGGTAGGCCGCCTCGACCACCACCGTGCCCCGGGTGAGCGCCGCGATCACGCGGTTCCTGAGGAGGAATCGGCTCGGCGTCGGATGCTCCCCGGGTGGCAACTCCCCGATGACCAGCCCCTGCTGAGCGATCCTGCTGATCAACTCGGTGTGTCCGCGCGGATAGGGCCGGTCCACTCCGCAGGCCAGCACCGCGACGGTGGCGCCGCCGGCCGCGAGGGTGCCCCGGTGAGCGGCCCCGTCCACGCCGTACGCGCCGCCGGAGACGACCACCCAGCCGCGCTCCGCGAGCCCCGCGCCGAGGGCGGCCGCCATGTGCGCCCCGTACTCCGTGCAGGCCCGGGCGCCCACGACGGCGACGGACCGCAGGGCCCATATCCGCAGACTGGGCAGTCCACGCACCCAGAGCCCGACCGGTCGGGCGTCCCCGAGGTCGTCGAGCTGGGCGGGCCACTCGGGCGCTCCCGGGTGCACGAATCTCACCCCCGCCTCCCGGGCCGCGGCCCAGTCCCGCAACGGCTCCGCCCGCTCGGCCCGCGCCCGCAGCCCGGCCCACCGCTTCTCGCTCACACCCGGAAGCCGCTGTCCGCCCTCCCGCAGACGCCGGGCCACCTCCTCGGCGCCGCGCTCCCGCAGCCAGCGGCCCGCGGCCTCGTCCCCGGGCTCGACGACCCGGCTGAGGAAGATCCGGGTGAGGCACTCACCGTCCGGGGCGCCGCCCGCGCTCACGTCAGTGCCCCGATGGCCATGGGGACCCCGTGGGGGACCCCGGTGCGCAGCTGCAGGGCCAGTGCCACGTCCGTAGCACTCGGCCTGTCGTGGCCCAGGAGGTCCGCGACGGTCCAGGCGACCCGCAGCACACGGTCGAGCCCCCGGGCTGTGAGAACGCCCCTCTCCAGGCCGCGCTCGGCCTCGTCCATCGCGCCGCTCGCGGCGTGCCAGCGGCTGCGCAGCTCCCGCCCGGGGACTTCGCTGTTGGTCCGCCACGGTGTGCCCGCCAGACGCGCCGCCGTCCTCTCCCTGGCCTCACGGACCCGGTCGGCGACCCTCGCGGTGGTCTCGCCCCGAGCGCCGCCCCCGGTGAGTTCGGCCCGGGTGACCGGGTCCACCTCGACGCGCAGGTCGACCCGGTCCAGGAGCGGGCCGGAGAGCCGGGCCTGATAGCGGCGGATGGCCGAGGGCGGGCACTCGCACAGGCTGTCGCGCTGCGAGAAGCGGCCGCAGGGGCACGGGTTGGCCGCGAGCACCATCAGGAACCGCGCCGGGAACCGCACGACACCGGCGCTGCGGGCGATGACGACGTGGCCGGACTCCAGGGGCTGGCGCAGCGCGTCCAGGGCCCGGCTGCTGAATTCGGGTGTCTCGTCCAGAAACAGAACGCCCCGGTGGGAGAGGGACACGGCACCCGGCCGGGCGATGCCGGGACCACCGCCGACGAGTGCCTGCATGGTGGCCGAGTGGTGCGGGGCGCAGTAGGGGGCGATGTCGATCAGCGGCTTGCCCGGTGGCAGCAGGCCCGCCACCGAGTGCACGGCGGTGACTTCCAACGACTCCTGTCTGCCGAGTCGGGGAAGGACGGCCGGCAGACGCTCTGCGAGCATCGTCTTTCCGGCGCCCGGCGGCCCTTCCAGGAACAGGTGGTGCCCTCCGGCCGCGGCCACTTCCACCGCCGTACGGGCCGCGATCTGGCCCACCACGTCGACGAGGTCGTGGCCCTGGTCGTGTTGCGGGGCACCCGCGCCATGGATCCCGGTGACCGCCTCGGCGCCCGGTGCGCGCAGTCCGGCGAGGAGCGGGTCGGGGCGGCCCGGCTCGTCCGGCTCCTCCTCGGGCACGGGCTCGTCCGCGAGGACGGCGATCAACTGGCGCAGACTGCGCACACCCAGTACGGACACTCCGGGCACGAGGGAGGCCTCGGCAGCGGCGCACTCCGGCACGACCACCTGCTCGTAACCCGCCTCCGCCGCGGCCAGTACCGCCGGCAGGATCCCCCGGACCGGGCGGACCCGCCCGTCCAGGCCGAGCTCGCCGATCATCACAATGTCGGCGAGCACCCGGGGGTCGATCCGCTCCGCGGCGCCGAGCACCGCGCAGGCGACGGCGACGTCGAAACCGCTGCCCGCCTTCGGTACGGAGGCGGGGCTGAGCCCGACCGTGAGCTTCTTCTGCGGCCACTCGCCTCCGGAGTTGACCACCGCGGCCCGCACCCGGTCCCGGCTCTCCGTCAGGCTCTTGTCGGGCAGACCGACCAGGGTGAACGCGGCCACGCCGGGTTCCAGGTCGGCCTGGACCTCGACCACCACGCCCTCCACGCCGACCAGGGCCACGGAGCACGCACGTGCGAAGCCCATCACGTCACCCCCCGCACGTGCTCGACCACGGGGGCGCCGCGCTCGGGCAGGACGACACCGACCACGTCGATCCGCACCCCGCCAGGCGGTGCCCCTCCGTGCATCTGGATCCAGCGCTCGGCGAGGTCACGCAGCCGCTGGGCCTTCACCGGTGTGACGGCGGCCATCGGATGCTCGAAGCGGCCGCCCCTGCGCGTCTTGACCTCGCACACGACCAGGACGTCGCCGTGCCTGGCCACGATGTCGATCTCGCCGCTCCTGCCGCTGCGCCAGTTGCGCTCCAGGACCGTCATCCCGGCCGCCGTCAGCCGCCGGGCGGCGAGCTCTTCTCCGTACCTGCCGAGTGCACTGCGTGACTGATGCGTGTTCATGTCGGCACCACCTCCGGCGCCAACCGTCACGCATCCGCCGTCACGAAGTAGATCTTGGTGGACAAGTCACAGGTTGTGGAAAACACCGTCACCCTCGCGGGTGCGGCATCTCCGTCACCTCGCGGGTGCGACAACTCCATCACCTCGCAGGTGCGACTCCCCCCGTCACCTCGCGAGGGCAGCCTTCACCGCCACCGTGGCGGCCGAGGACAAGATCCCCACCCGCACGGCGACAGACGGCCCCCCTTACGCCGACAGCGGCCGCTGCCTTCAGCCGCCCGGGAGCTCCAGATCGCTCTTGTTCAGCTCCTCAATGTTCACGTCCTTGAACGTGAGGACCCGAACCTGCTTCACGAAGCGAGCAGGCCGGTACATGTCCCAGACCCAGGCGTCCGCCATGGACACCTCGAAGAACACCTCGCCCTGTACGGAGTGCACCTGCATCTCGTAGTCATTGGTGAGGTAGAAGCGCCGCTCGGTCTCGATCACGTATTTGAACAGACCGACGACATCGCGGTACTCCCGGTAGAGCTTGAGCTCCATCTCGGTCTCGTACTTCTCGAGGTCCTCGGCGCTCATGGCATGTTCCCCTTCAACCGTGCGATCCCACCATTGTGCGCCAGTCCCGTGCGCCTCTAGACGATTTCTGTATCGAGGATCTCGGGCCTGGCCGGGGGACCCTCGTCGAGCAGCGTCCGCAGCAGCTCGGCGAGTCTCTTCGGATACACCGTCTCATGCGCCTCGGCCAGTTCCCCGCACGACCACCACCGTGCACCGGCCACACTGCGCTTTTCCAGCTCCGTCAGGCCCGTTGCGGCCGTGACCAGGGCCGTTCGGGTCGTACGGGCGAGGTAGTACCACTCGTCCTGGTCCCAGCGGCGGCCGGCGAAAGGGAACGAGCACATCCGCTGCCACAGCACCGGGCCCAGCTCGACGTCCGTGATGCCGGTCTCCTCGGCCAGCTCACGCAGCGCGGCCTGCTCGCGCGTCTCGTCGCCCTCGAGGCCGCCGCCGGGCGTGAACCACCAGTCGTCGGCCGGGTCGTCCGGCTCGTGCCCGTGCAGCAGCAGAATGTGGTCCCGGGGATCGAGCAGCACCACTCGGGCCACCTTGCGCAGCCCGCCCGCGGCCGGCTCAGCGGACACCGGCCAGCTCCCTCCGGGGGGTGCTGCGCCCGCGGCTCGCGAGCTTCGCGATCGGGCCGTAGGCGGCACCCACCATCACCAGCACCGCGCCCGCCACGATCGCTCCGACGATCAGCCGCAGCGGTCCGGGCGACGAGATCGGGCCCAGTGCCTGGAAGCCGGTCGGGCGCACCAGCATGCCGTTCATCGGCCACACCACGGCGTCCACCCGGGTGTCCACGCCGCTGCGCGCCACCGTGCCGTTGAAGGCCTCCGTGAGGTGCGCCGTGGAGTCCAGGGACCCGCTGCGCTCGTCACCGAGGAGGAACAGCCGGTCCTTGGGGACCGTGATGGTCGGGATGGTCTTGTACTCGGCGGCGGAGCCCTTGGGGAGGTACGGCTCCTGGATCTCCTTGCCGTTGACGGTCAGCTTGCCGTCGGTGCAGCAGGCGACCGTGTCGCCGCCGATCGCCACGACCCGCTTGACCAGCGGCATGTTGCCCCAGCTCTTCTGCTTGAAGACGACGACGTCGCCGCGCTTGACGTCGGCCCCGTCGACACGCTGGGCGAGCACCCTGTCACCGGCGGCGATGGTGGGCGTCATGGAGTTGGTCGGCACCGTGTAGGGCTTGTAGACGATCGCACCCCAGACGAATCCGCCGAGGAAGAGCACACAGCCGAGGGCCACGGCCAGTCCCGACAGTGTGTTGCCGAGCCGTCCGCGGCCTTCTTCCGTACGACCAGTCCCGCTCATCCCAGTGCTCCCCAAGTCGGAGATTCGATCCCGTGGCCCGCACCGGGCCACGGAAGATCGGCGATCTGGGACGGCACCCTACCGGGCGGTACCGCTGCCAGAAACCCTGGGGTTTCCGGCGGTAAGGCTCGCGGTGATCCGGCGCCTGCGCCAGAGCACCAGCGGCACCGCGCCCGTCAGCCCGAGCGCCCCCGGGGCCGCCACGCTCAGGCCCTGGTCGAAGGTGTCCGGGACCGGCAGCGTGTCCCAGCGGGTGGGCGGCCAGGCGACCACGATGGCCCGGCCCACGACGTTCCCGACCGGCACGAAGCCCTGGTACTGGTCCTGCTGGTGGTAGCGGGAGTCCAGCGAGTTCTGCCGGTGGTCACCCATGACCCAAATTTTGCCCGGCGGAACCATGACCTTGAACTGGCCGCCCTGGTCGTCGACGCTGCACGGGGTGTTGCCGGGGTACACATACGGCTCGTTCAGCGCCTTGCCGTTGACCAGCAGCGGGCCGGTGCCCTTGCACTCGATGGTGTCGCCGGCGACGCCGATGACCCGCTTGATGAGGTCCTTCTCCTCCGCCGACGGCATCAGGCCGATCCAGCTCAGGGCCGTCTGCAGGGCGTTCGGGTTGGTGGTGGGCTCGCCCGCCAGCCAGTTGTCCGGGTCGTGGAAGACGACGACCTCGCCGCGGGAGGGCTGGGAGCCGAACCAGGGGGTCAGCTTGTCCACGAGGACGCGGTCGCCCTGCTGGAGCGTGTTCTGCATCGAGTCGGAGGGGATGGAGAACGCCTGCACCAGGAACGTCTTGATCAGCAGCGCGAGAACCAGCGCGATGCCGATGAGCAGCGGGAGCTCCTTCCAGAAGGAGCGCTGCTTCTTCGGCTCCTGAGGAGGCTGCCCGTCGCCATCCCGTGTATCGCCGCCGTCATAGGACTCACTCCCGGAGCCGATGCGGTCCTCCGCCGCCGGGGGGGCCGTCTCGTCGGGTCGCTCCGGCCGCTCTTCGGGGCCCTCGTGCCCGGACCGTGCGCCGACCGCCAAATCCCCCACATCCACTCCTCAGTCCATATCGCCGCCGGCGCCCCAGTCGACGCAGGCCCACCACTCCCATAACGAGCGGGAGTTCCGCAGGGCTCGGGAGGGGGATCAATCCGTATCGATCCGCGGAGGCCACCCTATGCGACAGACCGAGCGCGGTGTTCGACCCGCCCGGGACCGACGCGTAAGTGTCAGGCTCTTTCAGGCGTGTCCAGTGCCCGATCGGCCAGGCGATGACCATGGCGCGGCCGACGACGGACTTCTCCGAAACAGTACCGCTGAACGCCTCGGTGCGGTGGTAACGCGAGTCGGCCGAGTTGGCGCGGTGATCGCCCATGACCCACAGCCGGCCCGGGGGAACGGTCACCGAGAACGAGAAGTCGGAAGGTTTGTTCCCCGGGTGAATGTACGGCTCATTCAGCGGCACGCCGTTGACGGTGACATGCCCCAGGGCGTCACAGCACTTGACCGTGTCCCCGCCGACGGCGACGACCCGCTTGATCAGATCTTTGTCGTTGTCGGAGGGCAGCAGACCTATCCAGGTGAGCCCCTCCTTGAACTGCTTGATGCCCACCGGGTCGTTCTTCTTGGCCGTCTGCTCGCCCGCGAGCCAGTCGCCGGGGTCACGGAAGACCACCACGTCGCCGCGTTGCGGCTTGGAACCGAACCACGGTGTCAGTTTGTCGACGAGGACGCGGTCGCCGATCTGGATCGTGTTCTCCATGGATCCGGACGGGATCACGAAGGCCTGCACGAGGAAGGTCTTCAGGACGAGGGCTATGAGGACGGCGACACCGGCCAGGAGAGGTATCTCCTTGACGGCGGAGCGCCTCCTCTTGCGCTTGACCTTGCGCTGGAGCTTGCGCCGCTCGGCCCGGCTGCGCCCGGTGGGGGTGCCTGCCGAGGCGCGCCGTGAACCGGTGGGCAGTAGGTTCTGCAGGCCGGTGTCGGCCGGCACGCCGCGCGGCTTGCCGCGGTTACCCATGGGCACCGTCCGCCGGGGACGGTACACGCGCGTAGGTGCCGGGACGGGTGATGTGCCTGAAGTGCGCGGAGGGCCACACGACCCAGTCGACCCTGCCTATCACGGCGCCGACGGGGACCATTCCGCCGCCGGGCGAGCCCAGGTGGTCGCGGGAGTCACTGGAGTCGCTGCGGTGGTCGCCCAGCACGAAAAGTGTGCCGTCCGGCACCACGACGTCGAAGAGGACGTCGGACGGGCTGTTGCCGGGGTACAGAAACGACGACTCGTCGACCGGCCGGCCGTTCACCTCGAGTCTCCCCTCCTTGTCGCAGCAGACCACCTGGTCTCCCCCCACACCTACTACCCGCTTGACGTAGTCGGCGCTCCCGAAATACCCGGTGCCGTCGAAGACGACGACGTCACCCCGCTGCGGCTTCGATCCGAAACGGTACGCCAACTTATTTACGAGCACGCGGTCCCCAACCCTCAATCCGCGCTCCATCGACCTGCTGGGGATGTCGAACGGCTGGGTCACGAACGCGCTGAGCGCGAGGAGGAACAGCAGGCAGATCAGCACGGTCAGGGTGACCCGCCCGCCTGGCACCCGGTCGATCACCTGCGACGGCAACGCGAAGCGCGACCGTCCCTCCTGGCCCGCTGTGTCCGAGTTCGCCTCGGAACCGGCGGGGCTGGAGGAGCGGTCGCGCTCCGTGTGCTGTGCTCGGGTGTCCATCGGGGCCAGATGCTATCCGGCCTCGCTGTGGACCCCCATGTGGTGGCTCACTCACCTCAGGGGTGCTGAAGCCGGTGCCGGGAGGCCGAACGTGCTCAGCCCTGCGGGCCTGTCTGCGTTCGTGCCCGACGCCGGGGCGCTCCTGCGGTTCGCTCGCCGAAGCGCTCAGTTCTCGCGCTTCTCCTTGATCTTCGCCGCCTTGCCGCGCAGGTCGCGCAGGTAGTACAGCTTGGCGCGGCGCACGTCACCGCGGGTGACGAGCTCGATCTTCTCCACGATCGGGGTGTGCACCGGGAAGGTGCGCTCGACGCCGACGGAGAAGGAGACCTTGCGGACCGTGAAGGTCTCGCGCACGCCGGAGCCCTGCCGGCGGATCACCACACCCTTGAACTGCTGCACACGGGAGCGGTTGCCCTCGATGACGCGGACGTGGACGTTGACCGTGTCACCCGGACGGAAGGCCGGGACGTCGCTGCGCAGCGAAGCGGAGTCGACGGAGTCGAGCAGGTGAGACATGTCGTCTGCTTTCTTCACCGATGCCACAGGTCATCGGCGGTACGTAGGTTCTCGGTAAGAATCGCCGTCCGGGTCGGGGCGGACGTCGTGTCCCCCTGTGGCAGGGGCGCACGCCGGACGCGGACAGCAGCCGCCTATTCTTCCACGTGCTGCGGCCTGCGCCAAAATCGGCCGTGCGGTGCGCCGTCGGGATCGGGTGCCCAGCCCAGGATGGAGAGCATCTCGCGGTCCTTCTTGTCGAAGGCCGTCGGATCGCAGCGTTCGATCAGGTCGGGCCGGTTGGCCGTCGTGCGCTTCAGTGCCTCGTCCCGGCGCCAGCGGGCGATCCTGCCGTGATGACCGCTGAGCAGCACCTCGGGGATGCCCCGGCCGCGCCAGGCGGGCGGCTTGGTGTAGACGGGACCCTCCAGGAGGTTCGCCATCGCGCCGGGCGCGAAGGAGTCGTCCCGGTGCGACTCGGCGTTGCCGAGGACTCCCGGCAGGAGCCGGGCCACCGCTTCGGTGATGACCAGGACCGCAGCCTCGCCGCCGGCCAGGACGTAGTCGCCGATGGACACCTCGTACACCGGTATCCGGGTCGCGTACTCGTCGATGACACGGCGGTCGATGCCCTCGTAGCGGGCGGGCGTGAAGACCAGCCACGGGCGCTCGGAGAGCTCCACGGCGAGTTCCTGGGTGAAGGGACGGCCGCTGGGTGTGGGGACGATCAGAGCGGGGGCCGAGGCACCCGTCTCGTATCCGTCGGCCAGGATGTCGTCGAGGGCGTCACCCCAGGGTTCGGTCTTCATGACCATGCCCGGGCCGCCGCCGTACGGCGTGTCGTCGACCGTGTTGTGGCGGTCGTACGTCCACGAGCGCAGATCGTGCACCTGGAGGTTCAGCTGCCCACGCGCGCGTGCCTTGCCGACCAGGGAGACGTTCAGCGGTTCCAGGTACTCGGGGAAGATCGTGACGACGTCGAGCCGCATTACGCCTCTTCTCCGGACGGCTCTCCCGTCTGGCCCTCGGACTCCCTGGCGGACGCGATCTCCGCGCGGTCGTCGATCAGGCCCGGCGGCGGGTCGATGACGGCGCGCTGCTCCTCGAGATCGATCTCGGTGACGATCTCCTCGACAAAGGGGATCAGCACCTCGCTCCCGTCCGGGCACTCCACCACGAACAGGTCCTGGGAGGGCAGGTGCGAGATCTCGGTGATCCGGCCGACCTCCACGCCGTCCCGCGTCACGACGTCGAGGTCGATCAGCTGGTGGTCGTAGTACTCGTCCTCGCCCTCGGGGAGCTCGTCCGGGTCCACCTCCGCGATCAGAAGCGTGTTGCGGAGGGCTTCGGCGGCGTTCCGGTCCTGGACGCCCGCGAAGCGCAGGAGCAGCCGGCCGCTGTGCACCCGGCCGGTTTCGATGGTGAGCGGGCCCGCGGACGCGGGATCGGTGGCCAGTACGGCGCCGGGTGCGAGCCTGAGCTCGGGCTCGTCGGTGCGTACTTCCACGGTGACCTCGCCCTTGATGCCGTGGGCGCGGCCGACCCGTGCGACTACCAGCTGCACTTGTGAAGATCTCCTGTCGTAACGACCGCGGGCCGGGGACGGCCCAGTTGGCCCTCCCCGGCCCGAGCCGGTTGCGAAAGCGTCAGCGGACGTGGTCCACGTCGACGAGGTCGACACGGACGCCGCGGCCGCCGATGGCACCCACGACGGTGCGCAGGGCGCGTGCGGTGCGGCCGTTACGACCGATCACCTTCCCGAGGTCGTCGGGATGGACCCTGACCTCGAGCACACGTCCACGGCGCAGGTTGCGCGAGGCCACCTGCACATCGTCAGGGTTGTCGACGATGCCCTTCACGAGGTGCTCGAGAGCCTCCTCGAGCATGCTCAGGCCTCGGTCGACTCAGAAGAAGCGGACTCGGCAGCGGCCTCGTCCTTCTTCTCGGCCTTCTTCTTCTGGGTGATCGCCTCACCCTTGCCCTCGTCGTCACCGGCGAGAGCCTCGAACGTCGGACGCGTGGCCTTGGGCTCGGCAACCAGCAGCGGCGCCGGGGCGGGCTCGCCCTTGAACTTCTGCCAGTCGCCGGTCTTCTTCAGGATGGCGAGCACGGGCTCGGTCGGCTGGGCGCCGACACCGAGCCAGTACGCCGCGCGCTCGGCGTCGACCTCGATCACCGACGGGTTGTACGTCGGGTGGTACTTGCCGATCTCCTCGATCGCCCGGCCGTCACGGCGGGTGCGGGAGTCGGCGACGACGATGCGGTAGTGAGGCGAACGGATCTTGCCCAGACGCTTCAGCTTGATCTTGACTGCCACGGGAGTGGGTTCTCCTGGATTTGACGTGGTTGGGCACGGCGAGATTGCCGCGTGGGGTTGCGGTACCCGAGTGCCCGATGGACGCGTCAGCCGGAGGAGAGAGGGGTCCTGTGCGGCTGTCGAGTACAGCTAGCCATTGTGCCACACACTGCCGGGGGCCACGGCCGTGGCACCTGGGCATGACAGAGACACACCCGGCGCCGGGGACTCCCGCGCGTCGCCGCGCCACCCGACGCTCACCGGGTGCTGTCACGCCCGCCATGCGGCATGCCGCATGGGCCCGCAGCCGATCACGACCGCGTACGAAGCTGAGGTACGGCCGCCACGAGCAGCCGTCTGATCAGCTCGCCGCGGCCCCCACCGGCTCGGGGATGCGGAAGGGCTTTCCGCAGCCGCCGCACACGATCGGGGCCTGTGCCAGGACCGACGGGACGACGCGGACGTTGCGGCCGCAGTCACAGACCGCCTTGACGCGGACGCCGCCGCCGGAGGAGCCGTGGCGGGCGGCCGGGCCCCGGAACGAGCGGGCCGTGTCCGCGGCGGTGGCTGCCGTGTGGGCCTTCAGCGCGCGCTGGAGCCGCTCGATCGTCGGCCGGTAGCGGCGCTTTGCCTCGGGATTGAGCGTGACCAGGGAGAAACCGCTGCTCGGGTGCGGTTCCTCGGGGTGGTCCAGGCCCAGCTCCTCGGCGATGGCGAGAAATCTGCGGTTGTGGTATCGGCCGGCACGGGAGGTGTCGCGTACACCGCGGGCAGCGGCGATGCCATGGACTGCCTCATGGAGCAGTCGCTCGAAAGAGAGTTCGTGCCCGCATGCGGACGAGGACTCTCCGATCAGGGACTCGGGCGCGGCAAGATCGGGCAGCTCGGGGTGGTACCGCTGAATGTCGGCCCACGCCTGCGCCAGCTCTGCGGCGAGAACAGGTGGTGTCGTGCTCACGTAATGACAACGAGCCTGAGTGCTCCCGTGTTCCTATTCCGGGGCATCCCAAATAATTTGCACTTACCCGTCAGTTGGCACTGATGCGTCCGGAGGAGGGCGGGTGCGCTGATCTGCGGAGAAGCCTCACAGCTCATACCAAGCCGGTGCGTAGCGACCACTACGCGCCGACGCGTAGGTGAACCGCGCACGCCGGGGCAGCTGGGGTCTGCCGATGCGCAAGAGGTGTTTCGGTCTCTTACCTCAATAAGCGCGCGCGACGACCGCGACGTTACCCGGTGCGTCGTCCGCGTCGGGAACCGCCCCGTCCTCGGTGACCAGACAGCGTACGGTCACGGCGTGTTCGGCCAGCTTGGCCTCGCCGTCCTCGCCGAGCACGGACCACGGAATGCGGGCCCAGCCGCCGGCGACCGCCGCCTCGACGGCCTCGTCGATCGTCGAGACCTCCGCCGTACGGGACAGGCGGCGCTCCCGCGACTGCGTCAGGAGCAGCGCCTGGTCCTCCTCGAGGATCCCCGGAAGCAGCCCCGGAATCGACTCGAGCGCCACCGGCTCCTTGCCCCCGGGGATGCGACGGGCCAGCATCGCCGTGCCGTTCTCCAGGTCGCGGGGGCCGATCTCGATGCGGACGGGCACGCCCTTGAGCTCCCAGTCGACGGCGCGGCGGCCGAAGGGGGTGTCGGTGCGGTCGTCCACCTGGACACGGATCCCGGCCTCCTTGAGCCGGTCGCCGAGCTCGCGGACCTTGGCCAGAACCGCGTCGTCGTCCTTGATCGCGAGGACAACGGCCTGAATCTGCGCCAGGCGCGGCGGGACGCGGAGTCCGTCGTCGTCGCCGTGTGTCATGACCAGCGCGCCGATCATGCGGGTGGTGGAGCCCCAGGAGGTCTGCCAGACGTACTCCTGCGTGCCGTCCTTCGACAGGTAGCGGGTGTGGAACGCCTTGGCGAAGTTCTGGCCCAGCTCATGGCTGGTGACCATCTGGAGGGCCTTGCCGTCGCCCATCATGCTTTCCAGCGTCAAGGTGTTGATCGCGCCGGCGAAGCGCTCCCTGACCGTCTTGCGGCCGGACACGAAGTCGATCGCGAGGACGTTCTCCAGGAAGTCCCCGTAGACGTTCCGCTGGATGTGGGCGGCGAAGTCGCGGGCCTCCTCATAGGTGGCGTGCGCGGTGTGGCCCTCCTGCCACAGGAACTCCGAGGTGCGCAGGAACAGGCGGGGCCGCAGCTCCCAACGCACCACGTTGGCCCACTGGTTGATCAGCAGCGGCAGGTCGCGGTAGCTCTGGATCCACTTGGCGAAGTAGTCGTTGATGATGGTCTCGGAGGTGGGCCTGACCACGGCGGGTTCTTCGAGGTCCTTGCCGCCGCCGTGGGTGACCACCGCGAGTTCGGGCGCGAACCCCTCGACGTGGTCGGCCTCCCTGGTGAGGTACGACTGCGGGATCAGCAGCGGGAAGTACGCGTTCTGGGTGCCCGTCTCCTTGATGCGGGCGTCCATCTCGCCCTGCATCCGCTCCCACAGTCCGTACCCGTACGGTCGGATGACCATGGTGCCGCGCACCGGCCCGTTGTCGGCCAGTTCGGCCTTGTTGATCAGGTCCTGGTACCAGCGCGGGAAGTCGTCCGCCCGGGGTGTGAGAACGGGTGCCTTTGCCATGGCGCGATGGTACGGGGACACCTCCGCGCGCCGTGAATGAATTTGTCACCCGGGGTGGAGGGGGCGCACGGACGGCTCACAAGGAGTCCTCCGCACCCCCTGGACGCCACGACGGGCGCGGAGTTACCTGGCATACGGGGGGACTCGGGGGGAGCACAAGCGCGCATCACGGGGGCTGAAGGAAACGGACGCAGCGACAACTCTCGGCGGAATGAGGCGCTTTCGATGACACCTACTCTCGTGCGACAGCACATCCCCCACGCGGGAGCGACTCCCCGCGTGGACCGGAGTGCACGCGCGCGTGACTGGGCGGAGATCCAGGAGCGGATGCTGGTGCCGCTCTACGAAGCCGTGTACGAGCGGCTCGAAGTGGACTCCGGGACACGGCTGCTCGGGCTCGGGTGCGGTGCCGGTCTCGCCCTGCTGATGGCCGCCTCCCGGGGCGCCTCGGTCACCGGTGTCGACAGCGGCGCCCGCGAACGCCTGGCACTCGCCCGGGAGCGGCTGCTCCCGCGGACGCCGGGCACGCGCGCGTGTGCCGGCACCCGGATCGTCGACGGCTCCCCGCGGGACGCGGCGCCCGCCCCCGGAGCGCCGGCGTACAACCTGCTGACCGCCTTCGAGCCGATCGGAGCCGCCGCCGGTGACGGTGCGGTCCTCGCGGGCCGGCTCACGGACGCGAAGCCGCTCGCCGAGCACGGTGCGGCCGTGGTGCTCACCGGCTGGGGCCCGCCGGAGCGGTGCAGCACGTCGCCGGCGCTCGGCCTGGCGAGGAAACTGGCCGATCCCGAGGACGGCGCGGGCGGCCGGCACCCGGCCCGGCGCGACGACCTGGAGGAGGCGGCGCAGCGCTGCGGGCTGCGGCCGGACGGATCGGGGCGGGTCGCCTGCCCCTTCGGGTACGCCGACCTGGACAGCGCGGTACGCGGGATGCTGTCGACGGGGCTCTTCGACGCGGCGATCGCCGCCACGGACCGGGAACAGGTGGACAAGGAGCTGGCCGAGGCGCTGCACCCGCACCTGCGGGCCGACGGCACGGTGTGGATGCCGAATGTGTTCCGCTACCTGATCGTGCGCGTCCCCTAGACGAGCGCGCCCTGCCGGCTCCGCGGGCGCTCAGTCGTCCTTGCCCAGGCGCAGGACCCCGGCGATGCGGTACGCCTGCGCCTCGTCCAGGGTCTCGTTGGCCAGGAGGGCTTCCGCGAGAGCGTCCAGCTGGCCCCTGTGCTCCTCGAGCTTGCGGCACGCTTCGGCGTAGCACTGGTCCACGATGCTGCGCATCTCGCTCTCGATCACATCCAGCGTGTGCGGCGCCGCGGAGAGGCCGTACGCCTGCTGGGCGTCGCTGGGCAGAGCCGAGAAGCGGCCCACCCGTTCGCTCATGCCCCAGCGGGCGACCATGCCGCGGGCGATGTTGGTGACCTGTTCCAGGTCGCTCTCGGATCCCGTGGTGATGACTCCGTAGACCACCTCCTCCGCCGCCATGCCGCCGAGGGCGCCGATGATGCGGCCCCGCAGGTACTCCTCGGAGTACGCGTACTTCTCCACCTCGGGGGTCGACAGCGTCACCCCGAGCGCCCGGCCGCGCGGCACGATCGTGACCTTGCGCACCGGGTCCGCGCCGGGCTGCAGCATGCCCAGCAGGGCGTGTCCACTCTCGTGGTACGCGGTGCGCCGGCGGTCCTCCTCGGGCAGCAGGAGCGAGCGTTCGGCACCGAGCTGCACCTTCTCCAGGGCTTCCAGGAAGTCCTGCTGCATGATCTGCTGCTGGCCCCGCTTGACCGCCAGCAGCGCCGCCTCGTTGGCGAGGTTGGCCAGTTCGGCACCCGTCATGCCCGGGGTCATCCGGGCCACCTGGGGCAGGTCCACGTCCGGAGCGAGAGGCATCTCGCGTGTGTGGATCCCCAGGATCGCCTCGCGGCCGCCGCGGTCCGGCGGTGAGACGGTGACCACCCGGTCGAAGCGGCCGGGCCGGGTGAGTGCCGGGTCCAGGACGTCGGCCCGGTTCGTGGCCGCGATGACGATCACGCCTTCCGAACCGGTGAAACCGTCCATCTCCGTGAGGATCTGGTTCAGCGTCTGCTCGCGCTCGTCATGGCCACCCAGCGACGCCCCGCCGCCCCGCACCCGCCCGATCGTGTCGATCTCGTCGATGAAGATGATCGACGGGGCCGCCTTGCGGGCCTCGGCGAACAGCTCGCGGACCCGGGAGGCGCCGACGCCCACGATCATCTCGATGAACTCGGAGGCCGAGGCGGAGAAGAACGGCACGCCCGCCTCGCCGGCCACCGCCCGTGCCAGGAGAGTCTTGCCGGTGCCCGGCGGGCCCGTCAGCAGCACGCCGCGCGGCATCTTGGCGCCCATCCTGCGGTAGGCGTCCGGGTTCTTGAGGAAGTCGACGACATCGCTCAGCTCGCCCTTGACCTCGTCGATCCCGGCCACATCGGCGAACGTGGTGCGTAGCTTGCCCGGTTGCAGTTCGACGGGCTTGGGGGGCGCCCTGCGGCCCAGCATGCCGCCCGGGCCGCCCAGCCCGGTCCGCACCCGCCGCGCGATGAAGACCCACACCGCCACCAGGATCAGCAGCGGCAGCAGTGAGATGAGCAGGTTGGACAGAAAACTGCGCTCCTGCACGACCGGCTGGGCGGTCACCGTGACATGGTGCTTGGTCAGGTTCTGCCAGAGCCTGTCGTCGGCGAAGGCGGGGCGCTGCGTCTTGAACTTGGTGTACTTCCCACCGCCCGGGTTCGGCTGCGCGATCTTCAGCTGTCCCTGGATCGCGTCGCCCTTGGAGTAGACCTTGGAGACGTTGCCGTTGCCGAGCTGCCTGCTGAACTCCGTGTACGAGATCGTCGGCTGATTGGCCGCGGTGAAGTAGGTGAGGGCGGCGTAGGCGACGACGAAGACGATCACTGCGGCGGCGGCCAGACTCCACCAGCCGCCCGGGGGTTTTCTGCCGCCGGATCGCCGGGATGACTCCTCCGGAGTGCCTTCGGTGCGCCACGGCTTGTCCGGGGTCTTGCGTGGTGGCGCGGCATTCGTCATATATCGGACGGTACGGCACCCAGAAGGCCCCGGCACGCGCTGAGGGCGCCCCTGCGACAGGGACGCCCTCAGCCTCGTACGGCCCCGTGGACCGCCGTGGAAGTCAGCCCATGAACTTCTTGAACTCGTCCGGCAGCTCGAACTCCTGATCGCTCTGCTGCGGCAGGCCGAAGGCGCCGCCCTCGGCCGCGGCGGCGCGACGCGCGGCCTCCTCCTGCTCCTGCTGCTTGCGCTTCATCGGGTTGCCGGAGCGCTGCTTGCCCTTGGCCTTCTTCGGCTGCTTCTTGCTGCGGCCGGGGCCGCCGCCCATGCCCGGGATCCCCGGCATACCGGGCATGCCGCCGCCCTGGGCCATGCGCGCCATCATCTTGCGCGCCTCGAAGAAGCGCTCGACCAAGTTCTTGACCGCGCTGACCTCGACACCCGAACCCTTGGCGATACGGGCCCGGCGCGAGCCGTTGATGATCGTCGGCTCCTGGCGCTCGCCCGGAGTCATCGACTTGATGATCGCGGCCGTGCGGTCGACGTCCCGCTCGTCCAGGTTGTTGATCTGGTCCTTGATCTGGCCCATGCCCGGGAGCATGCCGAGCAGCTTGGAGATGGAGCCCATCTTCCTGACCTGCTCCATCTGGGCCAGGAAGTCGTCCAGGGTGAAGTCCTGGCCCTTCTTGGACGCCAGCTTGGAGGCCATCTTCTCGGCCTCTTCCTGGCTGAACGTCTTCTCCGCCTGCTCGATCAGGGTGAGCAGGTCACCCATGTCGAGGATGCGGGAGGCCATCCGGTCCGGGTGGAAGGCGTCGAAGTCCTCGAGCTTCTCACCGTTCGACGCGAACATGATCGGCTTGCCGGTGATCTGGCGGATCGACAGAGCCGCACCACCGCGGGCGTCGCCGTCGAGCTTGGAGAGCACCACACCGTCGAAGCCGACGCCGTCCCGGAAGGCCTCGGCCGTGTTGACGGCGTCCTGCCCGATCATCGCGTCGACGACGAAGAGGATCTCGTCGGGCGAGACCGCGTCCCGGATGTCCGCGGCCTGCTGCATCATCTCCTGGTCGATGCCGAGGCGGCCGGCGGTGTCCACGATCACGATGTCGTGGACCTTGGTCCTGGCGAAGTCGATGGAGTCCCTGGCGACCTTGACCGGGTCGCCGACACCGTTGCCCGGCTCCGGCGCGAAGACGGCCACGCCCGCGCGCTCGGCGACGACGCTGAGCTGGTTCACGGCGTTCGGGCGCTGGAGGTCGGCCGCGACCAGCAGCGGGGAGTGGCCCTGCTCCTCGAGCCACTTGGCGAGCTTGCCCGCGAGGGTCGTCTTACCGGCACCCTGCAGACCCGCCAGCATGATCACCGTCGGGGGCTGCTTGGCGAACCGGAGGCGACGGGTCTCCCCGCCGAGGATGGTGACCAGCTCGTCGTTGACGATCTTGAGGACCTGCTGGGCGGGGTTCAGGGCCCGGGAGACCTCGGCGCCGAGGGCGCGCTCCTTGACGTTCTTGATGAAGGTCCGGACGACCGGCAGCGCCACGTCCGCTTCGAGGAGCGCGATGCGGATCTCGCGCGCTGTGGCGTCGATGTCCGCCTCGGAGAGCCTGCCTTTCCCGCGGAGGTTTTTGAAAGTCGCGCTGAGGCGGTCGGAGAGGGTGTCGAACACGGCGGCGTCGGTCCTCGGAGTCGGGGGCGTTCTGGGCTGTCCTCCAGGGTATCCGGACCGGCGGGCAAATCATCCCCGCCGACGGAAGAGCAGGCCGGGGGCCCGCTCCCGGGCCGGTGGAACCGGCCAGGCCTCAGGCCCGCAGCGTCTCCTCCAGCATCCGTGCCACCGTGGCCGCGTCCTCCCCCGGCAGCGGCGTATCCGTGGCAGTCGTCACATAGAAGGCGTCCACGGCGTTCGCGCCCAGGGTGCTGACATGCGCGCTGCGCACCCGTACGCCCGACTTCTCCAGTGCCCGCCCGATCCGGAACAGCAACCCCGGTGCGTCCTGGGCGCGTACTTCGATCACCGTGGCGTGCCGGGAGGCCGTGGGGGCGATCGTGACCCGGGGCGGCGGCGCCAGCACGCCCCGGCGGCGGGGGTAGGCCGCGTCCCGCTCGGCGAGGCGTGCGCCGATGTCCAGGGAACCGTCCAGGGCCCGTACGAGGTCGGCACGCAGCCGGGCGGACTGCGGCAGCGAGCCGTACTCCGCCGCGACCCGCCAGTCGAGCAGCAGGACCGAGCCCTCGTGGACACCGTCCGGCAGGTCCAGGGCGCGCAGCTCCGCCGTGCGGACGGTGAGGCGGTGCATCGCCAGCACACCCGACACCGCGGGCAGCACCCCGGGCTGGTCCGGTACGGCGATCAGAAGCTCCACGCCGAGAGGTTCCGGTTCGCCGGAGCGCTCCTCGGACGGCGGCTCGGGCTGTGCACGCAGAGCGAGCACCGGTCCGCCCGTACGGAACGCCTCGATGGCGAGCCGCTCCTGCTCGACGGTGGGCACGGCCGCCTCCGGGGCGGCGGGGTCGTCGCCGGCCAGCACCGCCGAGACCCGCTTGACCAGGTCGTTCACGAGCGCGCCCCGCCAGGACGACCAGGCGGCGGGGCCGGTGGCCAGGGCGTCCGCCTCGGTCAGCGCATGCAGCAGTTCCAGCGTGCTCTGCGAGCCGACGGCCTCGGCGACCGAGCGCACCGTGGCCGGATCCTCCAGGTCGCGCCGGGTGGCCGTGTCGACGAGCAGCAGGTGGTGGCGTACGAGCGCGGCGAGCACGGCGACGTCGTCGCGGTCGAAACCGATGCGCGTCGCCACGTCCCGCGCGATGATCTCGCCCGCCACGGAGTGGTCGCCGGGCCAGCCCTTGCCGATGTCGTGCAGAAGCGCGGCGATCAGGAGGAGGTCGGGGCGGCCGACCCGGCGCGTCAGCTCGGAGGCGCGTACGGCGGTCTCGATCAGATGCCGGTCGACGGTCCAGATGTGCACGGCGTTGCGCTGGGGGCGGCAGCGCACGCGCTCCCAGTCGGGCAGCAGACGGCTGATCAGCCCCTCGGCCTCCAGTGCCTCCCAGACCTCGACGGTCGGGCGGCCGGAGCCCAGCAGGGTGACGAGCTGTTCCCGGGCCTCGGCGGGCCAGGGCGTCGGCAGCGGGCGGCCGGTGGCGGCCATACGGCGTACGGCGTGCAGGGAGAGCGGGAGGCCGGCCTGGGCGGCGGCAGCGGCGGCGCGCAGGGGCAGCACGGGATCCCGCTCAGGGCGCGCGGCCCGGGCGAGCACCACTTCGCCGTCCTGTTCCACCACGCCTTCGGCCAGCGGGGACCGCTCCGCGACGGGCTTGCCACCGCCCAGCATGGCCCGCAGCCGAGGCCGCACCGCGCGTGACCGCAGGACACGGCCCACCTCACGCCATGTCACATCGCTCGCGTACGAGATGACCCGCGCCGCCTCGTACACCCGGCGCAGGAGCGTGTCGGCGTCCAGCAGGCCGAGGTCGGCGGCGACCTGGTCCTGCTCCTGCAGAGCCAGCCGGTCGGTGGCGCGCCCGGTGGTCAGGTGCAGCGCGTCCCGTACGTCCAGCAGCCGGCGCCGGGCGTCCGCCAGGCCTTCACGCGGGGCGTCCGCGACCCAGGAGGCGGCGACCGCGCGCAGGGCGGTGGCATCGCGCAGCCCGCCCCGGGCCTCCTTGAGGTCCGGCTCCAGCAGATATTGCAGCTCACCTTGGCGCCGAGCCCGTTCGGCACACAGTTCCTGTAGCTCAGGCAGGCGCTTGGGGGCCTGGTTGCGCCAGTCGGCGAGGACGGCCGTCCGCAGGGCCGCGGTCAGCCCGAGGTCGCCCGCCAGGTGCCGTGCGTCCAGCAGGCCGAGCTGCACCTTGAGGTCCTCGCCCGCGGTCCTGCGGGCCTCGGACGGGGTGCGTACGGAGTGGTCGAGGGCGAGGCCCAGATCCCAGACGGGGTACCAGATGCGGTCCGCGAGGGCGGCGACCGCCTTGCTGTCGCCGCCGTCGTGCAGCAGAAGCAGATCGAGGTCGCTGCGCGGCGACAGTTCGCCGCGGCCGTATCCCCCGACGGCGACCAGGGAGACACCGCGCAGGCCCTCGACACCCGCGGTGAACAGCTCGGCCAGCCAGCCGTCGGTCAGTGCGGCCAGGGCCGAACGGCGCGACGGCCCGGACTGCGCCCCCTCCTGGAGGAGGCGCAGCCGGGCCGCCGCGTAGCCTCTGGGTCCCGAGCCCTCTGCACCCGTACGCACGTCCGTACTCGTCACCCGGCGACTCCTGTTCCTCGGTGCCTTACAGCGCGTCGGGGCCGCGCTCGCCGGTCCGGACCCGGACGGCCGTCTCGACCGGGAGGGACCAGACCTTGCCGTCTCCGATCTTGCCGGTACGAGCCGCCTTGACGATGACATCGATGAGCGGTTCGGCGTCGTCGTCCTCGGCCAGTACCTCGATACGGATCTTGGGGACCAGGTCGACCGTGTACTCGGCACCCCGGTAGACCTCGGTGTGTCCCCGCTGCCGACCGTAGCCGCTCGCCTCGGTGACCGTCAGACCATGTACTCCGAAGGCCTGGAGGGCCTCTTTGATCTCGTCGAGCCGGTGCGGCTTCACGACGGCGGTGATGAGCTTCATGCGTCCACCTTCTTGGTCTGCGCGGCGGTGAGGGCCGAGGCGACGCTCCCGAGGACACCGCCACCGGCGCCGCTGAAGTCGTATGCGGTCTCGGCGTGCTCGGCCTGGTCGATCCCGGAGACCTCTTCGTCCTCGGGGACCCGCATCCCGATGGTCTTGTCGAGGAGGAAGGCCAGGATCGCGGAGGCGACGAGGGAGTAGGCGAGGACCGCGAAGACGCCGGCGCACTGCTTCCAGAACTGGTCGAGGCCGCCGCCGTAGAAGAGGCCCTTGACCGCGGACTGGCCCTTGCCGCTGGCGAAGAAGCCGATGAGCAGGGAGCCGATGATTCCGCCGACCATGTGGACGCCGACCACATCGAGCGAGTCGTCGAAGCCGAACTTGAACTTCAGGCCGACGGCCGCGGCGCAGGCGACACCGGCGATGGCGCCGACGGCGATCGCGCCGAGCGGGGAGACCGCACCGCCGGACGGGGTGATGGCGACCAGACCGGCGACCGCGCCGGAGGCGGCACCCAGCGTGGTGAACGCACCGTGGCGGATCTTCTCGTAGGCGAGCCAGGCCAGCATGGCGGCCGCGGTGGCGATCTGCGTGTTGACGAACATCAGCGGTCCGACGCCGTCGTCGTTGCCGAGCCACGAGCCGGCGTTGAAGCCGAACCAGCCGAACCACAGGAGACCGGCGCCGAGCATGACCAGCGGGAGGCTGTGCGGACGCATCGGGTCCTTCTTGAAGCCGACGCGCTTGCCGATGACGAGGATCACGCCGAGCGCCGCCGCACCGGCGTTGATGTGGACCGCCGTACCGCCGGCGAAGTCGATCACGCCGAGGTCGAAGGCCCAGCCGCCGGTGCCCCAGACCCAGTGGGCGACCGGGAAGTACACGATCGTGACCCACAGCACCAGGAAGATCGCCCAGGCCGAGAACTTCACGCGGTCCGCCAGGGCGCCGCTTATCAGTGCGGGCGTGATGATGGCGAACATCAGCTGGAAGACGGCGAAGACGAAGACCGGGATGGTGTAGCCGGGCCAGAGGTCCATCTTGCCGATGCCGCTGAAGCCGACGAAGTCGGAGGTCCAGCCGACGACCGAGCCCCTGTCGGTACCGAAGGCCATGGAGAAGCCGTAGAGCACCCACAGGATGGTGACGATCCCGAGGCTGATGAAGCTCATCATGAGCATGTTCAGAGTGCTCTTGACGCGGACCATGCCTCCGTAGAAGAAGGCCAGGCCCGGGGTCATGAGCATCACCAGGGCGGAGCAGATGAGCATGAAGCCTGTATTGGCGGACGACAGCTTGGGTGCGTCCGCCGCAAGCATGATGGCTGGTGCCATCGGCGTCTCCTCGTCGGTTGGTACGGCCCCGTGCGGGCGAAGCCTGAGCGGTCCGGTCAGTGAGGGGTGGGCCGGTTATGCGCCATGAGATTGGCGCAGCGCCGTTTCCGTCGAAGCCCCTCGATGTTTCACCGCAGTGACGAAGGCGCCGGGAGTGTTACGCGTTGATGAACTGCAGGATGCCGACCGCGTTGATCGTTATCGTGACGCAACCTGCCGGGAATGGCATCCGCCCGGATGCGTGCGCCGACGTCGCCGCACGTCGGCTGATCATTCGCGCGATTCCGCCCGGGTAGATCACGGAATGCAGGCCGGCCGCGACAGCCATCCGATGACCTGGCAGGGGGAGCCGAGTCGGGCAGTTCGGGATGGCGGCCGCGGCCGGGGTCGCATGGGGCCCTTCGAGTGACGGGGCCGGAAGGGGTCAGACCGCCTCGGCGGTCTCGGGCAGGTGGGTGGCGAGGTGGTCGGTCAATTCGACGATCTCGGAAAGATCACCGAAATCGCGTACAGCCGTGTCGACGGTCTTTCGGATCCGCGTGTTGACACGTTCGGACCGCACGTTCTTGGCGATTTCCATCGACCGCTTTGCCAGCACCGCGCTCTGCTCGGGCTCACGCTGCAGGAGGTGCACGGTCGCCATACCGATGAGGTTGAGTGCGTACGACCGCTGGTGCTCGGAGTCATCGGCGAAGAGGTCGACGGCCTTGCGCATCAGGGGTTCGGCGAGGGAGGCGTAGGCGGGGCTGCGGCCAGCGACATAGGCGAGGTCGCGGAACGAGTGGGAGTTCTCGGCGTAGAGCTCGGCCTCGGAGAAGAAGCGGATCCAGTCGGGCTCGGGCTCGTCGAACTCGACCGCGTCGGCGAAGGTGTCCTCGGCCATCCGGACGGCCCGCTTGCACTTGCCGGGCTGGCCCATGTTCGCGTACGCGCGGGCCTCCATCGCATACAGCATCGCCTGGGTGCGCGGGCTCGCGCAGTCCCGGCTCCCGTACTGGGCGAGGTGGATGAGCTCCAGAGCGTCGTCGGGCCGGCCGAGGTGGATCATCTGGCGGCTCATGCTGGAGAGGACGTACGAGCCGAGCGGCTTGTCGCCCGCTTCCTTGGCGGCGTGCAGTGCGAGGACGAAGTACTTCTGCGCCGTGGGCTGCAGCCCGACGTCGTAGCTCATCCAGCCGGCCAGCTCGGCCAGCTCGGCGGCGACCTTGAACAGGCGCTTGGCGGTGGCCTCGGTCTGGGGTTCCTGGAGGAGGTCGGTCACCTCGTGGAGCTGGCCGACGACGGCCTTGCGGCGCAGACCGCCGCCGCACTGGGCGTCCCACTTGCGGAACATCACCGTGGTGGTCTCGAGGAGGTCGAGCTCGGGTTTGGACAGCCGGCTCCGGCCCCGCGCGGACGGGACGGGCTCCTCGCGCGGGGCGGTGGGCCCGGGGACCAGCCAGCGCTGCATGGGCTCGATGAGGGCCGGGCCCGCCGACAGGGCGAGCGAGCTCCCGAGGAAGCCGCGCCGCGCCAGCATCAGGTCGCTGCGCGAGAACTCGCTGATCAGCGCCACTGTCTGCGGGCCCGTCCAGGGCAGGTCGATGCCGGACACGGAGGGTGACTGGTGGGCGGTGCGCAGCCCGAGGTCCTCGACCGCGACCACACAGCCGAAGCGCTCCGAGAACAGCTCCGACAGGATCCGCGGGATCGGCTCGCGCGGATTCTCCCCGTCGAGCCAGCGGCGCACCCGCGAGGTGTCCGTCGAGATGTGACTGGCACCCAACTGGCGAGCCCGGCGGTTCACTTGGCGTGCGAGCTCGCCCTTGGACCAGCCGCTGCGCGCGAACCAGGAGCCGAGCAGCTCGTTGGGGCGCTTGTCAGCGTTCGCACCGCTTCCGCCGTTGTCGCCCACTGGAACGCCCCCATCTGTCAATCCGCTTGTGCGCTGTGTACGCAAAGCCCTACCAGAATGCCGGTGAATACGGCCCCGCGTCCGACAGTTCTCACCTGTCGAACGGGAACCGGGTTGCCTCCGGCATACCCACGAGTGCGTGCATCTCCAGGAATCGTGCACTCAAAGTAGTCCTACGATCACGCGCCCAGCCATGGCGATTCCAGAATCGCCACCATTCGCCACCCCTTCGGATGAACTCAACGTGGCCTGTGCGCGATTCACTTGACACATGACGGGCGGAAGCGGATGGGACGGTGCACTCACGGGCGCGCGCCGCCCGGCGCACCACCCGGGACGCAACGGGACGCCGCCCGGACCACGCGGCGATCACCGGCGAATCCGGGACACAGAGTCACGATTTGATTCCACCGCGTAACCGTCGGTGCGTCGGACCCGTTGGAGGGGGCATGGGCTTCACGATCGGCGGCACGCGGGCGATCCGCGACATCAGGCCCGGCGCTCGGCGCCGGGGCCGCTCGTCGGAGTGCACTGCCGTGGCCGAGTACACGGGCCTGTGGGGCTGGGACGTGGTGCCCGGCGCCCGGGCGGCCGCGGGAATGTGCTCATGCGGCAAGCGGGACTGCGACGCGCCCGGCGCGCATCCGCTGGACTTCGCGCCGGCGGTGCGGGCGGGCGCCACGCTCGACGAGGCGACCGAGGCCTGGGCTGAGGTGCCCGGTGCCGCGGTGATGCTGCCCGTCGGCCGGGCGTTCGACGTGATCGAGGTCGCCGAGTCGGCGGGGCGGCGTGCGCTCATCCGGCTGGAGCGCATGGGCCTCCCGCTCGGCCCGGTGACGGCCACTCCCGACGGCCGGGCCCATTTCTTCGTCGCCCCGGGCTCCGCGGCAGAGCTCCCCGAACTGCTCTACCGGATGGCGTGGGACGACACGGCCCTGGATCTGCACGCCCTGGGCCCCGGCGCCCACATCACCGCTCCGCCCTCGGACCGCGGCGGCCTCGGGCCGGTCCGCTGGCTGCGCTCCCCCGCCCTGGACTCGGCCACCCGACCACCGGCCGCGCGCCTGCTGATCGGCACGCTCGCCTACCTGGCGCACCGCTCCCGCGCCTGACCCGGTGGCCTCGGCGCAACAGAAGGGCCCCGCTCCATCCGCACGATGGAGTGGGGCCCTCGTCGCGCACGGGTTCGTGACGGCCGTACGCCTCGCGGGAACCGTCAGTCGCCGATAAGCGCATCCACGAACGCTTCCGGGTCGAAGGGCGCCAGGTCGTCGGCACCCTCGCCGAGGCCGATCAGCTTCACCGGGACGCCCAGCTCGCGCTGGACCGCGACCACGATGCCGCCCTTGGCCGTGCCATCGAGTTTGGTGAGCACGATGCCGGTGATGTCCACGACCTCGCCGAAGACACGGGCCTGGACAAGACCGTTCTGCCCGGTCGTGGCGTCGAGGACGAGCAGCACCTCGTCGAGCGGGGCGTGCTTCTCCACGACGCGCTTGACCTTGCCGAGCTCGTCCATGAGGCCGGTCTTGGTGTGCAGGCGGCCCGCGGTGTCGATGAGCACGACGTCGTAGCCCATCTCCTTGCCTTCCTTGACCGCGTCGAAGGCGACGGAGGCGGGGTCGCCGCCCTCGGGCCCGCGCACGGTGTACGCGCCGACCCGCTCGCCCCAGGTCTGCAACTGGTCGGCGGCGGCGGCACGGAAGGTGTCGGCGGCACCCAGGACCACGGTGCGGCCGTCGGCCACGAGGACACGGGCGAGCTTGCCGGTGGTGGTGGTCTTGCCGGTGCCGTTGACGCCGACGACCATCACGATGCCGGGCTTGCTGGCCTCGGGCTCGGTGCGGACGGTGCGGTCCATGTCGGTGCGGATCAGCGTGAGCAGCTCCTCCCGAAGCAGCCCGCGCAGCTCGTTGGGCGTACGGGTGCCGAGCACCCGCACCCGCTCACGCAGCCGCTCGACGAGCTCCTGGGTGGGCTGCACACCGACGTCGGCGGTGAGCAGGGTGTCCTCGATCTCCTCCCAGGTCTCGTCGTCGAGGTGCTCCCGGGACAGGAGCGTGAGCAGCCCCTTGCCGAGCGCGTTCTGCGAGCGGGACAGCCGGGCACGCAGCCGGACCAGACGGCCGGCTGTGGGCTCGGGGATCTCGATCGGGGGCGCTTCGACGGTGGGCGGCTCCTCGACGACCACGGGAGCCGGACCTTGTGGAAGGTCCACCTCCTCGATCGTCCGGCGCTCCTCGTCGCGCGGTGTCTCGGCCTCTTCGCCGACGTGCGGCTCGGCCGGAGGGGCGGTGATGTCGGGCGTCTTGGGGGGCGCCGGAGGCAGCGGCTTTCTGCGCCGGGTGCCGACGAGGAGCCCGCCGAGCGCGCCGATCACGACCACGGCGATGACTACAGCAAGGATGACGATGTCCATAACGCGTCCCAGTATGCGCGACCGGCCACCGGGCCGTTCGGCGGCGGCTCCGGGGTGCGCACACCTGGTTATCTGACGCCTCGTCAGTTACGGTCCTCCCTGCACACCCGCCCGGCGAACGCGAAGGGGGCTCCTCGCATGCCCGTCACGGTCGTACGTTTCAACCTGGTCGAGCCCGGTGCGACCCGCGCCTCGCTCGGCGCCCGCTACCGGGCGGCCGTGGAGATGGCCGCGTACGCCGACGAGCGCGGGATCACCACGGTGCAGACGGAGGAACACCACGGGGTGGCGAACAACTGGCTGCCCTCGCCCCTCGCCTTCGCGGGCGCCGTCTTCGGCGCGACCCGGCGTGTCGCGGTCACCGTCTCCGCCTTCATCGGTCCGCTGCACGATCCGCTGCGGCTGGCCGAGGACATCGCCGTACTCGATCTGCTCAGCGGCGGCCGGCTGGTCACCGTCGCCGGGATCGGCTACCGGCCCGAGGAGTACGCCCTCTTCGACGTCGACTGGACGCGGCGCGGGCAGCTCCAGGACGAGCTGCTGGAGACCCTGCTCAGGGCCTGGACCGGCGAGGAGTTCACCTACCGCGGCCGTACCGTGCGCGTCACCCCGCGCCCGTACACCAATCCGCACCCCCTGCTGTTGGTCGGCGGCTCCTCGAAGGCGGCGGCGCGCCGTGCCGCGCGGCTCGGCCTGCCGTTCTTCCCCAGCGCTCACCTGCCGGAGCTGGAGGCGTATTACAAGGAGCGGCTCGTGGAGTACGGCACCGAGGGCTGGACCATGATGCCCGCCGCCGAGACTCCCCTGCTGCACATCGCCGAGGACCCGGAGCTGGCGTGGGCGCACTACGGCGAGCACTTCCTGCACGAGGCGCGTACCTACGCCTCCTGGCAGTCCGGAGACGTCCGCTCGGCGGTGAAGTCGGCCGCCACGACGGTGGACGAACTGCGCGCGGAGGGCGTCTACCGGATCCTGACGCCCGACGACTGCGTCGCGCTGGGCCTGGACAACCACGTCCTGCACCCCCTGGTCGCCGGGATGCCCCTCGACGAGGGCTGGCGCAGCCTGCATCTGTTCTGCGAGCAGGTACTGCCCCGGCTGACGGACTGATCCTCGTTCGCCACCGCTGACGGGCAGGGGCGAGCGGAGCCGCACCCGACACCGCCGCCCGGCTCGGGCGACCGAGCCGGGCGGCGGTGGGTCCGAGGAGAGGGGCAGCGGGGACTTGACCCTTCTCCTCGAGCTCGAAGCGACGGGTCAGCCCATCTCCTCCAGCGCCTTGCCCTTCGTCTCCTTCACGAACTTGAGAACGAACGGAATGGAGAGGGCGGCGAAGACCGTGTAGATCACGTAGGTCGCGGACAGGTTCCAGTCGGCCAGCGACGGGAAGCTCGCGGTGATGGCCCAGTTGGCGATCCACTGCGCGGCGGCGGCCACACCCAGGGCGGCGGCACGGATCTTGTTCGGGAACATCTCGCCGAGCATGACCCAGACGACCACACCCCAGGACAGGGCGAAGAAGAGCACGAACACATGGGCGGCGATCAGGGCGACCCAGCCCTGGGTGGCCGGCAGCTTGCCGTCGACCAGGTGGTACGAGAACGCCCAGGCCTCCAGGGCGAGGCCGACCACCATGCCGACCGAACCGATGATGGCGAGGGGCCGGCGGCCGATGCGGTCCACGAAGATCATCGCGATCACGGTGCCGACGATGTTGATGATCGACGTCGTGAACGAGTAGAAGAACGAGTCCTTCGGGTCGACGCCGACCGACTGCCACAGCGTCGAGGAGTAGTAGAACGCGACGTTGATGCCGACGAACTGCTGGAAGACCGACAGGCCGATGCCGACCCAGACGATCGGCTTGAAGAAGAAACCGCCGCCGAGCAGGTCCTTGAAGGTGGACTTGTGCTCGCTCTTCATGGCGTGCTCGATCTCGGCGACGCGTGCGTCCAGGTCGGCGTCCTTGCTCTCGACCTCGGCGAGGATCTCCCGGGCGCGCTCATGCTTGCCGACGGAGAGCAGGAAGCGCGGGGACTCGGGGATGGCGAAGGAGAGCATGCCGTAGAGGACCGCCGGGATCACCATCACGCCGAGCATGACCTGCCAGGCCTCGAGACCCATCAGCCGGCCGCGCTGGTCGCCGCCCGCCGCGTTCAGCAGGCCCCAGTTGACCAACTGCGAGATGGCGATACCGACGACGATCGCGGCCTGCTGGAAGGAGCCGAGCCGGCCGCGGTAGGCGGGCGGGGCGACCTCGGCGATGTAGGCGGGGCCGATCACGGAGGCCATGCCGATGGCGAAGCCGCCGATGATGCGCCAGAAGGCGAGGTCCCACAGGGCGAAGGGCAGCGCGGAGCCGACGGCGCTGATGGTGAAGAGGACCGCGGCGATCTGCATGCACCGGATGCGGCCGATGCGGTCGGCTGTCCGGCCCGCGGTGGCGGCGCCGATGGCGCAGCCGATCAGGGCGACGGCGATGACCTGGGCCAGCGCTGCGGAGCCGATGTCGTAGCGGCCCCGGATGGCCTCGACGGCGCCGTTGATCACGGAACTGTCGTAGCCGAAGAGAAAGCCGCCCATCGCGGCCGCCGCCGCGATGAAGATGACGTGCCCGAGATGTTCGGGGTGAGCCGTCCTGGCTCCTGTCTGAGGTGCCTGCGCCGTGCTGGTCACGTGTGTAACTCCTCGGGCCACCGGCAACGCCGCCGGGGGTGGGGGGCGAGCCCTTTCAGGGCATGGGTGGCATCCAAGTACCCAGGGAGCACCTGTTCACGCCGCTCACACCTGAAGGTAAAAGCAACGTTGCAGAGACTATGTGTTCAAGTTTCGAAGTCAAAAGCCGGTGAGTCTGAAGCTAGGCCCGAAAACGATCTGCACTTGCGTTCATGTATTGAAGTCTTGAGAAGATGCAGGTCAGAACGGTGTACGTCGCATCTATCTATCGCAGCCGCTGGGAGATGACCTTCGACACACCGTCGCCCTGCATGGAGACGCCGTAGAGCGCGTCGGCGACCTCCATCGTGCGCTTCTGGTGCGTGATCACGATCAGCTGCGAGGCCTCCTGCAGCTCCTGCATGATGCGGATCAGCCGCTGCAGGTTGGTGTCGTCGAGGGCAGCCTCGACCTCGTCCATCACGTAGAACGGGCTCGGCCGCGCCTTGAAGATGGACACCAGCAGGGCCACGGCGGTCAACGACCGCTCGCCGCCCGAGAGCAGGGACAGGCGCTTGACCTTCTTGCCCGGGGGCCGCGCCTCGACGTCGACGCCCGTGGTGAGCATGTTGTCCGGGTCGGTCAGCACAAGCCGTCCGTCGCCACCCGGGAAGAGCCGGCTGAAGACGCCCTCGAACTCCCGTGCAGTGTCCCGATACGCCTCCGTGAAGACCTGCTCGACGCGCTCGTCGACCTCCTTCACCACCTGAAGCAGGTCGGCCCGGGTCTTCTTGAGGTCCTCCAGCTGCTCGCTGAGGAACTTGTGACGCTCCTCCAGCGCCGCGAACTCCTCCAGGGCCAGCGGGTTGACCTTGCCGAGCTGCTGGTACGCCCGCTCGGCGGCCTTGAGCCGCTTCTCCTGCTCGGCGCGGACGAACCGGCGGGGCTGATTACGCGGGTGCTCGGGGTCCTCGGGCAGCTCCTCGCCCTCGGCGGGCGGCGAGGGCGGAACCAGTTTGTCGGGGCCGTACTCGGCGATCAGACCCGCCGGTTCGACACCGAGTTCCTCCAGCGCCTTGCCCTCCAGCTGCTCGATACGCAGCCGCTTCTCGGCGCCGAGCACCTCACCCCGGTGGACGGAGTCCGTGAGCTTGTCGAGCTCGGCCTTGAGGTCGCGGCCCTCGGAGCGCGCCGCGGCGAGCTCCTGCTCGCGGCGGGCCTTCGCGGCCTCCGCGGCGACGCGCTCGGCCTGGGCCCGGCCGAGGGACACCTCGACATGGGCCAGGAGCTGCCGGGCGCCGAAGGCGACGGCCTCCGCGACGGCGGCCTCGTGCCGCAGCCGGGCCCGCCGCTGCTCGGCACGCGCGCGTGCCTCGCGTTCGGCACGGGCGCCCCGGTCCAGGGAGTCGGCCCGTCCGGCCAGGCCCTTGACCCGCTCCTCGTGCGTACGGACCTGGAGCCGGGCCTCCATCTCGGTCTGGCGCGCGTTCGCCCCGTCCGCGGCGAGCCGGTCGCGTACAAAGGTGTCGGGCTCCTCCTCGACCGGCATCTCCTCGGCGACGGCGAGCCGCTCGGCGAGTTCCTCCACTTCGCCCAGGGCCCTCTCCAGGGCCTCCTGCGCCCGGGCCGCGGCGGCGGTGGAACGCTCGGCCTCTCCTGCGGCGCCCCGCGCCTGCCCGGCCAGCCGTCCCAGATGCTGGGCGACGGACGACTTCTCACGCTCGGCCGCACGCCGCCGCTCCCCCAGCTCCTCCACACCGGCGGCGCACTCCTTGCGGCGCTCCCCCGCGAGCCGCTGCTCCTCGGTCAGCTCCTCGCACCTGACGGCGAGTTCCGCGAGCTCGGCGGCGGCCTCGTCGACGGAGGCCTGCACCTCCAGCAGGCTCGGCGCCCCGGCCGATCCGCCCTGTGCGAAATGCGCCCCGAGCAGGTCGCCCTCGGCGGTGACGGCGGTCAGTCCGGGCCGCGCGTAGACGAGTTCCTCGGCGTCCTCGAGGGTGCCGACCACGACGATGCCGCGCAGCAGCCGCCGCACGGCGGGCATCAGAGCGGCGGGACCCCGGACGAGGTCGGCCGCGAAGGGCGGCCCGTCCGCGGAGGAAGACCCGGGCACGCCGCCCAGGGCGCCCCGCGCTGCGGGAACCTCGTCGTCATGGGCGCCGGCTGTGGGCTGCCCAAACGATCCGGCACCGGCCGCCGGCGAGGGGGCGGTGCCCGGCCCGTCGGTCTCTCCGGTCCCCCGCGGGTTCTCCGCGGCGCCCGCACCCGGGCCCTGGGCCTCGTACGCGGGCTCCTCGGGTGCACCCGCCAGCAGCAGCGCCGCCCGCCCCGCGTCCTGCTTGCGCAGCATCCTGATCGCCTCGGCCGCCCCGGCCGGGCTCGTCACGGCGATCGCGTCGGCGGCGGCACCGAAGGCGGCCGCGAGCGGCACCTCGTATCCCGGGGTCACCGTCAGCAGTTCGGCCGCCGGTCCGAGAAGTCCGGAAAGGCGCTCCTCCGCGCCGAGCAGGGCGCCCGAGCCGTCCTTGCGGCGCAGGCCCAGTGCGAGTGCCTCGTGGCGGGCGGCGACCGCGGCGCGCCGGCGCTCGGCGGTGGTGGCCGCCTCGCGGGCCGCCGACAGGGCCGCCTCCGCCTCGGCGAGGGTCCTCTTCGCCGACTCGTGCTGCTCGGCCAGGTCCGCGTCTCCGGCGTCGAGACCGTCGACCTCGGCCTTGAGGGCTTCGTACTCCTCCTGGGCGGCGACGGCACGCTCCTGCGCCTCGTCGCGGGCGGCGGCCAGGCGGTCGATCTCGGCCTGGGCGGAGGCGGCGCGGGAACGGGCCGCGTTGACCTGGCCGTTGAGCCGGGCCAGGCCCTCGCGGCGGTCGGCGATGGCGCGGGCCGCGTCCTTCAGACGCCGCTCCTCGATCGCCAGTTCGCGTTCCAGTTCGGCGCGGTGCGCGACGGTGTCGTCCAGCGCGCGCTGCGCCGCTTCGAGGGCCGCCTCGAGCTCGGCCTCCTGCTCGCGGATACGCGCGGCCTCGCGTTCCATGTCCTCGGGGTCGCGGCCCCGCCGCTCCTCCGGCGGCGCGGAGGTCGCGCTCTTGACCCGGGCGTCGGCCAGCGAGATCGTGCCGCGCACTCGCTCGGCGAGCTGCGACAGCTCGTACCAGGTCTGCTGGGCACGCTGCAGACGGGGCGTCAGCCGCCGTACCTCGTCCTCCAGGAGTCCCTCGCGCTGCAGCGCCTTCTTCAGTTCGCCCTCGGCGGCCTCCTTGCGCTCCTTGAGCGCGGCCTCGTCGGCGATCTCGGCCTTGAGCGCCTCGCGCAGCCGGACGAGGTCGTCGGCGAGCAGGCGCAGCCGGGCGTCCCTGAGGTCGGCCTGTATCACGGCCGCCCGTCGGGCCACCGCAGCCTGCCGACCGAGCGGCTTGAGTTGACGGCGCAGCTCGTCGGTCAGGTCCTGGACGCGGGCGAGGTTCGCCTGCATGGCGTCCAGCTTCCTGAGGGCCTTCTCCTTGCGCTTGCGGTGCTTGAGGACGCCCGCCGCCTCTTCGATGAAGGCGCGGCGGCCCATGGGGTCGGCGTGCAGGACGGAGTCGAGCTGCCCCTGGCCGACGATCACGTGCATCTCGCGGCCGATGCCGGAGTCGGAGAGGAGGTCCTGGATGTCGAGCAGCCGGCAGGTGTCGCCGTTGATCTGGTACTCGCTGCCGCCGTTGCGGAACATGATCCGCGTGATGGTGACCTCGGCGTACTCGATGGGGAGGGCCCCGTCGGAGTTGTCGATGGTCAGGGACACCTCGGCGCGGCCGAGCGGTGGGCGCCCGGTGGTGCCGGCGAAGATGACGTCCTCCATCTTGCCGCCGCGCAGCGACTTGGCCCCCTGCTCGCCCATCACCCAGCTGAGCGCGTCCACGACATTGGACTTGCCCGAGCCGTTGGGGCCGACGACACACGTGATACCGGGCTCGAACCGGAGCGTGGTCGCCGAGGCGAACGACTTGAACCCACGGAGGGTCAGGGCCTTGAGGTGCACGCCGCTGGACTCTACCTTCCACCGGGTGTCTCACTGCGTGAACCCGCGGTTTCACCCCTGAACGTGCAGGGCACACCATCCGTTAAAGAGAGCGGAAAGGGTGCGCGGGGGCAAGAAAGAAGGGACGCCGAGGCGTCCCTTGCAACTCTGACAACTGAGCGGTTGATACGGGCAGCCGAACCACTGCGTGTGCTGTCGGGTGGAGCGATGCAGTGATCAGGTGAGCGCAGGCTCCGCCTGGTGTGCGTCGATGCTCTCCATGATCCTGTCGTGAGAAGCGGCAGCCGTCAGCGCGTCGTTCTCCGCCTGGATTCGTCCGAGCTCGGACTCGAGCTCCTGGACGCGCTGCTGGAGCCGTCGCATCTCGGCGAGGAGTCGAGGGTCGGAGCCGCCGACGTAACCGAGAAGCGCCTTTGCCATGATGGATGGTCCTCCACACTGAGTGACCGACCGATGCGGTGTGGGTCGTGAGGGAATTCGCACCCGCGGTGCTTGGCACTCTTGAGTTTTGCGCCGTTCTTACATGCCAAACAGCTAAGGTGCGCGGGGCTTTCAGCGTCTCACCAAAAAGTTTGACGGTCAACACGATCACGCCCTGCATTGGGGGGCGACCCGGGGGCGCGCGGCCCTGGACGGGCTGCGCTGCGGCTCCTGCGGGCCCCTGAGGGCGTGGAGATCATCCTTACCGGCGGAGCCTGCCACGGCAAGCGATTCTTGGCAACCACCAGGCCCTTTCTGCTCACAGTGGGTGCCAACGGCATGCCCTTCCGCTTCCGCGGGCCCGATCCGGGGTCCGGACTCAGCGGATGGAGAAGCCCTCGTAGCACCCGCGGGGCGTGTCCCAAATCTCAGTGACTCCATCCACACGTCCGGGTGTGTCGTCGCCCCGCAACCAGTCCAGCAGACCCTCGCAGCCTTCCCGCGCACCCTCGACGACCACCTGGACCCGACCGTCGTCCAGATTGACGGCGAAACCGCTCAGGCCGCCGATCTCCAGCGCCTTGGCCCGGGTGAACCAGCGGAAACCCACACCTTGGACACGTCCGCGCACCCACGCTACGAGCCGTGCTTCGTCGTTCATGGGTGCACGCTAACCGGCCAATGTCACACGAGGCACTTCCTCCCCTTGCGCCATGCGGTAGCGTCCCCACCCATATGAATCTCATGTGAAACTCACTCGATCGTGTGAGTTGCGCTGACCGCAAGACCAGGAAGGCCAGCAGATGGGACGCCACCGACGCTCCGCCGCCGGACGCGCCGCCACGGGGGGCCGCGCCACCGAAGTCACGCAGAAGCACCAGCCCCAGCCCCCCGCGGAGGGGTACGGCCCGGAGAACCTCTACGGTTTCGCCGCGGTTCTGGAGGCGGAGCGACTTGCGACCCGATCGCACCGCAAGAAGAGGGCCGCGACGCCGGTCCGTACGGGCCTCCTCGGCGTCTCCGCGGCCGTCGCGCTCGGCACCGTGGCGGTCGCCGCCGGGGTACTGCCGGGCAGCAACCACTTCACCGTGAGTGGGGACTCCGGCGACGTTCAGGCCGGGGGCACCAGCCCGTCGGGCTTCGCGACCGAGCAGGGCGGGACGAACGGCACCGCGGACGGCGGCCGCGAGTCCACCTCCACGAGCCGTGACGCCGACCGGACGACCACGCCGACCACGGCCCCTTCGGCCCCCGCCTCCCCGGCGGCGTCGGCGCCCGCGCAGGAGCCCTCGCAGTCTCCGTCCCCGACGGCGACGCAGACGGCCCCGGCTGCCCCGCCGGCGCAGAAGGAGAAGACGAAGGAGCCCAAGGCCACCCCGCCCGGGCATGCGACAACCCCCGAGTCCGCGGCCGAGACCGAAGTGCTCAAGCTGGTCAACCAGGAGCGGGCCAAGGTGGGCTGCAGCCCCGTGACCCCGAACGGCACCCTGCGCAAGCTCGCACAGGCGTTCAGCGAGGACATGGCCGCGCGGAACTTCTTCGACCACACCGATCCCAGCGGCCAGGACCCCTGGGACCGTGCGGCCGCGCTCGGCATAACCGACCTCGGCGGCGAGAACATAGCCCGTGGCCAGGCGACCGCCCAAGAGGTGATGGACGCCTGGATGAACAGCCCCGGCCACCGGGCGAACATACTGAACTGCGACTTCCAGACCCTGGGCGTCGGCGTCCACTACGGGGCCGGCGGACCCTGGTGGACACAGGACTTCGGGTACTGAGAACTTCGCAGGTCAGCGCCCTCTGAAGTCTCCTGGGCCGTCTCGGGGCCGTCATCGGTGGCTCTCTCGTCACCGATGACGGCATCGACGGCGGCCCGCGTACAGGTTCACGCTGGACGGCATCCGGTGATGCTCTCCCCCGCGTCCAGGAGCACGGACGCGCAACAGTGCCGTAGCGCGTGCGTCCCGTTTGTCCCGCCCTGTCGCCACAGCAGCGGCGCGGAGTGCAGGACGCCGCTGCCGATCGTCGAGCACCCGTCATCGCTTCGCCCCGCCGACCTCGGTTCATCCCATCCTGCGCAGGCCACCGGCCAGAGGCGCCAACACCCGCGGTACGGTGCTGGTCCGATCAAGGAAATGATCACTGGGCGATGAAAGAAGAGGTCGCGTCATGTTTGCGGTCATCTACCGGTGGCGCCTACATCAAGGCAAAGAGCAGCAGTTCGCATCGAGTTGGCACCGGATGACAGAGGAAATCCACAACCAGTGCGGCAGCTATGGATCCCGCCTGCACCAGGCCGATGACGGTACCTGGGTCGCATACGCACGCTGGCCGGACGCCTCAGCCCGCGAGCGGTGCCAGGGCGTCGATCCAGAAGCCCTTTCATCGATGCGTGAGGCGATCGCGGAGTCCTTCCCTGAGATTCGCTGCCAGGTGATCGACGATCTGCTCGCCGAACCGCTCGGCTAGCCGACGCCGCAGGTCAGCTCCCTATGAGTCTCCGCCCGGGACAGCCCGTCCCCGGCGCAGGTCCAGCATGAAGAAGACCTTGTCGTAGCGGCGCTCGCCGACGGCGACGAAATCGGGCAGACGGCCGTATTCGGTGAAGCCCAGCGACCGGTAGAGGCGCAGGGCATTGCTGTTGTCGCCACGGGCGTCCAGGGTGAGGACTTCGATATCCGCCCGCCGGGCGTCAGCGATCAAGGCGGCGGTCAGCGCCCGGCCGACCCCGCGCCCATGGGCGGCGGCATCCACCGCGATCTTCTCCAGATCGGCGTGCGGCCGGTGGGTCGGTCGGGCATAGCGCAGCCAGTACCCCAGTCCGACCAGCCGACGGTCGAGGTATGCGGCACGCAGGGACCCGTCCCCGGTCCTTGCTGCACTCACGACGTGGCCCAGGAGTTCCGCGACCTCAAGGAGTGAGGGTGGTTCGACCCAGCCGAGCGCGGCGCCCCCGCCGACCAGGTCCGCAAGGATCCGGTGGGCGGACTCCGCGAAGCGGGCCTCGAGCTCCGGGTCGGAGGACAGCTCCGTCGCGTCCAAGACGGCCGGCTCGGCCCTTCCACCGCTGATCATGGACGTATTCACAGCCAGGAGCCTATCCAGAGGTCAGCCGAGCACCTTACTGGCCCACATTCGCGCATTTCGCCGCGATGTCTCCCGCGCACGCGGGAGGCGCTTTCCCTCGGTTAGTGCAACCTGCCGGTCAGCGCTGTGGTCGCGTACGCTTCCGGCATGACCACCGCGCCGGAGCAGGACCTCCCGTACGACGTGTTCTCCAGGGCGTGCCCCTCTCGCGGCACGCTTGAGCACGTCACGGGACGCTGGGGGGCGCTCACGCTCGGGGCGCTGTACGAGGGCTCGTTCCGGTTCAACGAGCTGCGTCGCCGGGTCGCCGGCGTCAGCGAGAAGATGCTGTCCCAGACCCTGCACGCACTGGAGCGCGACGGTCTTGTGCACCGCGAGGCCCAGCCCACGAACCCGCCGCGGGTGGACTACGAACTGACCCCGCTGGGCCGTGAGGTCGCCGAGCAGCTGCTGAGCCTCATCCACTGCGTGGAGGGACGCATGGACGAGGTGCTCGAGGCCCGCCGCCGGTACGACGAGACACGAGCCGGCTAGCCGTTCTCGCCCCGCGTCGGCGGGGCCGGCAGGCGCGGAGCGCGCTGGCACTTCGGGCAGAAGTAGCTGGACCGGTTCATCCAGGCACGGCGGCGCATCGGCATGGCGCAGCGCCGGCAGGGCAGCCCCTCGCGGCCGTACGCGTCCAGCGACCGGTCGAAGTAGCCCGACTCCCCGTTGACGTTGACGTAGAGGCTGTCGAAGCTCGTGCCGCCCACGGCGAGCGCGGCGTTCATGACGTCCCGTACGTGGCCGAGGAGTTCGGCGGTGCGGGGCCGGGTGAAGTTCGCCGTGGGGCGTTCGTAGTGGACGGCGGCGCGCCACAGGGCCTCGTCCGCGTAGATGTTGCCGACGCCGCTGATCAGCGACTGGTCGAGCAGGGCCCGTTTGATGGTCGTGCGCTTGCGGCGCAGCGCCTGGTGGAAGGCCTCGTCGTCGAAGAGCGGATCGAGGGGGTCGCGGGCGATGTGCGCGATGACGTCGGGCAGCCCGTCGGCGGCGGTGTCGTGCAGCGAGAGGCCGCCGAAGGTGCGCTGGTCGACGAAGCGCAGTTCGGTACCGAGGGCGTCGTCGAACCGGAGCCGGATGCGGAGGTGCTTCTCTTCCGGGGCCTCGTGCGGCTGGACGAGGAGCTGACCGCTCATGCCCAGGTGGGCCAGGATCGCCGAGCCGGTGGTCTCCACCGGGACCCAGAGGTACTTGCCGCGACGGCTGGGCGTGCCGAGGAGCTGACCTTTCAGCCGGTGCGCGAAGTCCTCGCCGCCCGCGGTGTGCCGGCGGACGGCACGCGGGTGCAGCACCTCGACGTCGGCGACGGTCCGGTGGGCGACCCAGCGCTCCAGCCCACGCCGCACGACTTCGACCTCGGGCAGCTCGGGCACGGGGCTCCTCCGAAAGGGTGAACAGGGACGACGTCCGCAGAGTACCTCGTGATCAAGGCCCCTCGGAGGGCTCCTGAGGCGGGCCCGGACGGACGAGGGGCGGCCTCGGCAGAGCCTCAGGATGCGGAACGCGCCCCGGCATGTGTGCCGGGGCGCGTTCCGTGATGAAGGATTCAGGCCGTCGCCTGGGCGGAAGCCGTGTCGGTGTCCCCGTCGGGGGACGACTCCGCCTCGGCCGCCGCCTTCGCGCGTTCGTCGGCGGCGGCACGGATGGAGCGCCAGGCCGACTCCGCGGCCTGCTGTTCCGCCTCCTTCTTGCTGCGGCCGGTGCCGGTGCCGTACGAGACGCCTCCGACGCGGGCGGCAGCAGTAAAGGTCTTCTCGTGGTCCGGGCCGGTCTCCGTGACCAGGTACTCGGGCACGCCGAGTCCCTCGGTCGCGGTCAGCTCCTGGAGGCTGGTCTTCCAGTCCAGGCCGGCGCCGAGATTCGAGGACTTCTCGATCAGCGGGTCGAACAGGCGGTGCACCAGCTCCGCCGCCGAGTCCAAGCCCTGGTCGAGATAGACAGCACCGATCACCGCTTCAAGGGTGTCGGCAAGGATGGACGCCTTGTCCCGGCCGCCCGTGCCTTCCTCGCCCCGGCCGAGCCGGATGAAGGAGCCCAGGTCGAGCCCGCGGCCCACCTCCGCCAGCGCACGCGAGTTGACCACCGCGGCCCGCAGCTTGGCCAGCTGGCCCTCGGGCAGGTCGGGGTGGGTGCGGTACAGCGTGTCGGTGACGACGAGGCCGAGGACGGAGTCCCCGAGGAACTCCAGGCGCTCGTTCGTCGGCAGACCGCCGTTCTCGTACGCGTAGGAACGGTGGGTGAGCGCACGCACCAGAAGGGCGGACTCGAGCTTGTAGCCGAGCCGCCCTTCCAGAAGCGTGTGGGACGAGGCTGTGTTGTCCGCCTTCTTCCTGGCGTTTGGATCCGCCTTGGCGTCAGACATCAGACCTCTCACCAGCCGCTCAGACCTCGAGGACCTGGCGCTTGTTGTAGGTGCCGCACGAGGGGCACGCAATGTGCTGCTGCTTGGGCTCGTGGCAGCGCTCGCACGCAACCAGAGTGGGGACCGCAGCCTTCCACTGCGACCGGCGGTGGCGCGTGTTGCTGCGCGACATCTTCCGCTTCGGAACAGCCACGGCTACTTCTCCTGCTTCTCGTCGACGCCCGCTTCGGCGCCGCTCATCTCGTCCTTCTCGCCGTCCTTCATGGTGCCGGCGAGTCCCTGCAGTGCCGCCCAACGGATGTCGACGGCGTCGTGGTGGTGGTCCGGGTCGTCCGCGAGCCGTGCTCCGCACTCGGAACACAGACCCGGGCAGTCTTCCCGGCACACCGGCTGCATCGGCAGTGCGAGCACCACCGCATCGCGCAGCAGAGGTTCGAGGTCGAAAAGTCCGTCCTCGAGGAAGAACCTGTCCTCGTCGTCCTCGGCGTCGTCGCCCGGTTCCGTGATCACACGGCCCCGGTCGTCGGCGTCAGGGTACGAGAACAGCTCCTGGAATTCCGCTTCGAGCTCCAGCTCCAGCGGCTCCAGACACCTTACGCACTCCCCCTCGGCCGATGCACGGGCGGTGCCTGTGACGAGCACCCCTTCCATGACCGACTCGAGCCGGAGTTCGAGCTCCACCGGGGCCCCCTCGGGCACCCCGACGACACCCTGGATACCCAGGTCCTTCGGGGCGTCGACCGTGCGGGTCAGGCGCTGCAGCGCACCAGGACGCCGCCCCAGCTCGTGCGTGTCGAACACGAGGGGGTTGCGGTGGTCGAGGCGGGCGTTCAGGGCCATTCCTGCTTTCGGTCTTCGAGTCCTGGGTCTTCAAGACTCGGAAGGGACACCGTCCCGTGGCATTCCGGGCAGCGCCGATCGCGGAGGCTACGCGCGACCGAAGTGCCAGGATACTGGACCTTCCGCTCACGGCCCAATCCGGTGCGCTCGCACCCTGGGGTCCGCGGCCCTCAGTGACCGCCGCGTCCCTGCTCGTAGGCGCGGAGCTGCTCGGCACTGATCATGCTGGTGTCGAAGAGGCTGGTCTCGTCGAGGGCGTTGCCCTGGGTGTATCCGTGCGCCTGCCCGTGCCCCTGGTCGTAGACGCCCTGCTGGTCGTACGTCTGCTGCGGGTAGGCGGCGTACGGGTCGGCCTGCTGGTAGCCATAGGCGTCCTGCTGGGCGTACGTCTGCTGGTAGCCGTACTGGTCGACCTGCTGATAACCGTACGGATCCTGCTGCTGGGCGTAGACCGGCTCGGCCTGCTGGGCCGGGATCTGGGGGCTCTGGGCCGGGACCGCGGGGGCCTCGGCGGGGCTGTCCGCCAGGGCCGCGAGATCGGCCAGGTAGTCGGCGTCGCTGGAGTGCCGGACGGTCGTCGGGTCCGCGGCGAGGGCGCCGAGGTCGTCGCTGGCGATCCGGCCGTGCAGCTTCTGGCGGCCCTTGCCGACGGCATCGAGGGTCTTGGCGAGGACCGCCTCGAAGGCTCCGAGCTTGGCGTCCACGTAGGCGTCGGCGTCGCGGCGCAGCGTCTCGGGGTCGTGGCTGCGCTCGGGGGCGTCGTCTTCCTCGGGGTCCACGTACCCCTGCTCGTCGAATTCCGGGCCGGTGCCGAGGAGTTTCTCCCGGCCGCGGCCGACGGAGCCGAGCGTCTTGGTGAGGACGACCTCGAAGTTGGCGAGCTTGGAGTCGACGTAGTCGTCAGCCTCGGCCCGGACCTCCTCGGCCTCCCGGCGGGCCTCCGCGAGGATGCGGTCGGCCTCGTTCTGGGAGCGGCGGGCGACCTCGGTGTCGGAGATCAGCGAGCCCCGCTCGGCGTGCGCGGTCTCGATGATCCGCTCGGCCTCCTGGCGGGCCCGCTCGACCATCTCCTCGCGGCCGCCGATGAGCTCCTGGGCCTGGGCCAGAGAGTCGGGCAGCGCCGCGCGCACCTCTTCCAGCATCGAGAGCAGCTCGGCGCGGTTGACCACGCACGAGGCCGACATGGGCATCGACCGGGCGTTGGTGACCATCGCGACGATCTCGTCGAGCTTGTTCTGCACGTCCACCGTGTGCTCGCCACTCTCTACAGCTGTGTTGGAGACGGACGGTTCGACTCTACGACCACTGCCGCCCCGCCCGACACCAGGTGACGAGGTGTCAGATTCCGAGGAACCCGCCGGGAGATCGCTCAGCCCTGCCCGAGGCGCTTGCCCAGGGCCTCGAGGACCTGCGGGGGCACCAGGTGGGAGACGTCACCGCCCCAGGCCGCGACCTCCTTGACCAGCGAGGAGGACAGGAAGCTGTAGGTGGGGTTGGTGGGGACGAAGAGGGTCTCCACACCGGAGAGGCCGTTGTTCATCTGGGCCATCTGCAGCTCGTAGTCGAAGTCGCTGACGGCACGCAGCCCCTTGACGATGGCGGGGATGTCGCGCTGCTTGCAGAAGTCCACGAGCAGGCCGTGGTGGGACTCCACGACGACGTTCTCGAACTCGGCCGTCACCTCGCGGATCAGCTCGATCCGCTCGTCGACGTCGAAGAGGCCCTTCTTGGACTGGTTCACCATCACCGCGACATAGACCTCGTCGTACAGCTTCGACGCGCGGGCAATGATGTCGAGGTGTCCGTTGGTGATCGGGTCGAACGACCCGGGGCAGACGGCGCGGCGCACTTGTGATCCCTCGCTCTCCGGTCCGGTCATCGTGCGTCTTCGCACGTAGAGGCGGCGCGACCGTACCAAAACGTCCCCTCGCCGTAACGACGGGACCGGATCGCGTCGAAGCCCTGTGGCCACCGAAATTCTCCGCCTCTGGTGCTGCGCTCCACGGTGACGAGGGCTTCGGCCGTGAGCCAGCCCCCGGTGCGGAGTGTGAGCAGAATCTCGCGAAGATCGTCGTCCGAGACGGCGTACGGCGGGTCCAGGAACACGATGTCGTACGACTGTTCAGGCGCCGGTGTCCTGATGATCTGTTCCGCTTTACCTGCCCTCACCTCGGCTCCGGGGAGGCCGAGTGTCCTGACGTTCTCGCGGACGATGCGCACGGCCCGGGCGTCGGCCTCGACGAGGAGGGTGTGACCGGCCCCCCGGGACAGCGCCTCGAGGCCCACGGCGCCCGATCCGGCGTACAGGTCGAGGACGCGCTCGCCGTGCAGCGGGCCGCCGAGAAGCGCCTGCCAGGTGGAGAAGAGGCCCTCGCGCGCCCGGTCGGACGTGGGTCGGGTGCCGTTCCCGGGCGGGACGGCCAGACGGCGTCCGCCGGCCCGGCCGGCGATCACGCGAGTCATCTTCGGGTCCTTGTCGGTATGCGGGGGTGCCCGGTTCCACGGGGCGGGTGTGCCCCTCCAGTTTCGCAGGCCGCGCGCCGTGGGCGCTCGGTCACCCCTTGTCGAGGTACTGCTCCCGCTCCTCGTCCAGCAGGGCCTCCAGGGCCGTGCGCAGACCGGGCAGCCGGTCGAGGTCCGGGTCGGCGGCGACCACCGCGGCGGCCTCCTCACGGGCCTCGGCGATGATCTCCTCGTCCTCGATGACCGCGAGCATGCGCAGCGAGGACCGGGCCCCGGACTGGGCCTGGCCGAGGACGTCGCCCTCGCGCCGCTGTTCGAGGTCGATGCGCGAGAGTTCGAAGCCGTCGAGGGTGGACGCCACGGCGCTCAGCCGCTGACGTGCCGCGCTCGCCTCGGGCATCTCGGTGACCAGCAGGCAGAGCCCGGGCGCCGAGCCGCGGCCGACGCGGCCACGCAACTGGTGGAGCTGCGAGACCCCGAAGCGGTCGGCGTCCATGATCACCATCGCGGTGGCGTTCGGGACGTTGACGCCGACCTCGATGACCGTCGTCGCGACCAGCACGTCCGTCTCACCGGCGGCGAACCGCCGCATCACCGCGTCCTTGTCGTCGGGCGGCATCCGCCCGTGCAGCACCTCGACCTTCAGGCCCTGGAGCGGCCCTTCGGCCAGTCGCCCGGCGATGTCGAGCACGGCGAGCGGCGGCCGCTTCTCGGCCTCGTCCTCAGGGGACTTCTTCTTCGGGGCGTCTTCCTCGTCCCCGATCCGGGGGCAGACGACGTAGCCCTGATGACCGCCGGCGACCTCCTCGCGCACCCGCTCCCAGGCGCGCGCCAGGAAGTGCGGCTTGTCGGCCGCCGGCACCACATGGCTGGCGATCGGGGAGCGCCCGGCCGGGAGCTGGTCCAGGACGGAGGTCTCCAGATCGCCGAAGACGGTCATGGCGACGGTCCTGGGAATCGGCGTCGCGGTCATCACGAGGAGATGCGGCGGCTGCTTGCCCTTGCCGCGCAGCGCGTCCCGCTGCTCCACCCCGAACCGGTGCTGTTCGTCCACCACGACCAGACCGAGGTCGTGGAACTGCACCTTGTCCTCGATCAGCGCATGGGTGCCGATCACGATCCCGGCTTCCCCGGTGACGAGATCGAGCAGCGCCTGCCGGCGCGCGGCGGCCCCCATGGACCCGGTCAGCAGCACCACCTTGGTGCCCTGCTCGGCGCCCCCCAGCATGCCGCCCTCGGCCAGCTCCCCCATCATCTCGACGACGGAGCGATGGTGCTGCTGGGCGAGCACCTCGGTGGGCGCGAGCATGGCGGCCTGACCGCCCGCGTCCACGACGGCGAGCATGGCGCGCAGCGCGACCAGGGTCTTTCCGGAACCGACCTCTCCCTGGAGCAGCCGGTGCATCGGGTGTTCCGTGGCCAGATCACCGAAGATCTCCTTGGAGACCTTCCGCTGGCCCTCGGTGAGGGTGAAGGGGAGCTTGGCGTCGAAGGCCGCCAGCAGGCCGTCGGGGGCGGGGACGCGGGCCACCGCCGGGAGTTGGGCGTCCGCGTGCCGGCGGCGGGCCAGGGCGACCTGGAGGACGAAGGCCTCGTCCCACTTCAGCCGGGAGCGTGCGTCGGCGATGTCCGCCTTGGTGTGCGGGCGGTGGATCTTCAGCAGGGCTTCGGGCAGGGAGACCAGACTCCTGCCGTCGCGCAGGGAGTCCGGCAGCGGGTCGACGGCCTCCTGGGCGCTGGGCAGCACCGTCTGCACCGCCTTGGCGATCTTCCAGGACTCCAGCTTGGCCGTGGCCGGGTACATCGGGATCAGGGCGCCCGCCCAGCTGTCGACCGTCTCCGACACGTCGTCGCCGCGCAGCAACTCGTACGCGGGATGTGCCAGTTGCAGCCTGCGGTTGAAGACCGAGACCTTGCCCGCGAACAGTGCGCGGGTGCCGGGCAGGAGCTCCTTGTGGGGCTTGTGCACGCCGTTGCCGAAGAAGACCAGTTGGAGGCGGCCGCTGCCGTCGGTGATCGTGACCTCCAGGCGCTGGCCCTTGCCGCGCGGGGCCTTGGCCGAGGCGAAGGTGTGCAGCCGGGCGTCGGCGACCTGGGCGACCACCGTGACGTGCTCGTCCATGGGGAGGTCGGCGAGATGGGTGAGCTGACCGCGCTCCTCGTATCTGCGCGGGTAGTGGTGGAGCAGGTCTCCGACGGTGTGCAGGCCGAGGTGCTCGGCCATCACCTTCGCGGTGGCGGGGCCGAGCACCTTCTTCAGCGGGTCTTCCAGTGCGGGCACGAGATCCATTGCACACCACCGGACTGACAATGCCGTATACGTCTCGCAAATCCGCTGGTCAGCGGGGTGGCTCCCGTCCTAGGATGGCGCGCCCCGGCTCGTTCCGCGGTCACCGCCCCACCGGGACCGCCCGACCCCCGCGCCGTCGACCTGCCCCCACCCACGGCGCCGTGACGATGGACTCCCAGACCTCACAGTCATCCCAGGCACCTCAGTCACCTCAACCACCTCATACGTTCCAGGTCGACCTGCGCGGTCTGGTGGACCTGCTCTCCCATCACCTCTACTCGAGCCCCAAGGTCTATCTGCGCGAGCTGCTGCAGAACGCGGTCGACGCGATCACGACCCGCCGGTCCGAGCAGCCGGACGCACCGGCCCGGGTCCGGCTGTACGCCGACGGCGGCAGCCTGCGCGTCGAGGACTCCGGCATCGGGCTCACCGAGTCGGACGTGCACGACCTCCTCGCCACCATCGGGCGCAGCTCCAAGCGGGCCGAGGGGCTCCAGGAGGCGCGGTCCGGCTTCCTGGGCCAGTTCGGCATCGGGTTGCTCGCCTGTTTCGTGGTCGCCGAGCGCATCCGGGTGGTGAGCCGCAGCGCCCGTACGCCGGACGCGCCGCCCGTGGAGTGGACGGCCACCGACGACGGGTCCTATGTCGTGCGGACGTTGCCGCCGGATGCCCGGCCCGAACCCGGCACCACCGTGCACCTGGTCGCCCGTCCCGGCGCCGCCGAGTGGCTCTCCGCGGACCGGGTGCGGCTCCTGGCACGGGACTTCGGGTCGCTGCTGCCGTACGACGTCCGGGTCGGCGACGAGGCGATCACGGATCTGCCAGCGCCCTGGGACCGCGCGTACCCCTCACCCACCACCCGCAGGGTGGCCCTGGCGCGCCACTGCCACGACCTGTTCGGGTTCACCCCGCTGGACTCGATCGACCTCGACGTCCCGCTGGCCGGGATCCGGGGCGTGGCCTATGTGCTGCCGACCGCGGTCAGCCCCGCGCAGCGGGCAAGCCACCGCGTGCACCTGAAGGGCATGCTGCTCACCGAGCGGGCCGAACAGCTGCTGCCGGACTGGGCGTTCTTCGTGCGCTGTGTGCTCGACACGGACAGTCTGCGGCCCACGGCCTCACGCGAGTCCCTCTACGAGGACGAGACCCTCGCGGCCGTGCGGGAGGCCCTCGGGGAGCGCATCCGGTCCTGGCTGACGGGCCTGGCGGCCGGCGACCCCGAGCGCCTGGCGGCCTTCCTGTCCGTGCACTACCTGGGCGTGAAGTCGCTGGCGCGGCACGACAAGGAGATGCTGCGCACGATGCTGCCGTGGCTCCCCTTCGAGACCACGGACGGACGGCTGTCCCTGGAGGAGTTCGCACAGCGGCATCCCGTCGTGCACTTCACCCGGACCGTGGAGGAGTACCGGCAGGTCGCGCCGATCGCGTCCGCACAGGGCGTCGGCGTGGTCAACGGCGGCTACACCTACGACGCCGAGCTGGTGGAGGCACTGCCGTCGGTGCGCCCGGGGACGGTGGTCGCCGAGCTGGACGCGGAGACCGTGACCGCGCATCTGGACGCGGTGGACCCGGCCGAGGAGCTGGCCCTGTCGGCGTTCCTCTCCGCCGCGCGCGCCACCCTCGACCCGCTGGGCTGCGACGTGGTCCTGCGTGCGTTCCACCCGCTCTCCGTGCCCGCCCTGCACCTGGACGACCGGGCCGCGCGCCACGAGCAGGCGCGCGCCGAGGCGGAGGAACAGGCCGGCGACCTGTGGGCGGGGATCCTCGGGTCGCTGCGGGGCAGCGCGCCCCGCGCGCGTCTGGTCCTCAACCACCTCAACCCGCTGATCCGCAGGATCAGCTCGGTGGACGACCCGGAGCTGATCGGCACCGCCACCGAGTCCCTCTACGGCCAGGCCCTGCTGATGGCCCAGCGCCCGCTGCGGCCCGCCGACTCCGCACTCCTCAACCGCGCGTTCATCGGCCTCCTCGAATGGGCCACCCACACCAACTCACCCAAGGACGGATCCCGATGAGCGAGGTCATGGATTTCGACTCGCTGCGCCGGGCGATGGCGGACAACCACGAGCAGCCGGAGGGTCCGGCGCGCAACGCGCGTGCGGAGCAGCTGCTGGTGGAGGCGGAGAAGCTCGACATCCCGCTGGCCGTGATCGAGGCGCTCGGCCACCAGCTGAAGGTCTACAACTACAGCTCCGAGAAGGACAAGATGTTCGTCCCCTTCGCGCGTCTGCTGCGCATGTGGGACGAACGCCCCGAGGACTTCGACGCGTACGAGACCCACTCGCTGTACTGGGTCTTCAAGTGGATGTCGGCGGGCATGCTGGGCCAGCCGCACATCCCGCTCGCCTCCATGGAGAAGTGGCTCGGCGAGATGGAGCACCGCTACCGGCTGGCCGGCCACTCCGAACGAGCCGTGCGCAGCGCCGAGTTCAGCGTCGCCGCGCACACCGGGGACCTGGAGCGGGCCGAGCGGGCGTACGCGGCATGGCTGGCCGCCGACCGCGACGAGATGGCCGACTGCCACGCGTGCGAGCTGCACGACCAGGGGTGGTGGCAGGCACGCAAGGGCGAGGACGAGCGTGCGCTGGAGCTGTGGCGGCCGGTCCTCGAGGGCGAGTACGTGTGCGCGCACGAGCCGCACGCCGTGCTCGCCTCCTCCTTGCTGTCGCTGGTGCGTCTGGGCCGCCTGGACGAGGCGCGGGCGCACCATCTGCGCGGCTTCCGGCTGGTACGGGCCATGGAGAGCATGCGCGGTTCGTACGCGGACCACGTGGAGTTCTGCGCGCTGACCGGGAACGAGGCGCGCGGTCTGGAACTGCTGGCCGAGCGGCCCGCCTACTTCACGGACTCCGGGGAGCCGCGCAGCAAACTGGACTTCCTGGCCGTGGTGACGCTGCTGATGGACCGGCTGGTCGAGCGGGGATTCGGCGACCAGGCGGTACCGGGACCGGCGGGCCGGGAGTTCACCGCACGGGAACTCGCCGCCCACGCGCGCGGGGAGGCGCTGGCGCTCGCCGCACGCTTCGACACGCGCAACGGCACCTCGTACGTCAGCGAGCGCACCCGGGAGCGGATGGACCGGCGCCCGCTGGTGGACCGGCTGCCGCTGGGCGTGCGCACGACCCGGCCGGCACCCGTGGCGGCTGCGCCGCCGGCCGCCCCGGCCCGGACGGAGCAGGAGTTTCCGGATCTGCTGGCCGAGGCCCGGCGGCTGTCGGAGCGCCTGCACCCGGACGCCGTGGAGGCGTGGGCGGCGGTGGCGCTCGCCGCGGAGGGCCTGGAACTGGACGCAAGAGACCGCGCGGACCTCGTCGACCACGAGGCGCTGGGCCGGGGTCCGGAGGGTGCCGAGTCCTTCGAGCGGGCTGCCGGTCTGTACGCCGAGGCGGGCGACCCCGGTGAGGCGCTGGCGGCACGGGCGCGCGGGGCGTACGTACGCGCCCTGACCGGTCACGCGGACGAGGCGCTGGAGACCGTCACCGGGCTGTGCGAACAGGCTCTCGCCCTCTTCGAGGAGGGTGGCACGGGTGTACGGCAGACGGCGTCCGTGCTGGTCGGACGGGCGCGCATCCTGATGCACCGACTGCACGAGGGTGAGGGCTCCCCCGAGGCTGCGGAAGAGGCCGTACGGGAGCTGCTGGCGTTCGCCGGGCCGCACACCTCTCAGGTGCGTCTCGCGTACCGGGCCGCAGAGGCGAAGGCCATGCTCGGGGAGCTCGCGACGCACGCCGGGGACGGCGGGGCCGCGGTGGAGCTGCTGGCGCAGGCGGCCGAGGAGTACATAGCGGCGGACCTGCCGTGGTTCGCGGTCGAGCACGAGGTGCGGCTCTCCCAGACAGCCCGGCAGCTCGGCGACGCGGAGACGGCTCAGCGGGCCGCGCGCGACGCGCTGGAGCACGGCCGGGAGCTTCTCGAGCCGGTCGTCCAGGCGCAGCTGCACCTTCAGCTGGCGGATGCGCTGGGAGCCTCGGGTCAGTTCACCGAGGCCGCCGAGCACGCCCTGGAGGCGGCGCACTGGGCGGACGAGGCGGACGAGGCGGACGAGGCCGCGACGCTGGGCGCGTGGGCGAGGCACCAGCTGGGCGGGTTCCTGCTGCGCCAGGGCCGCTGCGCCGAGGCGGCCGAGGTGCTGGAGTCCGCGCTGCCCGATCTGACCGCCGAGACGCACGGTGACGGGGCGATCGTGCAGACGCTGTGGTGGCTCGGCGACTGCCACACCGAACTCGGCGAGCACCGCGCCGCGGCGGAACGGTGGCTGCGGGCAGCGGAGATCGCCCGGCACTGGCCGGAGCAGCGGGACCACGCGATGCTGGCCCATCTGGCCGCCGAGGCGCTCGGACACGCCGAACTGCCCGCGGAGGCGGACCGGGCGTACGCCCGTGCCGCCGACCTGTGGCGCGAGCTGGGCAACACGCACGGGCTGGTGCGCGCGCTGCGCGCCCGCGCGTGGCTGGCGGCCGGCGGCGACGCCGGCCTGGAGGCGGCCCGGGAGCTGATGGCACAGGCGGCACAGGAGTGCGGGTCCGCCGCGGCGGACGCCGAGGACGCCGCGGCGCGGGCCGGGCTGACCATGGAACTCGGCCACTCGCACCGTCAGTTCGGCGAACTGATCGCCCGGTCGGCCGACGACGAGGACGAGGCGATGCGCACTGCCTTCGAGGAGGCGCTGACGCACCTCACGGAGGCGATCGAGACGTTCACGTCCCTCGGCGCGGACGCCCTCGACGTCCGCACCGGCGCGGAGTTGACGGCGGCCCGCCTGGAGGCCGACCTCGGCCGCCAGGACGCGGCAGCGGCACGCGCGCGTGCGGTGCTGTCGGCGTACGAGGAAGCGGACGGCGCGTCCGAGGCTGCCGGAACGCGGCGGGCCGAGGCGGAACGGCTGCTGGAGCTGCTTCAGGCACCCCGGGAACGGTGAGGAGCGCGCCGGGTGCCCGCGACTTCGACGGGCACCCGGCGGCTCACGCCACGGTGTCCCTCACCACCGGCACGCAGGCCCCGTCACTCCACGCCGATCAGCAGCAGTGCCCCCTGGCGCCCGCCCCGGTAGACCACCGTGTCGACCGCGAGGTACGACTCCCGCACCCGCGACTCCAGACGCTCCGAGATCGACTCCGGGACCTCGTCGCCCAGAACCAGGGTGACCAGTTCCCCGCCCGCCGCGAGCATCCGGTCCAGGACCGACTCGGCCGTCGCCGTGACGTCCGAGCCGATGACCGCGACGTCTCCGTCGATCAGGCCGAGGACGTCGCCGGCCTGGCAGATCCCGGCCGTCGTCCAGGACTGCAGTTCCGCGACCACGACTTCGGCGTACCGTGTCGCCCCCGCCGCCGACGTCATCGCCACGACGTCCTCGTCGAACCGCCGTTCCGGTTCGTGCACGGCCAGCGCGGCGATGCCCTGGACCGCGGACCGGGTCGGGATCAGCGCCACACGTACGCCTTCGGTGCGCGCCTGCTCGGCCGCGGCGGCCGCGGTGTGGCGCAGGTCCGCGTCGTTCGGAAGAAGCACCACCTCGCGCGCGTGCGCCCGGCGCACCGCCTCCACCAGTTCACCGCTCGCGGGCGGTTCCCCGGCCCGGGCGAGCACGGTGGTCGCCCCGGCCTCCTGGTACAGCCCGGCCAGGCCCTCCCCCGGCACGACCGCCACCACCGCGCGCTGCACCCGCTCACGCGGCGGCCGTCCGGCGCCCCCGGTGTGCACGTCGCCCTCGGCGAAGTGCGTGATCCGGATCCGGTACGGGCGTCCGGCCTCGACCCCCGCCTCCACGGCGGCTCCCGCGTCGTCGGCGTGCACATGGACGTTCCACAACCCGTCCCCGCCGACCACGACGAGGGAGTTCCCGAGGGCGTCGAGCCGGCGCCTCAGCCGCGCCACGGCCGCGTCCTCGGCCTCCAGGAGATAGATCACCTCGTACGCGGGGCCGCCTCCGTCGGCCGGGACGTCCGGGCACTCCCCGGGAACGAGGGGCGTGACGCCGCCGACGCGCGCGTGGACGATCCGGCCGGTGCTGTCCGGCAGCCGCGGCGCCTCGCCGGTGAACGTCTCCACCAGGGCCGCGAGCACCGCCACCAAGCCCCGGCCGCCGGCGTCGACCACACCGGCGCGCTCCAGGACCGCCAGCTGCCCGGGCGTCGCCGCCAGCGCCGCCCGCGCCCCCTCGTACGCCGCCCGTGCGACGCCCGCGCAGTCGCCCTCGGTTCCGGTCACCGCGTCCGCGGCGGCCGAGGCGACGGTCAGGACGGTGCCCTCCACCGGGTGGGCGACGGCCTGACGGGCGGAGTCGGCCGCCCGTCGGAGCGCGAGCCGCAGTCCCTGCGCATCGGTGTGAGCAGTCTCACCGTCGGCGAGCACCTGTGCCATGCCCCGGAGCAGCTGGGCCAGGATCGTCCCGGAGTTGCCGCGGGCCCCGATGAGCGCTCCGTGCGCCATGGCCCGGACGGCGTCGGCGAGCGTCGGGCGCTGCGTGCCGCCCGCCTCGTATCCGGCGAAGACCGCCTCGACGGCGGCGGCGGCCGATTCCACGGTGAGATAGAGGTTCGTGCCGGTGTCCCCGTCGGCCACTGGATAGACGTTGATCGCGTCGATCTCCTCGCGCGTCCGCCCCAGCTCCTGGAGCGCGAGCCCGCACCAGGTGCGCACCGCGAGAGCATCCAATGGCTGCGGCACCTGCGCCACCTGCGCCTCCTTGAGCTGCTGGACGTGGGACGCAGCGTAGACCCAGAGTGGTCGGGGTCCGGAAGAGGGCTGTGCGGATCCCGGGCTCCGGGCCCCTGGGCGAGCGCCTCCGGGCCGCGGCAGCCGTGGTAGTTTCGCTCTACGGGAGCAGGCGTTGTATGCTGCTCCGGTTGCCCGATCCCGATCGGGCCTTCCCCCTGGCAGCGCCACTCAGATCCTATGATCTTGATCCCGGCATGCCGGGATCAACCGTAAGTGCATCTGAAGTCTTTGGAGTGACCCGTGGCTGCCAACTGCGACGTCTGCGGCAAGGGGCCGGGCTTCGGCAACAACATCTCGCACTCGCACCGCCGTACGTCCCGTCGCTGGAACCCGAACATCCAGCGTGTGCGTACCGTGGTGGGCGGGACGCCGAAGCGCGTGAACGCTTGCACCTCGTGCATCAAGGCCGGCAAGGTCTCGCGCTGACGCCAGTTAAGCGCGCGGCCACAGCTGGTTCGCTGCACAGAGCCGGTCCACGAATGTGGACCGGCTTTTTGCTGTGCCCGCACGCCCACGGGAGCGCCTGAGCGGCGAGTCGCGCCCGGGAACGGTGCCGTGACGGGCGGACGGACGCCGAAGCGGCCGTCGTCGGCGTCTGCGTCCGCCCCTCGCCCTACGACTCGATGCCCCCGAAGTGGTCCCAGCCGCCCTTGCTGGTCCACGGCGCACCGTCGACCGTCACCTGGGGCAGCGCCGACGGGTTGAGGACCTCGCCGATCACCTTCCAGCGCGCCGGCAGCTTCACGTCCGGCGGGAAGGTCGCGACGAGCGCGTGGTCCTCGCCGCCTGTGAGCACCCACTGGATCGGGTCGACGCCCAGGGCCTGCCCGATGTCGTTCATCTGGGACGGGATGTCGATGGTCCCGGAGCGGATGTCGATCCGTACCTTGCTCGCCTCCGCGATGTGCCCGAGGTCGGCGATCAGCCCGTCGCTGACGTCGCACATCGCGGTGGCGCCGAGTCCGGCGGCGGCCGGGCCCGCGTGGTACGGAGGCTCGGGGCGCCGGTGCGCCTCGACGAACGCGCGCGGCGAGCGGAAGCCGCGGGAGAGCACCGCGTAGCCGGCCGCGGACCAGCCGAGCCAGCCGGTGACGGCGACGACGTCACCGGGCTGGGCGCCGCCCCGGGTGACCGGCTCGTGGTTGCGCAGATCGCCGAGCGCGGTGATCGAGATCATGATCGTGTCGCCGCGGACGACGTCACCGCCGACCACCGCCGCTCCCGCCACCTGACACTCGTCGCGCAGGCCGTCCATCAGCTCGGTGGGCCAGGTGACGGGCAGTTCGGCGGGGACGACGAGGCCGAGCAGCAGCGCGGTCGGCACGGCGCCCATCGCGGCGATGTCCGCGAGGTTCTGCGCGGCCGCCTTGCGGCCGACGTCATAGGCCGTCGACCAGTCGCGGCGGAAGTGCCGCCCCTCCAGGAGGATGTCGGTGCTCGCCACCACCCTGCGGTCGGGCGCGGAGACCACCGCTGCGTCGTCGCCGGGGCCGATCCGGACCGCCGGGGTGGTGGTGAGCCGGGAGGTGAGCTCCCTGATGAGCCCGAACTCGCCCAGCTCGCCCACGGTGCCCTTCATCGTCGTTCGTCCCCTTCTGTTCCCTGCTGCGCCCGGTCGCGAGCCCTCGTGGTCCTCGATACCGTCGAGTCGACCGTCAACTTGTGTCGCCGGAGTTCCCCGGCGCTCACGCCACAGCCTCCGCGGGTCTCCCCGCGGCGAGCGGCGACGCGATACCGTGGCGTCCCTTCTCCCCACATGATCCTCGTGGCCGCCCTGGAGGTTCCGTGGTACAGGCGTACATCCTGATCCAGACGGAGGTCGGCAAAGCGTCGACCGTCGCCGATACGATCAGCAAGATCCCTGGGGTCATCCAGGCCGAGGACGTGACGGGTCCCTACGACGTCATCGTGCGCGCCCAGGCGGACACCGTCGACGAACTCGGCCGGATGGTGGTCGCGAAGGTCCAACAAGTGGACGGCATCACCCGCACCCTGACCTGCCCGGTCGTGCACCTCTAGCCCCCGTCTACGCTTGGCCGGTGGATTTCTTCCGTCACCGGCGACTCGGTCTGCCCGCCCTCGCCCTGCTGATCGCCACGGCGGGCTGTTCCTCAAGCGACGACAGCCCCTCGGCCGCGGTTCCCAGCCCGGACGCGAAGGTCACGAAGCTGTGCCAGAACCTGGACCAGGCGCTGCCGCGGAAGGTGGACGGCCTCGAGCGGAACGATCCCGAGCCCCGGTCCGCGCTGACGGCGGGCTGGGGAAGCCCGGCGATCATACTGCGCTGCGGTGTCGAGAGGCCCGCCGAGATGAACGATCCGGAGGCGGACGGGCTGGAGGCGAACGGCGTCGGCTGGCTGCTGCACAAGCGCGACGACGGCTCGTTCCTCTTCACCACGACGCTGCGCCAGGCGTATGTCGAGGTGAGCCTCCCCAAGGACCGGACCGGCGACGGTGTCGGGCCGCTCGCCGATCTGGCCCCAGCCGTCACAAAGGCGATCCCCAAGGGGATCGCCTCGTGAACTCGGTGCCGGACGCCCGGGCGTGTCCGGTCCTTCCCGCCGGGCGGCGTGAAGGGCCGGACGCCCTCTAGCGCAGTCCGGTGGAACGGCGCAGGGCCGCCTGGATCAGACGGTCCACCAGCTCGCCGTAGCTGATCCCGCTCGCCTGCCACATCTGCGGGTACATGGAGATCGGGGTGAAGCCGGGCAGCGTGTTGATCTCGTTGATCACGAACTCCCCGTCCTCGGCGAGGAAGAAGTCCGCGCGCACCAGGCCCTCGCAGGAGGCGGCCTCGAACGCGTCCACGGCGAGCCGCTGGACCTCGGCGGTCTGCTCGTCGGTCAGCGGCGCGGGCACGATGCCGGGCGTCGAGTCGATGTACTTGGCCTCGAAGTCGTAGTAGGCGTGCGCGTCCGGCGGCGGGATCTCGGCCGGCACCGAGGCGCGCGGGCCGTCCTCGAACTCCAGGACACCGCACTCGATCTCGCGGCCGCGCACCGCGGCCTCCACCAGGATCTTCGGGTCGTGCCGCTGGGCCTCGGCGATCGCCTCGTCAAGACCCGCGAGGTCCTCGACCTTGGTGATGCCGATCGACGAACCGGCGCGGGCGGGCTTCACGAACAGCGGCCAGCCGTGCTCGCCCGCGAAGTCGATGATCTTCTTGCGGGCGGCGGCCTCGTCGCGCTCCCACTCGCGCGGCCGGATCACCACGTACGGGCCGACCTTGAGCCCGAACGAGGTGAACACCCGCTTCATGTACTCCTTGTCCTGGCCGACGGCGGAGGCGAGCACGCCCGCGCCCACGTACGGGACACCGGAGAGCTCCAGCAGGCCCTGAAGGGTGCCGTCCTCGCCGTAGGGGCCGTGCAGCACCGGGAAGACCACGTCGACCTCGCCGAGCGCCTTGGGCACCGAACCGGGCTCGCTGTAGACGACTTCGCGGTTCGCGGGGTCGACGGGCAGCACGACGCCGCCCTCGTGGGACTCCGCGAGCTCCTCGACGCTCGGCGTACGGCGGTCGGTGATCGCCATCCGCTCGGGTTCGTCGGCGGTGAGCGCCCAACGGCCGTCCCGGGTGATGCCGATCGGCAGCACGTCGTACTTCGTCCGGTCGATGGCGCGCAGCACGGCACCGGCGGTGACCACGGAGATCCCGTGTTCGGAGCTGCGGCCGCCGAAGACAACGGCAACGCGCGGTTTGCGGGACGGCTGCTCAGGGCTCTGGGGGAGGTTCTCGGTGCTCATATCGCGATGAGACTACCTGCCCGTAGGGCCCTGAGACAGCGTCCGCCCGGCGCGTTCGCTCAGCGTCGCTCGGGCTTCGCGCTGCGCGACATCAGCTCCTTGAGCGCCACCACAGGCGGCTTGCCCTCGTGGACGATGCCGACGACCGTCTCGGTGATCGGCATGTCGACGCCGTGCCGGCGGGCCAGATCCAGCACCGACTGACAGGACTTGACGCCCTCGGCGGTCTGGCTGGTGACCGCGATGGTCTCCTCGAGCGTCATGCCCTTGCCCAGGTTGGTGCCGAAGGTGTGGTTGCGGGACAGCGGCGAGGAGCAGGTGGCCACCAGGTCGCCCAGGCCGGCGAGCCCGGAGAAGGTCAGCGGGTCGGCGCCCATGACGAGTCCGAGCCGGGTGGTCTCGGCGAGCCCGCGCGTGATGAGCGAGCCCTTGGCGTTGTCGCCGAGCCCCATGCCGTCCGCGATGCCGACGGCCAGCCCGATGACGTTCTTGACCGCACCGCCGAGTTCGCAGCCGACGACGTCGGTGTTCGTGTACGGCCGGAAGTACGGGGTGTGGCAGACGGCCTGGAGCCGCTGCGCGACGGCCTCGTCGGAGCAGGCGACCACGGCGGCGGCCGGCATGCGGGCGGCGATCTCCCGGGCCAGGTTGGGGCCGGTGACGACCGCGACGCGTTCCGGTACGACCTTGGCGACGTCCTCGACGACCTCGCTCATCCGCATGGCGGAGCCGAGTTCGACGCCCTTCATCAGGGAGACGAGGACGGTGCCGCGCGCGAGCAGCGGCGACCATTCGGCGAGGTTTCCGCGCAGCGTCTGCGACGGGACCGCGAGTATCGTGAAATCGGCGTCGCGCGCGGCCTCGGCGGGGTCCGTGGTGGCCCGCAGGTTCTCGGGGAGTTCGACGCCCGGCAGGTAGTCCGGGTTCGTACGGGTGGAGTTGACCGCCTCGACCAGTTCGGCGCGGCGTGCCCACAGGGTGACGTCGCACCCCGCGTCGGCGAGCACCATGCCGAAGGCGGTTCCCCACGATCCCGTTCCGAACACGGCCGCCTTGACCGGCTTGCTCACTGGCCCTGCCCCTCCTTCTGCCGCGCCTCGTCCTGTTCGGCACTCCGACGGCGCTGCTCGATGCGCACGTCGCGCGGGTCGTACGGCTTCTCGGGCGCCTTCTCGCCGCGGATCTCCTCCAGCTGGCGGGTGATGGCGGCCATGATGACCTCCGTCGCCTCCTTCAGCAGCTCGGGGGACATGTCCTTGTCGTAGAAGCGCGCGAGGTCCACGGGCGGACCGGCGAGGACGTGGTGGGTCTTGCGCGGCAGGACCTGGGGCTTCTTGGCGTACGGCGGCAGGAGCTCGTTCGCGCCCCACTGGGCGATGGGGATCACGGGGCACTTGGTCTGGAGCGCGACGCGGGCGGCACCGGTCTTGCCGGTCATCGGCCACTGGTCCGGATCGCGGGTGATGGTGCCCTCGGGGTAGAAGGCGACGCACTCGCCCCGCTCGACGGCGTCGATCGCGGCCCGGAAGGCGCTGAGGGCGTCCGTGCTCTCGCGGTAGACGGGGATCTGTCCGGTGCCGCGCATCACGGCGCCGACGAATCCCTTCTTGAAAAGACCGCTCTTCGCCAGGAAACGAGGAACGCGCCCGGTGTTGTACTGAAAGTGTCCGTAGGCGAACGGATCCACATGTGAATTGTGGTTCACCACTGTGATAAATCCACCGTCGGCCGGAATGTTCTCCATTCCGCGCCAGTCCCGCTTGAGCAGAACCAACAGCGGCGGTTTGCCGAGGACCGCTGCGAAGCGGTACCAGAAGCCGATTCTGCGGCGGGGCACGCGGACACCTTCCTCTAGGGACCGGGCGAAGGCCCGGGGCTGGGGCTGTGGGCCGCACAAGTGTCGCCCCGGGCCGCCCGTCTGTCGAGAACACGGTACGCCCGCCTGTCACCCACCACGGCGCATGGATGTGGCTTCGCACATCTTCCCGATGTGCCGCCGCCCGAATCGGCGTCGCCCGTCACCGGTCGGACGGGGTGAGAATGGACCGACAAAACAGGGACGGAGCGCTCGTGCAGTGGACTGTGGTCGTACCCCTGAAGGCCTTGGCGCGGGCCAAGAGCAGGCTCTCGGACACCGCCGGGGACGGACTTCGTCCGGGGCTCGCGCTCGCGTTCGCGCAGGACACGGTGGCCGCGGCGCTCTCCAGTGCCGCGGTGCTCGATGTGGCGGTCGTCACTGACGATCCGCTGGCCGGGCGGGAACTGGCCGCCCTCGGCGCCCGCATCGTCCGGGACGAGCCGGCGGGCGGTCTGAACCCCGCGCTCGCCCACGCGGCGGCCGTCGTACAGGAGCTGCGCCCCGGCGGCTCCGTGGCGGCCCTCAACGCCGATCTCCCCGCCCTGCGCACCGTGGAATTGACCCGGGTACTCGATGCCGCCGCCGAATTCCCCCGCGCATTTCTGCCCGACGCCGCCGGAATCGGTACGACGCTGTTGAGCGCGGCCCCGGGCCTGGAATTGCTGCCCGCATTCGGCACGGATTCCCGTGTACGGCACCGGGCCTCGGGCGCGGTGGAACTGGCGCTCAAGTCGGTGGATTCGGTGCGCCAGGACGTGGACACCGGCGACGATCTGCGCGCGGCGCTGGCGCTCGGCGTCGGACCGCGCACGGCAGCGGCGGCGGCACGGCTGCTGATTCCCGGGCAGCACGGCGCGTGATGCGGCAGGGCCCGCCGCGGACGCGGCCGGGGTGGGCCCGCCGGGCGGTCGATAGGCTGCGGTCATGCAGGCGACGGCGTACACCTACGACCCCGAGACGCACACCGGTCAGGTGCTGCTCGACGACGGCACTCCCGTCCCCTTCGACGCACGGGCCTTCGAGGCGGGCGGGCTCAGGCTGCTGCGCCCGGGACAGCGGGTGCGGATCGAGACCGAGGGCGAGGGCGAGGCCCGGCACGTCACGCTGGTGACCCTGTACACGTTCTGAGCACAGTCCTGGGCGGACCGCGGGCCGGGCTCCCCAGGGGAGTCCGGCCCGTCGCGTGAGTGTCCGTGCGGCCCGTTCAGCTGCGGGCCGTGGTCTTCTTGGCGGTGGTCTTGCGTCCCGTCGCCTTCTTGGCCGGGGCTTTCTTCGCCGGGGCCTTCTTCGCAGCAGCCTTCTTGGCAGTGGTCTTCTTCGCAGTGGTCTTCTTGGCGGCCGCGCTGGTCTTCTTCGCGGTCGTCTTCTTGGCAGCCGTCTTCTTCGCGGCGGCAGTCGTCTTCTTGGCAGGGGCCTTCTTGGCGACGGCCTTCTTCGTGGGCGCCGCCTTCTTGGCAGCGGTCTTCTTGGCAGCGGCCTTCTTGACCGTGGCGGCGGCACCGCCGGCCTGGAGGCTGCCCTTGGGCGCCTTCTTGACCGCGACCTCACCACCGCGCGGCAGCTTCTTGGTGCCGCTGACCAGGTCCTTGAAGCCCTGACCCGCGCGGAAGCGCGGCACAGAGGTCTTCCTGACCCGAACCCGCTCACCCGTCTGGGGATTGCGGGCGTAACGGGCCGGCCGCTCAACCTTCTCGAACGAACCGAAGCCGGTGACGGAGACCCGGTCGCCTCCGACAACCGCGCGGACGATGGCGTCCAGGACCGCGTCGACAGCGTCGGCGGCCTGCTGGCGGCCGCCCATCTTGTCGGCAATCGCTTCTACGAGCTGCGCCTTGTTCACGTCTTCCCCTTCGGAGACATCGCCAGAACGAAAGTGTTCAAGCTTTTTCGCACGTTAGGCAGATATATACCGCAAATCAAACACGAAACGGGCTAATCACCCTCGTGCCGCAACAGACTCGGCGTCTCAGAGTTCCTCTTCGGGGATTCGCTCCTCGTCGAGGTCGGTCATGAACCGCTCGAGACGCCTGGTCGCTTCGGCGGGATCGTGCTTGGCCGCGGCCGTAATGACCAGCAGTTTCCGGGTCAGCGCCATGCGTACGCCCTCCGGGACTTGCAGTGCGCGCACCCTGGCGTGCGCTTCCTTGAGTTGGGTGGCGACCGCCGTATAGAGCTCGAGTTGGCCGTCGTCGTCCATGCACAGATTGTGCCATCTGGGGCGAGTTGTCGCCCGCGCTGGGGGCAACTGTCGGCTCCGCCAGTCTTTTCGAGCGCCCTGGCGCGGCACCGCTCCGTGGTTCGCGTACCCCGGCAATCACCCTTGTAACCAGGGAAGTTGCCGCTGGGCGAGGCGGCGCGCCGGGCCTGTTCGGGGGCAGACACAGCTGTACCCCCAACCGTCCACGATTGGGGGTACAGAGTGGTGTTGCGGTGGCCGAAACCAGCCCTTGCGGGGCCGGGCGTCAGGCCTGGAGCGTCCGCGGCTTGTACGAGGGGCGCCGGGCCTCGTAGGCGGCGATGCCTGCCTCGTCCTGGAGCGTGATGGAGATGTCGTCCAGGCCGTTCAGCAGCCGCCAGCGGGAGTTCTCGTCCAGCTCGAAGGGGGCGGTGATGCCCTCGGCCCGCACCTCACGCGCCTCAAGGTCCACAGTGACCTCAGCCGTCGGGTCCTTCTCCGTGAGCTCCCACAGGGCGTCCACGATCTTCTGCTCCAGGACCACCGTGAGCAGGCCGTTCTTGAGCGAGTTGCCACGGAAGATGTCGGCGTAGCGGGAGGAGATCACGGCCTTGAAGCCGTAGTTCTGCAGGGCCCAGACGGCGTGCTCGCGGGAGGAGCCGGTGCCGAAGTCGGGGCCCGCGACCAGCACCGTGGCGCCCTGGCGCTCCGGTCGGTTGAGCACGAACTCCGGGTCCTTGCGCCAGGCCTCGAACAGCCCGTCCTCGAACCCGTCCCGGGTCACCTTCTTGAGCCAGTGGGCGGGGATGATCTGGTCGGTGTCGACATTGCTGCGGCGCAGCGGGACGGCCCGGCCGGTGTGGGTGGTGAAGGCTTCCATGGTTCTCAGACTCCAGCGGGCACGGGGACGTCGGACAGGTCGGCCGGGGAGGCCAGGTGGCCGAGGACCGCGGTGGCGGCGGCGACCTGCGGCGATACCAGATGGGTACGGCCGCCCTTGCCCTGCCTGCCCTCGAAGTTGCGGTTGGAGGTGGACGCGGAGCGCTCGCCCGGGGCCAGCTGGTCCGGGTTCATGCCGAGGCACATCGAACAGCCGGCGTGCCGCCATTCGGCGCCGGCCTCCTTGAAGACCACGTCCAGGCCCTCGGACACGGCCTGCAGACCCACCCGCGCGGAGCCCGGGACGACCAGCATCCGTACGCCGTCGGCGACTTTGCGGTCCTTGAGGATGGAGGCCGCGGCGCGCAGGTCCTCGATGCGGCCGTTGGTGCAGGAGCCTACGAAGACGGTGTCCACGTCGATGGAGCTCAGCGGCTGTCCGGCCGTCAACCCCATGTACTCCAGGGCCTTTTCCGCGGCCAGGCGCTCCGAAGCGTCCTCGTACGAAGCAGGGTCGGGGACGGACGCCGAAAGCGGCGCGCCCTGGCCCGGGTTGGTGCCCCAGGTGACGAACGGCGAGAGGGCGGCGGCGTCGATGCGGACCTCGGCGTCGAATTCCGCGTCGTCGTCGGACCGCAGGGTCTTCCAGTACTCCACCGCGGCGTCCCAGTCGGCGCCCTCGGGGGCGTGCGGACGGCCCTTGAGGTACGCGAAGGTCGTCTCGTCCGGGGCGATCATGCCCGCACGGGCGCCGGCCTCGATGGACATGTTGCAGATGGTCATCCGGGCCTCCATCGAGAGCTTCTCGATGGCGGAGCCGCGGTACTCCAGGATGTAGCCCTGGCCGCCGCCGGTACCGATCTTCGCGATGATCGCCAGGATCAGGTCCTTTGCGGTGACCCCCTCGGGCAGCTCGCCGTCGACCGTGATGGCCATGGTCTTCGGACGGGCCATCGGCAGCGTCTGGGTCGCCAGCACGTGCTCGACCTGGGAGGTGCCGATACCGAACGCGAGCGCGCCGAAGGCACCGTGCGTGGAGGTGTGCGAGTCGCCGCAGACCACGGTCGTGCCGGGCTGGGTCAGGCCCAGCTGCGGGCCGACGACGTGTACGACGCCCTGCTCGACGTCTCCCAGCGGGTGCAGGCGCACACCGAACTCGGCGCAGTTCTTGCGCAGCGTCTCCAGCTGGGCGCGGGAGACCGGGTCCGCGATGGGCTTGTCGATGTCGAGGGTGGGGGTGTTGTGGTCCTCGGTCGCGATGGTGAGGTCGAGCCTGCGTACCTGGCGGCCGCTCTTGCGCAGGCCGTCGAAGGCCTGCGGGCTGGTCACCTCGTGCAGCAGGTGCAGATCGATGTAGAGGAGGTCGGGCTCGCCCTCGGCGCGCCGGACGACATGGTCGTCCCAGACCTTCTCCGCGAGTGTCCTACCCATCGCTTTCCCTTCGGCCGGCGTGGTGGGCCGACCCAACTAGAGATCTTGGGGTGGCGGCGCCCGAGCCTCTGGTTCGCGGGCGTGTGCCTCCGGGCCCGTCGGTCCGCGGGCCGCCGTGCCTTCCAGGGTGGCGCCTTCCACGGAAAATTGAACTTGCGTTTCACAGAGTGAGACGCGAGTATCGTTGCATGGACAACAGTAGCGGCGTCGGCGTTCTGGACAAGGCGGCCCTCGTCCTGAGCGCTCTGGAGTCCGGTCCGGCCACCCTCGCGGGCCTGGTCGGCGCCACCGGACTGGCACGACCCACGGCCCACCGCCTGGCCGTGGCACTGGAGCACCACCGCATGGTCGCGCGTGACATGCAGGGCCGTTTCATTCTCGGTCCCCGGCTGGCCGAGCTGGCCGCGGCGGCGGGTGAGGACCGGCTGCTGGCGACGGCGGGGCCGGTGCTGACCCACCTGCGCGACATCACGGGCGAGAGCGCCCAGCTCTACCGCCGCCAGGGAGACATGCGTATCTGCGTCGCCGCCGCGGAACGTCTGTCCGGCCTTCGGGACACCGTCCCGGTCGGCTCCACCCTCACCATGAAGGCGGGTTCGTCCGCGCAGATCCTGCTCGCCTGGGAGGAGCCGGAGCGCCTGCACCGGGGCCTGCAGGGCGCCCGCTTCACGGCGACGGCCCTGTCGGGCGTACGGCGCCGCGGCTGGGCCCAGTCCATCGGAGAGCGCGAGCCGGGCGTGGCGTCCGTGTCCGCTCCCGTACGCGGCCCCTCGAACCGCGTGGTGGCCGCCGTGTCCGTCTCCGGCCCCATCGAGCGCCTGACGCGCCACCCGGGCCGTATGCACGCCCAGTCCGTCATCGACGCGGCCGCCCGCCTCTCCGAGGCCCTGCGCCGCTCCGGCTGAGCGATCGCCACGTCACCGGCAGTGGGCCGGCCTCAACGCCGCGGCAGGCCCACTTCCGGGACGAGTCACACAAGGGGGCGCGGCTCGCGCGCACCACGGACGCGATCAGCTGCGCACGTACACACATGATCCACACCCGCCGCCCGGCAGGCCGGCGCGGCGAGAGAGATCAAGACCGGTCGCGGGCCGGGCACTACGCCGAAGACGACGGTGCCCGGCCGGGCTTCGTCCCGGACCGGTACGCGAAGCGGTCCACCGCCCGGCGTCCCCGCCGTTCCAACGGCACCTGCCCGTGCGCGGCCGCGAGGCCGAACGCCGGCATGTCCGCGTAGATCGACTCGTACGAGCCCTCCGGCACCACATAGGTCTCGTGCCAGATCCCGACGTGGCCTTGGACCTTCCCCGCCTTCTCCTTGCGGTTGATCATCGCCCAAGCCCGGTGGTGGAACATGTCGGACGCCGAGGCGTAGGCGTAGAGCTTCTCCTTGGACTCCCAGTACTGGACGACGTAGTAGGTCCGCGGGGAGGCCGTCAGCAGGACATGGCCGAGCAGCCCCCGGGCGGGATCCTTCCCCAGCTCGCGCAGCATGCGCGGCATCGCGAGGAACGCGGGCAGCCAGTGGTGCACCGCCCAGAAGTGGTTGATCCTCATGCCGATCAGCAGGACGACGACGTCCCCTTCGGCCGCCGCGGTGGTGCGGCCCGCGGCCATGGCCTTCCCGAACATGACGCCCTCCTCGGCCCAACATTGGCTAGCGCCACTATCCGAGTACCTCGTGCTTGGATAGTGGCGCCACCCGAGGAGAGGCGCAAGGGATGCGGCTGTCGGAGTTGAGCGAGCGCAGCGGTGTGTCCACCGCGACGATCAAGTACTACCTGCGTGAAGGGCTGTTGGCACCGGGCCGCCAGGTCAACACGACGACGGCCGAATACGACGAGAGCCATCTGCGCCGACTGCGACTGGTACGCGCGCTGATCCAGGTGGGCGGGGTGCCGGTGGCAACCGCCAAGGAGGTCCTCTCGCACGTCGGCGACGAATCGCTCGGCCGTACGATCCGGCTGGGCGCGGCCCTGTGGGCACTGCCGCAGGGGCCGGAGCCGGACGAGGAGGACCCCGCGGTGGCGGCCGCCCGCCGGGAGGTCGACACATTGCTGCGCGGGCTCGGCTGGGAGACCGCGCGCGAACTCGCGCCCCTGTCGCCCGTGCACCGCTCGCTGGTGGTGGCGGTGGCCACGCTGATCCGGCTCGGTTATCGCTGGGACGCCGAACTCATGGCGCCGTACGCGGAGTTGATGCGGCAGGTCGCACAGCGCGACCTCGACTTCATGGAGACGCACACCTCGGAAGAGGAGAAGGTCGAGACGGCGGTCGCGGCGGCCGTGCTCTTCGAGCCGGTGCTGCGTGCGCTGCACCGACTGGCGCAGGAGGAGGAGTCGGCGCGGCGCTACGGTCTGGAGTGAGGCGCCCGGCGCCCGAGAGGCACCGGGAAATGCCGCAGGGCCCCCACCGAAGTGAGGGCCCTGCGGCAACGTACCCCCGACCGGATTCGAACCGGCGCTACCGCCTTGAGAGGGCGGCGTGCTAGGCCGCTACACAACGGGGGCGAGGATCTTGCGTTTCCGCAGATCCGAGCTGGTCTACCTGGACTCGAACCAAGACTAACTGAACCAGAATCAGTCGTGCTGCCAATTACACCATAGACCAATGTGGTTTAGACCAATTCGTACCCCCGACCGGATTCGAACCGGCGCTACCGCCTTGAGAGGGCGGCGTGCTAGGCCGCTACACAACGGGGGCCCTGGCGATCCTGCATCGAAACCAGCGGGTGCGACCCAGCTGTCCTCGACGGGAAGGATCTGTACCCCCGACCGGATTCGAACCGGCGCTACTGCCTTGAGAGGGCAGCGTGCTAGGCCGCTACACAACGGGGGCTCGCGGATGAGATCCGCGGGTGCAGATGAGCTCTGCGAGCTGGCCTACCTGGACTCGAACCAAGACTAACTGAACCAGAATCAGTCGTGCTGCCAATTACACCATAGGCCACTGGAACGCAAGCCCCGAATGGGGTTTTGTTCTAGCTTGCGCCCTCGGTTCCGGCCTTTCGGCCCGCTCCCCGGCGGCGCAGGAAGAACATTACCCGAAGGTGGACGGCGCTCCAAAACGGGTATCCGCGCCGAGGACCGCGGGGAGTTCGGCGAGGGAGGCGATCCGGTGCGGGCCGGCGGCCCCTTCCGCCTGCGGCGGGGTACGCCCGTCCGGGACGGCGCTCACCGCGCTGCGATCGATCCACACGGACATGAGCCCGGCCTCGGCCGCGCCGCGGCCGTCGATCTCCGGGTGGTCCCCGACGTACGCCACATGGTGCGGAGCGAGGCCCAGGGCGTCGCAGGCCGCGCGGAAGGCACGGGCGTCCGGTTTGGACACGCCCAGCTCGGCGGCGCACAGAACGGACTCGAAGCGGTCGCGGACCCCGAGCGTGCGCAGCTTGCGCTCCTGCACGTGCAGGCTCGAGTTGGACAGCACCGCGTGCCGGTGACTCGCGGCGAGGGCGTCCAGGACGGGCAGGACGTCCGGAAAGAGAGCCCACGCGGCCTCGTAGTGACCCAGATAGCGCGCGAACCAGGCGTCGGCCGCCGCGTCGGTCAGTTCCTCGCCCACGAAGACCCGGACCCGGTCCCTGCGCTGGTTCTCGAAGGAGGTCTCCCCCGCCGCGAACCGCGCCCACTGATCGTCGGTGATCTTCCGCCACCGTACGAGCGCGTCCTCCACGGTCCCGAACCCGCCGAGCAGCCCCTCGGTGGCCAGATGCCCCCGCATGCCGACGCGATCGGCCGTCGTGTAGTCGAAGAGAGTGTCGTCGACGTCCCAGACGACGGCGCTGATGCTCATGCTCCGACGGTATCCCGGGGCCGGCGGCCTTGTCCGTCCCTTTCAACCGGCCCGGCGGACCACCGCGAAAACGCAGAAGGGGCGCACCCGTTCGGGTGCCGCCCCTCACGTACGAAAGTGTCAGGCGGCCAGTCTGGCCAGCGCCGCGTCGATGCGCCCCAGCGTCTTCTCCTTGCCCAGGACCTCCAGGGACTCGAAGAGCGGCAGGCCCACCGTGCGGCCGGTGACCGCGACGCGGACCGGGGCCTGTGCCTTGCCGAGCTTGAGGCCGTGGACCTCACCGGCGGCCAGGACGGCCTCCTTCAGCGACTCCGCGGAGGTCCAGTCGGCGCTCTCCAGCTTCTCGCGGGCCGTGCTCAGCAGGGCGTCGCTGCCCTCCTTCATCGCCTTCGCCCAGGACGCCTCGTCGGACACCGGCTGCGCCAGGAACAGGAAGTCGACGTTCTCCGTGATCTCGGACAGCACCTTGAGCCGGGTCTGCGCGTGCGGCGCGATCGCGTGCCACTTCGCCTCATCGAAGTCCTCCGGCGCCCAGGGCGCGAACGGGGCCTTCAGCCACGGCCGGCAGCGCTCCGTGAAGTCCTTCACATCCAGCAGGCGGATGTGGTCGGCGTTGATCGACTCGGCCTTCTTCAGGTCGAAGCGGGCCGGGTTGGGGTTCACGTCCGAGATGTCGAAGGCGGCGACCATCTCCTCGACCGAGAAGATGTCGCGGTCCGGCGCGAGCGACCAACCCAGCAGGGAGAGGTAGTTGAGCAGGCCCTCCGGCAGGAAGCCGCGCTCGCGGTAGAGGTTCAGCGACGACTCCGGGTCGCGCTTGGAGAGCTTCTTGTTGCCCTCGCCCATCACATAGGGAAGGTGACCGAAATCGGGCACGGCCTTCGCGACGCCCAGCTCGATCAGCGCCTTGTAGAGCGCGATCTGGCGGGGGGTGGAGGAGAGCAGGTCCTCGCCGCGCAGCACGTGGGTGACGTCCATCAGCGCGTCGTCGACCGGGTTCACGAGCGTGTAGAGGGGCATCCCGTTCGCCCGCACGATGCCGTAGTCGGGCACGTTCTCCGGCGTGAACGTCAGCTCGCCGCGGACCAGGTCCCTGAAGGTGATCGTCTCGTCGGGCATCCGGAAGCGGACGATGGGGGTGCGGCCCTCAGCCTCGTACGCCGCCACCTGCTCGGCGGACAGGTCGCGGCAGTGCCCGTCGTACCCGGACGGCTTGCCGGCGGCGCGGGCGGCGTCGCGGCGGGCGTCCAGCTCCTCCGTCGTGCAGTAGCAGCGGTAGGCGTATCCGCCGTCCAGGAGCTTGTGCGCGACGTCCTTGTAGATGTCCATCCGCTCCGACTGGCGGTACGGCGCGTGGGGGCCGCCGATCTCCGGGCCCTCGTCCCAGTCGAAGCCCAGCCAGCGCAGCGAGTCCAGGAGCTGGACGTACGACTCCTCGGAGTCGCGGGCAGCGTCCGTGTCCTCGATGCGGAAGACGAACGTGCCGCCGGTGTGGCGGGCGAACGCCCAGTTGAACAGGGCGGTGCGGACCAGGCCCACATGGGGGTTGCCGGTCGGGGACGGACAGAAACGTACGCGGACGTTCGCGTTAGCCACGCTTGATCACCTTGTTGGTGAGAGTGCCGATGCCTTCGATGGTGACGGCGACCTCGTCGCCGACACTGAGGGGGCCGACCCCCGCGGGGGTGCCCGTGAGGATCACGTCGCCGGGGAGCAGCGTCATGGCCTCGGTGATGTTCACGATCAGATCCTCGATCGAGTGGATCATCTCGCTGGTACGGCCGAGCTGGCGTTGCTGCCCGTTGACCGTGAGCTGGATGGTCAGATCGCTGGGATCGAGGTCGGTCTCCACCCAGGGGCCCAGCGGGCAGGAGGTGTCGAAACCCTTGGCCCGCGCCCACTGCTTCTCGCGCCGCTGGACGTCGCGGGCGGTGACGTCGTTGGCGCAGGTGTAACCGAGGATCACGTCCTTCACGCGCTCACGGGGGACCTCGCGGCACAGACGGCCGATCACCACGGCCAGCTCGGCCTCGTGGTGCAGCTCCTGGGAGAAGGGCGGGTAGGCGATCTCGTCGCCGGGGCCGATCACGGAGGTGGACGGCTTGAAGAAGGCGAACGGAGCGTCGGGGACCTCGTTCCCCAGTTCGCGCGCGTGCTCCGCGTAGTTGCGGCCGAAGGCCACGACCTTGTTGGGGAGCACCGGCGGCAGCAACCTGACCTTGCTCAGCGGCACCTTGGTGCCGGAGAGCTCGAAGTCCGCGAACGGGATGCCCTTGATGATGTCGAGGACGAGTTCGTCCGGCTTGTCGCCCTCGACCGCGCCGAAGGCGACATTCCCGTCAATGGAGAATCTGGCGATGCGCACGGGATCCTTGCGCCCCTAACTGAGCCGGCTGGAGTCTGACGCTCCAGGCTAACGCGGCAAGGGGCGGGGACCTCGCCCATTACGGCGGACCGCCGGGCACCGCCGACCGCTCGCCCGCGGTCGCCGGAGTCGTGCGATCGATCACCCACCGGTCGCAGGAGCCGCCGTGCGATCGGTCACCCCGCCATCGCCCGGGCCGCGTGATCGCTCGCGTCACGGTGCGCACGAGCGCCGCGCCGTGGCCGGCACGTTCCCCTCCTGCGGAATCGCGGTTGAGCGGGCGGCGCCTGCGGCGCGTACTACTCGGCGGCGGAGGCCTGGACCGGGACCTCCATGAGAACGGTGCGCCTGGGGTTGGCGGTCTGAGTGGGAAGGTCGACGGACCGTTCCGGCGTCGCCGGTGCCTGCAGCTCTTCGGCGTCGGCGAGGTGCGCCAGCGTCGTGCGCCGCGGGTTGGCTATCGTGCGGAACATCATCGTGGTCTTCACTGTTGTCGTTGACCTTGTCCTTGCGGGCGCCCGGCGGGCCTCTGAGGCCTTCCACGGGGCGCGGGTTGTCGGATTCGCCGTCCCTGTAAAGCGTCAGGCTAAACATGCAATTCCCACCGGAAGCCGGAAGAGGGCCATGAGCTCGGTGTGAGTTTGCTCACTGCCTGACGAACAAAAGGGGCAATGTGGGCCGCGATTCCGCCCCCTCGAAACGGACATTGACCCATTGAAGCCCGCATTCCGCTCCTGATCATGGCGACTGGGACACCGGGCATGGACCAGCGGTTCGCAGCCTTAAGTCCCTTATGAGGGAGATAACTTTCTACGGCTTGTGACAGCGCGCTCACAAGCCGTCACGGTGGTCACGGGCTGGACCATTGGCCTTGTTGGAGATCCGCCACTGTGCTGGAATTCCACGGACCGCCGCGGGATCGCACCGGCGCTCAGGGGGCGCAACGCAGCGCCGAGCAGCGGCGGGCAGGGGGAGCCAGCGCCGGTCACTCACGACCACCAGGGGGGCGTATTCAGGACGCCCCCTCACGACGCCGACACCGCCCCGCCGCTTGCGCGGAGGGGCGCCTGGTCCAGAGGTTGCGACGCTAGTGCAGGGACGTTTCAAGAGGGATGGCAGCGCTTCGGCGGAGCCGGAGCCGCACGGCGGGACCGACCGTGGTTCCTCGCCCCAGCACGCCCAGAACCCGGGACCGGCACCGTCCGGCGGCGGCTCCGAGCGGCCTGGGCGCACCGGCGCGACCGCGGCCCCCATACCGCCCGCCCCACCCAAGATCACCAACTCGACCGACCCCGGCCCGCGCATAGCCCTGCGCAACTGGCGCATCTCCACGCGTCTGGTCTCACTGCTCGCGCTCCCCGTGGTCGCCGCCACGTCGCTCGGTGCCCTGCGCATCAACGACAACCTGAACCAGATCCAGCAGCTGGACAACATGAAGCTGCTGACGGACATGACCAAGCAGGCGACACAGCTGGCCGCCGCGCTCCAGGAGGAGCGCGACCAGTCCGCCGGCCCCCTCGCCCACGGCGCGACGGCGAACGACGACTTCCAGGTCAAGGGCGTCCGCGACAAGACGAACCACGCTCGCGCCTCCTTCTTGGAAGGCACCCAGGAGATCGGCGACGCCTCCGACAGCGGCAAGCTCTCCGGCATCCGCGAGAGCGTCGTCGGCATCGCGAGTGGGCTGAACAACCTCAGCTCCATCCGGGCCGCCGCCTACAAGGACCCGAAGAACTCCACGCAGACGGTCGAGGCGTACCACCGCCTGATCACCCAGCTCCTCAGCCTGTCCCAGGACATGGCGGAGGCGACCAGCAACCCGGAGATGATCCAGCGCACGCGCGCCTTGGCGGCCTTCTCGACCGCCAAGGAGTACGCCTCGGAACAGCGCGCGGTCATCGCCGCGGCCCTGCCGGCGATTCCCACCACGTTCGGCAACATCTCCGAGAACGACCGCCAGTACGCCCTCTCGGCCCTGCAGAGCCAGAAATCCGAGCTGGACGGCTTCCACAGCATCTACGGCGACGGCGCCGAGGACCTGACGAAGCCGATCGACCAGGGCAGCCCGACGATCGAGTCGGCCGACACCTACGCCACACGCGTCCTGCAGAGCGCCTCCGGCATGAGCAACCAGGACAAGCGCTCGTACAAGGACTGGATCGACGACGACACGGCCAAGATCGACCAGATGAAGAAGATCGAGGGCACGCTCCTCGAGGAGATGGAGCAGAAGGCCCGCGAGCTGCGCAACGCCTCCGAGCGCGAGGCGTTGATCTCCGGTGCGCTGATCCTTATCGTCCTCGGTGTCTCCCTCGTCGGCGCCTTCGTCGTGGCCCGGTCCATGATCCGCTCGCTGCGCCGTCTGCAGGACACCGCGACCAAGGTCGCCCAGGACCGACTGCCCGAGCTGGTCAAGCAGCTGTCCGAGTCCGACCCGCAGGACGTCGACACCTCCGTCGAGTCGGTCGGTGTGCACTCCCGGGACGAGATCGGCCAGGTGGCCGCGGCCTTCGACGACGTGCACCGCGAGGCGGTCCGCCTCGCCGCCGAGCAGGCCCTGCTGCGGGGCAACGTCAACGCGATGTTCACCAACCTCTCGCGCCGCTCCCAGGGTCTGATCCAGCGCCAGCTGTCGCTGATCTCCGAACTGGAGTCCCGCGAGGCCGACCCGGACCAGCTGTCCTCGCTCTTCAAGCTCGACCACCTCGCGACGCGTATGCGCCGTAACGGTGAGAACCTCCTCGTCCTCGCCGGTGAAGAGCCCGGCCGGCGCTGGACCCGCCCGGTCCCGCTGGTCGACGTGCTCCGCGCCGCCGCGTCCGAGGTGGAGCAGTACGAGCGCATCGAGCTCGCCGCGGTCCCGGCCACCGAGGTCGCCGGCCGGGTCGTCAACGACCTCGTGCACCTGCTCGCCGAGCTGCTCGAGAACGCGACCTCGTTCTCGTCGCCGCAGACCAAGGTCAAGGTCACCGGTCACGCCCTGCCCGACGGCCGGGTGCTGATCGAGATCCACGACACGGGTATCGGCCTGTCCCCCGAGGACCTCGCACAGATCAACGAGCGGCTCGCCGCGCCGCCCACCGTGGATGTGTCGGTGTCCCGGCGCATGGGTCTGTTCGTGGTCGGTCGTCTGTCGCAGCGCCACGGCATCCGCATCCAGCTGCGCCCGTCCGACTCCGGCGGTACGACCGCGCTGGTCATGCTCCCGGTCGATGTCGCCCAGGGCGGCAAGAAGCCGGCCGGCAAGCCGGGCCAGGGCGCCCCGCAGAGCGGCGGCCCGGCCGCCGCTCAGGCCGCCGCCGGTGTGGCCGCGGCCCGTCGGCAGGCCCAGCAGAGCGGCTCCTCGTTCGGTGCCGGCGGCGTCGGTCTCGGTGCCGCCCCGCAGCGGGGTCAGGTGGGTGCCGGGCAGGGCCCGCGTGCCGCACTGCCCGGCAACGCCCCGGGCGGACGTCCGGGCGGCCCGCAGGCCCCCGCCTCCCCGCAGCAGGGCCGGCCCGCCCCGGCGGGCGCGGGTGCCGGTGCTTTCGGCCAGGGCCAGGGCGGTCCCCAGGCAACCCAGGGCGCGCAGGACACTAGCTCGCGCCAGGGCGGCTTCGGCGACGGCGCCCCGGCTGCCGAGCCTCAGCAGCCCCAGCAGAAGCAGCAAAAGCAGCCCAAGGAACGCGGCCCGCGCCGCCGTCCGCAGCTGCCCGGCCGCGGCGGTCCGCGTGCCGAGCTGCCCGGTGGCAACCAGCAGCGCACCCCGAGCTGGAGCGACGAGAACGCGCAGCCGCCGGTGCCGCGGGCCTCGCTGGACACCCCTCGCGGTCACGAGGAGCCGGACGCCCTGTCCTCCACCTCGCCCATGCCCCGCATCGACGACCGCCAGGGCCCCGCTTCCACCTCCGAGTTCCCGCGGCCGGACTTCAACGCCCCGCGTCCCGGGGCGGGTTCGCCGAGCAACGGCGGGCAGTTCGTCCGCTCGGACGTCTACGGCACCCGCGACCAGGGCAGCCCCACGGGCCAGTACCAGGCGCCCGGCCGGGCCCAGGGTCCCTCCTCCACCGACCAGTTCGCCAATCAAGGCTACGACGGCTCCAACACGGGTCAGTTCGCCAATCAGGGCTACGACGGCTCCAACACGGGCCAGTTCGGCGCCCCGGGCTACGACGGCTCCAACACGGGCCAGTTCGGCGCCCCGGGCTACGACGGCTCCAACACGGGCCAGTTCGGCGCCCCGGGCTACGACGCCGCCGGCACGGGCCAGTTCGCCGCCCCGGGCCACGGGAATCCGCAGGACCCGTCCTCCACCGGCCAGTTCGAGCGGCCGCAGACCGGCGCCAACGGCTACGGGGCCTCCCGGCCGCCGGCCCCGCAGCGTCCCCAGCAGCCGCAGCAGCCGCCGCGCCGTCAGGAGCCGGAGGCCCTCCCGCCGGCGCCGGGCCCCGGCGACGGGCGTACGCCGCTGTACGACACGCTCGAGACCAACTGGTTCCGCGGCGGACAGGGACAGCAGCCGCAGAGCAACGGCTACGCGCCGCAGGGTCCGCAGCAGCCCCCCGCCGCCCCGCCTCAGCGTCCGGCCGCCACCGCGGCCTGGCGCACCTCGCCCAACGACGAGCTCGTCCGCCAGGCCGAGCGAGTACGCCAGCCCGCCGCGGGCGGCGTGACCACCTCCGGCCTGCCGCGCCGGGTACCGCGCGCGAACCTCGTGCCGGGCACAGCCCAACAGCAACAGCACCACACCGGTCCGCAGGTCTCGCGTGCGCCCGATGACGTACGAGGCCGGCTGACCAATCTCCGACGGGGCATCGCTCAGGGTCGCCAGGCCGGCACCGGTCCCCACCAGACCGGCAGCTACCCGAGCCCCACTCACCAGCAGGAGCGTTAGTTGAGCCCGATGAGCCAGGCGGCACAGAACCTCAACTGGTTGATCACCAACTTCGTGGACAACACCCCCGGGGTGTCCCACACCGTCGTCGTGTCCGCCGACGGACTCCTTCTGGCGCTGTCGGAAGGCTTCCCGCGCGATCGCGCGGACCAGCTCGCGGCCGTGGCCTCCGGGCTCACCTCGCTGACCGCCGGCGCCTCTCGCATCTTCGAGGGCGGCACCGTGGCGCAGACGGTCGTCGAGATGGAACGCGGCTTTCTCTTCCTCATGTCCATCTCGGACGGTTCGTCGCTCGCCGTACTCTCACACCCCGAGTGCGACATCGGCCTCGTCGGCTACGAGATGGCACTCCTGGTCGACCGCGCGGGTGCGGTGCTCACCCCGGACCTGCGCGCCGAACTCCAAGGCAGTCTGCTTCACTGATCGGCCCCGGCACCACCCGTCTCACCAAATCACCGTCCGGCCGCCACAATCCCCCCACCGGCCCCGTCAGACGGCACGACTGACCGACTTGCTGTCCCGCCCGGAGGATTCATGACCCCGCCCACCGCCTCTCACGATCCGTACGCAGAGCCGTACGGGGACGAGGGCGACCAGCCGCTGGTCCGTCCGTACGCGATGACTGGCGGCCGGACCCGGCCGCGCTATCAGCTCGCCATCGAGGCACTGATCAGTACAACGGCCGACCCGGCGCAGCTGATGGGGCTGCTGCCGGAGCACCAGCGGATCTGCCACCTGTGCCGTGAGGTCAAGTCGGTGGCCGAGGTGTCGGCGCTGCTGGCCATGCCGCTCGGTGTGGCACGGATCCTCGTCGCGGACCTCGCGGAGGCCGGCCTCGTCGCCATCCACCAGCCGGGTGGCGACGAGAACAACGGCGGCGCGCCGGACGTGACACTGCTCGAAAGGGTGCTCAGTGGACTTCGCAAGCTCTGACGGTGGTCGGGCGACCACCTCCGCCAAGATCGTGGTGGCGGGCGGCTTCGGCGTGGGCAAGACCACGTTCGTCGGCGCCGTCTCGGAGATCAACCCGCTGCGCACCGAGGCCGTCATGACGTCCGCTTCGGCGGGCATCGACGACCTCACCCACACCGGGGACAAGACCACCACCACGGTGGCCATGGACTTCGGCCGCATCACCCTGGACCAGGACCTGATCCTGTACCTCTTCGGTACACCCGGCCAGGACCGCTTCTGGTTCATGTGGGACGACCTGGTCCGCGGCGCCATCGGCGCCGTCGTCCTGGTCGACACCCGCCGCCTCGCCGACTGCTTCCCCGCCGTCGACTACTTCGAGAACTCGGGCCTGCCCTTCGTCGTCGCCCTCAACGGCTTCGACGGACATCAGCCCTATGCGCCCGAGGAAGTCCGCGAGGCACTGCAGATCGGCCCGGACGCCCCGATCATCACGACGGACGCCCGCCATCGCGCGGATGCCAAGAGTGCCCTGATCACGCTGGTCGAGCATGCGCTCATGGCACGTCTGCGGTAGTGCAAGTCATCGGTGCAATACAGCAGTTGTCGTAGACATACAGGAGCCGGCTGTGGCGTTTGACACGGTCGGCCTCTGTGTTCATAACGTTTCGACAGAGATATCCGCTGGTATCGCCACGCGTCGCGTTCGGCCGGTGTCACTGCGCTCACAAAAGCCCCGCCTTTTGGCGGGGCTCGCTCTTTATGACCGTTTTATCGGGGGCTTTCAGTAGGTGGAATGCTCGCTTCCGAGTGTTTGGAATCGCACAGGCCGACGTGCTGGAATGCCTGAACTGCCCATTGGTCAAAGACGTACAGGTCGGAGACAGGGCTTGGAGACACCGCGGCACGACGAAGGTGCCGTCGCCGAGAGGTTGTTGGTCGAGTGAGGCGAAGCAAGAACGGTCCCGAGCCGTCGGCACGGGGCAACTTCACCCCGCCGCCGCGCGGAGCGGCACCCGCACAAGCGTCCGGCCCGGAGCCGTCGGCTCTCCCGCCCAGCGGCAGTCGTATCTCGCCGCGCAACTGGCGTGTGCCGACCAGGCTGAACGCGATCCTTCTCATACCCGTGCTGGTCGGCCTGGTCATGGGCGGCTTCCAGGTGAAGAGCTCGATCGACACCTGGAACCAGGCCAAGGACGCCGAGAACACCGCCCGGCTGGTGCAGGCGTCACTGAGCTACGCCGACGCGCTCTACCAGGAGCGCGACGCGTCCGCGGCACCCCTGCTGACAGGCAAGGGCGCGAAGGACCCGACCGTCGTCCAGGTCAGGCTCGCCACCGACAAGGCTGCCGACGCCTTCGACCGGGCCGCCCTGAACATGCCACACAAATCCGGCCTGGAGCGCCGGCTCGGCATCTTCCGTACGGCCGAGAAGAAGCTGCCGGACCTGCGCGATGGCGCGTACACCAAGCTCAAGGGCGTTCAGACCGAAGAGGACTACGTCGGGGTCGCGCACCCGCTGATGGAGTTCGCCAACGAGCTCGGTCTCGGCACCGGCAACATCACCAGCTACGGCCGCAGCGTCTACGCCATCTCGCTCACCAAGGCCGCGCTCTCGCTGGAGCGCTCGATCGGTCTGCACCTGCTGATCCAGCCCGGCCCCGACGCCGAAAGCTTCGCCAAGCAGCGCGTCGCCCTCTCCTCGTACGCCTACCTCGAGGGCATCGCTGTCGAGGAGTACCTCGGCGGTGGCACCGCGGCGGACGCCAGGAAGCTGGACGAGGCCAAGACGAAGGTGGAGGCGGACGGCAAGGCTCTGGCCCAGAAGGCGGCCGCGGACGCGCAGGCCAAGGGCCAGACGTACGTGCCACCGCCGTCCAAACCCACGTCCGACCCCGCAACGAACATGGTCTCCGCGCTCGCCACCCTGTCGGCCCCGAACCAGACGGCCGTCGCAGCGCTCGCCAAGCAGGGCGTCACCCCCGAGAACTGGTTGGCGGTGAACACCCTCAAGTACAACGCCTACCGTCAGATCGAATCGGACCTCGCCGACAAGGCCGTGGCGGACGCCTCGAACATCGCCGACGACGCCAAGCAGTCCGCGTTCATCACCGGTGCCATCGTCATCGTCGCCCTGCTCGCCGCGTTCATCATCGCCAGCCTCATGGCCCGCCAGATGAGCCGCTCCATGCGCCAGCTGCGCAACGCCGCCTTCGGTGTCGCCGAGCAGCGTCTGCCGATGCTGGTCGACCAGCTCTCGCGCACGGACCCCGGTCGCGTGGACACCCGTGTGGCACCCATCCCGATCACCTCCACGGACGAGATCGGCGAGGTCGCCCGCGCCTTCGACCAGGTCCACCGCGAGGCCGTCCGGCTCGCCGCCGAGCAGGCCCTGCTGCGGGGCAACATCAACGCGATCTTCACCAACCTCTCGCGCCGCAACCAGTCGCTGATCGAGGGCCAGCTGACCCTGATCACCGACCTGGAGAACAACGAGGCCGAACCGGACCAGCTGGAGAACCTCTTCCGCCTGGACCACCTCGCGACCCGTATGCGCCGCAACGGCGAGAACCTCCTCGTCCTCGCGGGCGAGGAGCCCGGCCGACGCTGGGACCAGCCGGTCCCGCTGGTCGACGTGCTGCGCGCCGCCTCCTCCGAGGTGGAGCAGTACGAGCGCATCGAGCTCTCCGGCGTCCCGGAGGCCGAGATCCACGGCCGCGCCGTGACCGACCTCGTGCATCTGCTCGCCGAGCTGCTGGAGAACGCCACGACGTTCTCCTCCCCGCAGACCAAGGTCCGGGTCACCGCCACACGGCTGCCGGACGGCCGGATCATGGTCGAGATCCACGACAAGGGCATCGGCCTGACGGCCGAGGACTTCGCGGACATCAACCACAAGCTGGCCAACCCGCCGACCGTGGACGCCGCGATCTCCCAGCGCATGGGCCTCTTCGTGGTCGGCCGGCTGTCCGACCGGCACGGCATCCGGGTCCAGCTGCGCCCCTCCGGCGAGCAGGCCGGCACCACCTCGCTGGTCATGCTCCCGGACGCCATCACCCACGGTGGCGGTGGCGAGCAGCCGATGGGCCGCGACGAGTTCACCGTCTCGCAGATCATCCCGGAGCAGCAGTTCCGGGGCGAGGACTTCGGGTCCGCACAGCCGATGCTGACCGCCGCGGATCTCGGCTTCGACGACAGCCGCTACACCGAGGTCCCCGACGACATCAGGGACCTGGACCCCGTCGGCCGCTCGCTGATGCGCGAGGAGCGCCGTGCGGCCCTGGAAGCTCAGGCGCAGGGCCACGGCCGCCCCGAGGAGGCGCAGGAGCCCGCCGAGACCTACCAGGACGGTTTCCAGCCACAGCAGGGCGCGTACGACAACGGACAGCACCCGTACGACGAGCAGCAGCCGGGCTACGACCAGCAGACGGCGTACGGCGATCCGCAGCAGCCTGCGTACGACGAGACGTACTACCCGCCAGCCGGCGGCCTGCCGCAGGGTGACGGCTTCCCGTCCACCGGCGGCTACCCGGAGCCCGCCTATGCGGAGCCGGTGCAGGACAACCGCTCGGCGACCCAGGGCACCGCTTCGGAGACGTTCTCGGCCTTCGACGAGTCGCGCTACCGGGACGACTGGCCGAAGCAGGACGGGTACCAGAGCGCCTACCGCGCTGATTACGCTCCGGAAACGGAATCCATGCAGGCCGCTGACGTGAGTGAGCGGGACCGCGTAGGCTTCGACCGTCCCGGACCGGCCTCCTCCGCCGCTCACGAGCTCACCGACGCCGGACTGCCCCGTCGTGGCTCCACCCCGAACGGCGCCGTCGGCCGACAGCAGCCCGTGACGCAGGAGCCGTCGGCAATGGAGCCGGGCGACGACTGGCGCTCCGCGAACGACGAGCGGTGGCAGCAGGCGACGCAGCTCCGGAAACCCAAGGCGGGCGGGGTCACCTCTTCCGGTCTGCCCCGACGGGTGCCCAAGGCGAACCTGATCGAGGGCGCCGCGGAGACGACCCCGCAGGGAGGCCCACAGGTCTCCCGTGCCCCCGAGGACGTGCGGGGCAGGCTGAGCAACCTGCGTCGAGGCGTCCAGCGGGGACGCAACGCAGGCAGTGAAACGAACGGCCAGGGCTTCGGTCCTGACAGCACCTACAACCAGGAGCGTTAGTGTGAGCCCGATGAGCCAGGCGGCACAGAACCTGAACTGGTTGATCACCAACTTCGTGGACAACACCCCTGGGGTGTCCCACACCGTGGTGGTCTCCGCCGACGGACTCCTTCTGGCGATGTCCGAAGGCTTTCCGCGCGACCGCGCCGACCAGTTGGCGGCCGTCGCTTCCGGTCTGACCTCGCTGACCGCGGGCGCCTCCCGCATCTTCGAGGGCGGCAGTGTGAACCAGACAGTTGTGGAGATGGAGCGGGGATTCCTCTTCATCATGTCCGTCTCCGACGGTTCGTCGCTCGCGGTTCTTGCACACCCGGAGGCGGACATCGGCCTCATTGGGTACGAGATGGCGCTTCTGGTGGACCGTGCCGGCACGGTTCTCACTCCGGACCTTCGTGCGGAGCTTCAGGGAAGCCTTCTCAACTAACAGACGGACGGTGCGTATTCGCGTCCCGTGGCCGTAAGGTTTCGGGACGCGGCTTCCACAGGATGGGTGCACAGCGCAGTCGGAGGAGGAGAGAAAGTGGCAACACCCCCAGGCGGTTCGTCCTCGGGCAATTGGTCCTACGGCCCTGGTCAGGGTCCGGGCCAGGGTGAGCACAATCGGTACAACTTCCCCTCCGCGCCGAGCCAGCGGCGTCAGCCGTACGCGCCCCAGGGCCCACAGGGTCCCGGGCCGTCGCCGTACGACCAGCCGCCGGCACCGCGCATCCAGCCCGTGCAGCCGCAGCGCCGCTCGCCGGAGCCCGCGCCCGCCGGGTCGTCGAACAACCCTCTGGTGCGCCCGTACGCCATGACGGGCGGTCGTACCAGGCCGCGCTACCAGCTCGCCATCGAGGCGCTGGTGCACACCACCGCATCTCCGCACCAGATGCAGGGCCAGCTGCCCGAGCATCAGCGGATCTGCAACCTGTGCCGGGAGATCAAGTCGGTGGCCGAGGTGTCGGCGCTCCTGACGATTCCTCTCGGCGTGGCCAGAATTCTCGTCGCCGACTTGGCGGAGGCGGGACTGGTCGCCATTCATCAGCCCGGCGGCGACGAGAACGCCGGCGGCCAGCCAGACGTGACACTGCTCGAAAGGGTGCTCAGTGGACTTCGCAAGCTCTAGCGGCGGTCCTTCCCGCTCCACCACGTCCGCGAAGATCGTGGTGGCGGGCGGCTTCGGCGTGGGCAAGACCACGTTCGTCGGCGCCGTCTCGGAGATCAACCCGCTGCGCACCGAGGCCGTCATGACGTCCGCTTCGGCGGGCATCGACGACCTCACCCACACCGGGGACAAGACCACCACCACGGTGGCCATGGACTTCGGCCGCATCACCCTGGACCAGGACCTGATCCTGTACCTCTTCGGTACACCCGGCCAGGACCGCTTCTGGTTCATGTGGGACGACCTGGTCCGCGGCGCCATCGGCGCCGTCGTCCTGGTCGACACCCGCCGCCTCGCCGACTGCTTCCCCGCCGTCGACTACTTCGAGAACTCGGGCCTGCCCTTCGTCGTCGCCCTCAACGGCTTCGACGGACATCAGCCCTATGCGCCCGAGGAAGTCCGCGAGGCACTGCAGATCGGCCCGGACGCCCCGATCATCACGACGGACGCCCGCCATCGCGCGGATGCCAAGAGTGCCCTGATCACGCTCGTGGAGCACGCGCTGATGGCTCGGTTGCGCTAGGCGCAGATCGCATCCGCCGGGCCGGCCCGGCGGATCGCAGGACGCCTGCGGACTGTCCGTGGCTGATCGCGTTAAATCCCCGCGCCCCCTTTCATGGGGCGCGGGGATTTCTTTTTCCTGTGCACCTCCGTGTGCGCCGTGCACCGAGAAGGGCCCCTCCGTGGCGGAGGGGCCCTTCTCGGACTGCTGAGGGGAAGGCCTAGCCGTGCCAGCTGTGCGGCGCCCGGAAGCCGGGCTCGCGCTCCAGGCGGCGCCAGCCGGCCTTCGCGCGGCCGCGGTGGGCCGGGATCGTCGTGGACGGCTGGGCGGCTGCACGGGCCAGCAGGATGGCCGTGATGGCGGCCACTTCCTCGGGCTCGGCATAGCCCTTCTCGACGCGGATGTCAGGGGTGTTCATGGATGTCAGTCTCCGTGAGAGAGAGGTCCGCGAGGTTGCCGCGGAGGGTCCGCTCGGTTACTGCGGGGGGTTGCCGTGCTTGCGGGAGGGCAGGTCCGCGTGCTTGGACTGCAGCATCGCCAGCGACTTGATGAGGACCTCGCGCGTCTCCGCGGGGTCGATGACGTCGTCCACCAGCCCGCGCTCGGCCGCGTAGTACGGGTGCATCAGCTCGGACTTGTACTCCTTGACCATCCGCGCCCGCATGGCCTCCGGGTCCTCGGCGCCCGCGATCTGGCGGCGGAAGATCACGTTGGCCGCGCCCTCCGCGCCCATCACGGCGATCTCGTTCGTCGGCCAGGCGTAGGTGAGGTCCGCCCCGATGGACTGGCTGTCCATCACGATGTAGGCGCCTCCGTAGGCCTTGCGCAGGATCAGCGAGATCCGGGGCACGGTCGCGTTGCAGTAGGCGTACAGCAGCTTCGCGCCATGGCGGATGATCCCGCCGTGCTCCTGGTCGACACCGGGCAGGAATCCCGGAACGTCCAGCAGGGTCACCAGCGGGATGTTGAAGGCGTCACACATCTGGACAAAGCGCGCGGCCTTCTCCGACGCCTCGATGTCCAGGACCCCGGCGAGGGTCTGCGGCTGGTTGGCGATGATGCCCACCACCTGGCCGTCCAGCCGGGCCAGCGCGCAGATGATGTTGCGCGCCCACCGCTCGTGGACCTCCAGGTACTCGCCGTCGTCGACGATCTCCTCGATGACCTTCGCCATGTCGTACGGCCGGTTCCCGTCCGCGGGCACCAGGTCGAGCAGGACGTCGCTGCGGCGCTCCACCGCGTCGGTGGACTCCACCCGCGGCGGGTTCTCCCGGTTGTTCTGCGGCAGCAGCGACAGGAGGTAGCGCACCTCGGCGATGCACGTCTCCTCGTCGTCGTAGGCGAAGTGGCACACACCGGAGGTCTCGGCGTGCACGTCGGCGCCGCCCAGGCCGTTCTGGGAGATCTCCTCGCCGGTCACGGCCTTGACCACGTCCGGGCCCGTGATGAACATCTGCGAGGTCTCGCGGACCATGAAGACGAAGTCCGTCAGGGCGGGGCTGTAGGCCGCGCCGCCCGCGCACGGGCCCAGCATCACGGAGATCTGCGGGATGACGCCGGACGCCTTGGTGTTGCGCTGGAAGATGCCGCCGTAGCCCGCGAGCGCGCTGACACCCTCCTGGATACGGGCGCCCGCGCCGTCGTTCAGCGACACCAGCGGGGCGCCGGCCGCGATGGCCATGTCCATGATTTTGTGGATCTTCGTGGCGTGGGCCTCGCCCAGCGCGCCGCCGAAGATGCGGAAGTCATGGGCGTAGACGAACACCGTCCGGCCCTCCACCGTGCCCCAACCGGTGATCACACCGTCGGTGTACGGCTTCTTGGCCTCCAGGCCGAACCCGGACGCCCGGTGCCGGCGCAGCTGCTCGACCTCCTGGAAGGACCCTGCGTCCAGGAGCAGTTCGATCCGCTCCCGGGCGGTCAGCTTGCCCTTGGCGTGCTGCGCCTCGGTCGCCTTCTCGCTGGGCCCGGCCACGGCCTGCGCACGGATGTCGTGCAGCTCGGCGACCCGGCCGCGCGCATCCGTGGGCTCGCTCCCGGAACCTACAGCCTCTTCCAAAACGGTCATGTAGCGACCTTATGAAGTCCACCAAGCAAAGCGAGCCGTCCACTCTGTACAGTCTCCGGCCCGTTTTCCTGGTAGCACTGAACAGAATCCCCATCGGATGCAGCCCATCCGACTGCTCAGAGGGCGTGGGCGTTGTAGAGGTCGCACAACAGGCTCGACCGAGAGGAACCTCACATCGGGGGCTCCCGCATGCCATCCTCGGAGTGACACGGGACCCCGAACGGCCGCCCTGGGACCACCCGTCCCGACCGCGGGAGCGGCCGCACACGACCGTCGGCCGGTCCACCGTACCCGCCCGCCGGGAGTGCGCCACTCCGCCACCCCCGACGACGCGACGTCATCGGGGACGGCGCAACGTCGTCGGCGACACGTACCGATGACGTTGAAAATTGAACGGAATAAGTCTACGGTCGAGTCTGTTCGCATCGTTGAACGTTAAACAGCTTTGGCTTCGCGGCCTCTCCAAGGCCGCGAACCGTCCCCCAAAGGAGCAAACACGTCATGGGCATTTTCGGCCGTAAGAGCACCGACACCCCCGCCGAGAGCAACACCGACCTCGCCGCGCTGACCGGCGCCTACACCCTGGACCCGTCCCACTCGACGATCGGCTTCGTGGCCCGCCACGCCATGGTCACGAACGTCAAGGGCGGCTTCCAGGACTTCGAGGGCACGCTGCACCTGGACGGCTCGGACCCGTCGAAGTCCACCGCCTCGATCGACGTCAAGATGGACAGCATCGAGACGGGCTCCGCCGACCGCGACAACCACCTGAAGAGCGCGGACTTCTTCAAGATCGAGGACCACCCGCAGATGACGTTCCGCTCCACCAAGGCGGAAGCGCTGGGTGGCGACGACTACCGGATCACCGGCGACCTCAGCATCCTCGGCACCACCAAGCAGATCACCATCGACCTCGAGTTCAACGGCGCCGCCAAGGACCCGTTCGGCAACGAGCGCGTCGGCTTCGAGGGCAAGGCGGAGATCCTGCGCTCGGAGTGGGGCCTGACCTGGAACGCAGCCCTGGAGACGGGCGGTGTGCTGATCTCCGACAAGATCAAGCTGGTCTTCGACCTCTCGGCGATCAAGCAGGCCTGACCCACAGGTCCATCGAGCGCCCACCCAGGCGCACACGAACGCGCCCGCCTTCCACTCCCCGTCTGTGGAAGGCGGGCGCGTCGTATGTGCGGCGGCTTGCGGTCCGGCCCGGAGGGGACGGGTAGGCCGGCCGGTTCAGAAGCCTCCGCCGAAGTCGCCCCCGCCCCCGCCCCCGCCGAAGTCCCCTCCCCCGCCGCCGCCGAAGTCGCCGGGGTCGAAGTTCGCGCCCGACATGTCGCCGCCCTCGTAACCGCCGTCGTAGCCACCGAAGTCGCCGTATCCGGCGCCGTAGTCGGCCGCGTACGAGGGGGTGGCCATCATGTTGCCGAGCAGGGTGCCCACCAGCAGCCCCGGCAGGATGCCGCCGCCGAAGTAGCCGCCCGCCCAGGGGCCGTAGGCGGGGCCCGCGTCCCAGTACGGACGGCGGCCGTACTCGGTGTCCACCTCGCGGACCGCAGGGTCGCGGCCGTCGGCCAGCCGGGCCTGGTCCGCGGCGCAGACCGGAACCTCGCGGGGTGCGCCGCCGGCGGGTGTCCAGGTCGCGTCGGCGACGGACGGGCCGTGGCGCGGGTCGAAGAAGCACGGCGGCCTGCGCTCGGGCAGGGGACGGCCGGTCCGCCGGGCGGCGAGCAGCGCCAGCGAGAAGCGGCCGTCCGCCAGGGCCTCGGTCACCGGCTTGACGTCCTCCGGGCGCTGGGCCGCGGCCATGAACGACTTCGCCTGCTCGTAGGCGTCCAGCGCCCGCTCGTAGTCGGCGCGCATCGCGTCGTCCGCGCCAGGCTGTGCCGGGTGGAAGTCGAGACGGTCCAGTTCCTCACCGAAGGCGGTGATGTCCTCGTCGACCACGACCCGCAGTTTCTCCAGCGCGGCCCGCTGCTCCTCCTCCCGGCGGCGCCGGCTGCGCCGTACGAGCGCGTAGGCGCCCACGCCACCGGCCACCAGCACCGCGCCGACGGTGATCAGCGCGGTGGACGAGACCCCGCTCCGGCCGCTCGAGGTGCCCCAGGACGAGGGTGCGTGGCCCCGGACGCTGACCAGGGCCCGGTCGGTGAAGTCGGTCAGCTGGGCTTTGGCACTCTCGCCCTGGACGCTGGTGACCAGGTTCTGCACGGCGGTGCGGGGCAGCACCGAGGAGTCGGCCCGGGCGTCGAAGCGGTCGCCGAGCCGGATCGCGTACACACCGGTGATGCCGGTGGCCGTGCGCAGATCGGAGAAGAGGTTCTGGGTGGGGTAGCCGGCCGGCAGGACCACGACGAAGACGGGCTTGCCGGCATCCTCGATCTTCTTCGCGAGCGCGTCGGCGTCGGCGGTGGACAGCTGCCCGGAGGCTGCCGGATCGACATACACCGGGCCGTGGCGCAGCGAGGCTGCGATGGCCGAGATGTCGGTGGCCGCGTACGCATGGGCGGCTCCGGTGGACAGGACCGTCAGAGCGGCCATGACCAGGGCGACCAGGGGGACGGCGAGTCCTCGGACCAGCGCGGTCTTCATACTTCGACGCTACCCGACGGCACCCGGAACCGGACGCCGGGCCCGGGGGTGTGCCCCGGTGCGGCACGTGCGGGGCGAACCGGCGGCCCGAGGCGGGGAGGCCGGCGCCGTCGGCCCCGGAGACCGGTATGCCCGGCGGGCGGCACATGCACGCTGTGCCGCCCGCCGGGGGAGCCACCAGGCCGTCACGCCGCCCGGTATGCCTCCGTCAGCCTCGCGACCGCGGCCCCGTACTTGCCCGTCAGCAGCAGATGGTCCGCGTCCGCGAACGGCCCGGAGACGGCCGCCGTGATCCCGGATCCCACCTTCTGCTGGACGAGCTGCCGTGCCTTGGCCACGATCTCCTGACCCGCCCGCGCGGACCCCGCCTTCTCGGCCACGGCGGCGGCGTGTTCCAGCGCCTTCAGGGTCGCCGTACCGCCCGCCGGGGCCTTGGTGAGCGTGGTCAGTCCCCAGCCGTAGGGGAACTGCGGGTCGTACGAGGAGTCGCCGACGTTGATCGGCAGCTGTGCCTCGGACTTCGGCCAGGTGACCGGGAGCCGGCCGGTGAACGGGCGCTTGCCGTAGAGCACGTCGGCGACGCCGTCGCCCTCGGTGCCCGGCAGCCAGGAGGCCACCAGGGCGTCGATCTTGCCCAGCTGGTCGCCGATCAGCTGCGGCCGTCCGGAGACGATCAGCACCGCGCACTTCATGGCGCCGCACACCTTGTCCACGGCGGCCTTGTCGGCGGCGGACAACTGCAGGGAGTGTCCGTTGCCGACGTCGCCGACGCCCTCGGCGTACGGGGTCTCACCGACGACGACCACGCCGACGTCGTAGCCGTTCAGCGGTGCCGAGGCGTCCTTGGAGTAGGTGACGTCTCCCCCGGCCTTGCGCATCGCCTGCAGGATGGTCGTGCCCTGGGTGTGGTTGCCGGAGGCGCCCTGCCAGGTGATGGTCCAGCCGCCGGTCTGGTTGCCGAGGTCGTCGGCGTTGGAGCCGGCGACGTACACTTTCTGGCTCTGCTTCAGCGGCAGCACGCCGTTCGCGTTCTTGAGCAGCACCTGCGACTCGGCGGCCGCCTGCCGGGCCACGGCCCGGTGCTCGGCGGAACCGATCCGAGCGGCGCCGCTCGTGTCGGCGTACGGGTGCTCGAACAGGCCCAGCTTGAACTTCTGCGTCAGGATGCGCGAGACGGCGTCGTCGATCCGCTTCTCACTGACGCGGCCCGCCTGCACCTCGCTGATCAGCGCCGTACGGAAGTCCTTGTACGTGTACGGCACCATCATCATGTCGACGCCCGCGTTGACCGCGGTGCGGACGTGGGACCCGTAGTCGCCGGGGAGCTGGTCGATGGCGTTCCAGTCGCTGATGACGAAGCCGTCGAAGCCCATCCGGTCCTTGAGCACGCCGTTGATCATGTCGCCGCGGGCGTGCATCTTCACCGGGCCCTGGCCGTCGCCGAGGATGTCCAGCGAGGAGTACGACGGCATGACCGAGCCGATGCCGCGGTCGACCGCCGTCTGGTAGGGCGCCAGGTGGATGTCCTCCAGCTGCCGGCGGGTGACCTTCGTGACACCCTGGTCGATCTTGTACGACCCCGTCGTCGAGGAGCCGTACTCGGTGCCGCCGTCGCCGACGAAGTGCTTGGCGGTGGCCAGGACCTTGTCGTCGCGGCTCAGGTCCTTGCCGTCGGCGCGCCCCTGGAGGCCCTGGATGACCGTCTCCATGGACTCGACGAGGGCCGGGTCCTCGCCGAAGGACTCGTAGGAGCGGCCCCAGCGCTCGTCGCGCGTGACGCACAGGCAGGGCGCGAAGTCCCAGGGGATACCGGTGGCACGTACCTCACTGGCCGTCACCGCACCGGCCTTCTCGGCCAGTTTCGGGTCCCTCGTGGCTCCGATGCCGATGTTGTGCGGCATGATCGTGGCGCCGGCCAGGTTGTTGTGGCCGTGGACCGCGTCGACCCCGTAGATCAGCGGGATCTGGAACCGGGTCGCCTGCGCCCTCAGCTGGAAGGAGTCGATCATCTTCGCCCACGCCTCGGGGGTGTTGGGCGTCGGGGTCGAGCCGCCGCCGGACAGCAGCGAGCCCAGGGCGTACGCGGCGATGTCGCCCTGTGAGGTGAGGCCGGCGCGCTCGGCCTGGGTCATCTGGCCGGCCTTCTCCTCCAGGGACATACGCGAGACCAGGTCCGCGACCCGCTTGCGCACCGGCAGTTTGCTGTCCAGGTACGGCAGGCCGTGGGCGTCGATGACGACCTGGGGGGTCTCGGTGGGGGCCTTGGCACCCGTGACGGTGAGCTTGAGCGGGATCGTCTTGGCGGCCGCGGCGCTCTTGTCCTTGCGGGTGGCGACCTCGATGGTGCGCGAGGTCCCGGAGACCGTCCCGGCCGGGAAGGTCACGGTGCCCGCGACGGGGGTGTAGTCGGTGCCCGGCGCGGCGGACCCGCCGGCCGTCTCGTACGCGACGGTGACGGGCTCGTCTAGGGGTGCGGTACCGGTGGTGCCGACGGAGACCGTCACCCGCGCCGTGCCGCCCGCCCTGACCGGGTAGACGGCGGAGTCCGTGGTGACGGAGGCCCGCAGGGACTGGTCGGCCTTGCCGTACAGCTCGACGTCGTCCATGGCGAACTGCCCCTTGACGCCTACCGGGAGCGTGAGGGCGTAGCCCCACATCTGGGTGAGCCCGAGGACGTGGTCGATGCCGCCGACAGGCTGGTAGTCCGTGCGATAAGTGAAGGCGGTGAAGGGGATCTCGATCTGTTTCCAGCCGGTGAAGTCATCGTTGAACGAGGTGGTCCACAGCTCCGAGGCCTCGCCGTTCGCACCGCCGTCCTTGATCTCGAAGGCGATCTTCTTGCCGTTGTTCTGGCCGTCCCACCAGAAGCGTATGCCCTTGTGGGCGGACCAGTCGTGGGCCGGTTGATCGGCCGCGAAGTCGTGGGTGAAGCCGCCGTAGCCGCTGATGTCGTAGGTGCCGGCGAGGACCTTGGCGCCCTCGGGGGCGTCCGTACGACCGGCGAACTGCAGCGCCGGCGGGTCGTCGGCGTCGCTGCCCCAGGTGAAGATGCCGTCGGCGGGCTGGCTCGCGAAGGGCACCTCGCCCTCGAAGCGGTCGACGGGAACGGGGGCCGGGTCGTCGGCGCCGGACGCAGGCCCGGCGGTGGTGAGCGGGAACAGGGCGGTGAGCAGGGTGGCGGAGGCGATCAGGGCGGTTCTTCGCATGGACCTTCCCCTTGGCTCTGGTAGTCCGCAGGCGTGAGCTTACGACTTAGATCAGGGCGTGAGTTAACTGGCGCACCGGGAAACCGTCAAGACTTCACGTCAGAACAGGTACAGACCTGAGTCCCGGCCGGATCAGGGACGTTGTTCCTTCGGAAACTGAACGCGCACCCTCTTGACGCGGCCGCGGCGCCGTCATTTACTCACGCCTCGCACGCCCCCAGTCCCCCACACCGAAAGGGCGGCGCACCATGAGACCACCGCTGCGCGCGGTTCATCTGCTCCTCGCCGGACTCCTCACCACCGCGGGCCTGTCCGCGGCGGGCACCGCCCCCGCGCATGCCGCCGGGGAACAGATCACGGCCTGGCTGACCACGACCGACGACTCCGGCGGACGCCATGTGGTGCGCGGGCTCCAGGCGCAGACCCCGTTCGCCTTCCAGGCGGGTGCCGGGGGCGGCGGCGAGAACATCACGGTCGACGAGAACACCCGCTACCAGACGTTCACCGGCGGCGGGGCGTCCTTCACGGACACCGCCGCCTGGCTCATGAACAGCAGCGGGGCGCTCTCGCAGGCGACGCGGGACGCCACGATGCGGAAGCTCTTCTCGCCGACGGACGGCATCGGGCTGTCCTTCCTGCGCAATCCGATGGGCGCCTCCGACCTGGCGCGCTTCGGCTACACCTACGACGACGTGCCGGCCGGGCAGACGGACCCGAACCTCACCAAGTTCTCGATCGCGCACGACCTGGCGGACGTGGTTCCGCTGACGAAGCAGGCGCTCCAGCTCAACCCCTCGCTGACGGTCATGGCCACGCCGTGGACGGCGCCCGCCTGGATGAAGGACAGCGGGCAGCTCAACGGGGGCTGGCTGAAGGCGGAGGACTACGGGGCCTACGCCTCGTACTTCGTGAAGTACCTCCAGGCCTACCGCGACCAGGGCGTTCCCGTCTCCTACGTCACGGCCCAGAACGAGCCGACGTGCTGCTCGGGCTATCCGTCGATGAGCTGGAACGCGTCCGGGCTCGCGTACTTCACGAAGAGCGAACTGCTGCCCAAGCTGCAGGCGGCGGGCTTGTCCACGAAGGTGCTCGCGCACGACTGGAACTGGGACGTGTACGACTCGTACGCCGCGCAGACGGTGGACGACGCGGCGGTCCGCTCGCACCCGAACTTCGGCGGCATCGCCTGGCACGGGTACGGCGGTGACGTCACGAAGCAGACGACCGTCCACAACCAGTACCCGCAGCTGGACGCGTTCGGCACGGAGCACTCGGGCGGCACCTGGATCGCCAACCAGCAGCGCGAGGACATGCTCAACATCGTCGACTACACGCGCAACTGGGCGAAGTCCGTGACGAAGTGGTCGCTCGCGGTGGACCAGAACATGGGCCCGCACAACGGCGGTTGCGGCACCTGCACCGGCCTGATCACGGTCCACAACGGGGACGGCGCGAGCGGGACGGTCGACTACACGGTCGAGTACTACACGATGGGCCACCTGACGAAGTTCGTACGGCCGGGCGCGCAGCGCATCGCCTCGACGGCGAGCTCGGCGGTGCCGAACGTGGCCTGGCGCAACCCCGACGGTTCCAAGGCGCTGATCGCGTACAACGACGCCGCCTCGGCGAAGACGGTGACGATCAACTGGGGTGGGCAGCACGCGACGTACTCCCTGCCGGGCAAGACGTCGGCGACGTTCACCTGGTCGGGGACGCAGTCGGGCAGCGGCGAGCAGTCGGGGGCGTTCGTGGGCCTGGCCGGCAAGTGCCTGGACGTGGCGGGGGCGTCGAGCGCCAATGGCACGGGCGTTCAGCTGTACGACTGCAACGGGACGGGCGCCCAGCAGTGGACGGTGAAGGCCGACGGATCGATCCAGGCGCTCGGGAAGTGCCTTGATGTGTCCGGCGGTTCGACGGCCAACGGGGCCAAGGTGCAGTTGTACGACTGCAATGGCACCGGAGCCCAGCGGTGGTCGTACAACTCGTCGACGGGTGATGTGGTCAATTCGGCGGCGAACAAGTGCCTCGACGTGACGGACAACTCGTCGGCGAACGGGGCCCGGGCGCAGATCTGGTCGTGCACGGGTGCGGCCAACCAGAAGTGGCGACTGCAGTAGCCGAGGGGTGACGGTGCGCGCCGCCCCTCGTGGACGGGGGCGGCGCGCATACGACGGGCGGTCCGGCGCCGTCACCTTCTCGGGCCGGTCTCGACCGGTCGCGGGCCTGCCAGGCCCGGGCCGACGACCGTGTCATGAGTCGCGGCGAGTTCGAGAAGCTCGCCGCGGACTCCTGCTGAGGCCCGTCGGGCCGCTACTCCGCCGGCTCCACACCGGCCCGCAGCAGGCCGTAGGTGTAGGCGTCCTCCAGAGCCTGCCAGGAGGCCGCGATCACGTTGTCCGCGACGCCGACCGTGGACCACTCGCCCTTGCCGTCCGAGGTGGAGATCAGCACACGGGTCGTGGACTGCGTGCCGTGCTTGCCCTCCAGGATGCGGACCTTGTAGTCGACCAGCTCGAACGCGGCGAGCTGGGGGTAGATCTTCTCCAGGGCGACCCGCAGGGCGCGGTCGAGTGCGTTGACCGGGCCGTTGCCCTCCGCCGTCGCGACGATGCGCTCGCCCTTCGCCCAGAGCTTGACCGTGCCCTCGTTGGCGTGGGTGCCGTCGGGGCGGTCCTCGACGATGGCCCGCCAGGACTCGGTGCGGAAGTAGCGCAGGGGCGCGCCCTCCACCTCCTCGCGCAGCAGCAGCTCGAACGAGGCGTCCGCCGCCTCGTACGAGTAGCCCTTGAGCTCCCGCTCCTTCACCCGCTCCACGACCCGGCCGACCAGCTCCCGGTCGCCGCCCAGGTCGACCCCCAGTTCCTTGCCCTTGAGCTCCACCGACGCGCGGCCCGCCATGTCGGAGACCAGCATCCGCATGGTGTTGCCCACGAGCTCGGGGTCGATGTGCTGGTACAGGTCGGGGTCCACCTTGATCGCGGACGCGTGCAGTCCGGCCTTGTGGGCGAAGGCGGAGACACCCACATAGGGCTGGTGCGTGGACGGCGTGAGGTTGACCACCTCGGCGATCGCGTGCGAGATGCGCGTCATCTCGCGCAGCCTGCCCCCGGGCAGCACCTTCTTGCCGTACTTCAGTTCCAGGGCCGCCACCACCGGGAAGAGGTTCGCGTTGCCCACCCGCTCGCCGTAGCCGTTGGCCGTGCACTGCACATGCGTGGCGCCCGCGTCCACCGCCGCCAGGGTGTTCGCGACGGCGCACCCCGTGTCGTCCTGCGCGTGGATGCCGAGCCGGGCGCCCGTGTCCGCGAGGACCGTCGACACCACCGCCTGGACCTGGGCCGGCAGCATCCCGCCGTTGGTGTCACAGAGGATCACCACGTCCGCGCCCGCCTCCGACGCCGCGCGGACCACCGACTTCGCGTACTCCGGGTTGGCCCGGTAGCCGTCGAAGAAGTGCTCGCAGTCGACGAAGACCCGGCGGCCCTCGGCCCGCAGATGGGACACCGTGTCGCGGATCATCTCCAGGTTCTCGTCGAGCGTCGTGCGCAGGGCCAGTTCGACATGGCGGTCATGGGACTTCGCGACCAGGGTGATCACCTGCGCACCCGAGCCCAGCAGCGCCTTGACCTGCGGGTCCTGTGCCGCCTTGCCGCCGGCCCGGCGCGTCGCGCCGAAGGCGACGAGCTGGGCGTGCCGGAAGTCGATCTCCTCCTGGGCCCGCGCGAAGAACTCCGTGTCCCGCGGGTTGGCACCGGGCCAGCCGCCCTCGATGAAGCCCACGCCGAAGTCGTCCAGGTGCCGTGCGATGGCCAGCTTGTCCGCGACGGTGAGGTTGATGCCCTCGCGCTGCGCACCGTCGCGCAGCGTCGTGTCGAAGACGTGGAACGAGTCGTCGAGCTCGCTGGTTTCCGTCATGGTCTCAAGGCTCCTGATTTGATCTCGGTCTACCGGAATGACCGGTTCCACCGTCCCCCCATGGTCCCTCGCGCGTGCCTCCCGGCTGAAGGTGGGCCAGGAAAACGAAAAACCTCTCGCGGGTGCGAGAGGTCTGCGCGCGGGTCGAGGACGACGGTGGCCGCCCGTACCTGTCGTACGTAGCGGTCACTGCGGACCGGCGCGCCTGCTGCCAATAATCATGGCGAACGAGAGCACGGGGGCAGTCTGGCACAATCCGCCCTCGCGCTCACCGCCGTCTCAGGATGCGGTCGTCAACGTGGACGGCTCGGAGGTGCTCACCCGGGTCAGATCCAGGTCCCGCGTCTCCCTCATGGTGACGTGGACCACAAGGGACACCGCCGCACAGCCCGCCACGTACCAGGAGAAGCCGGACTCCGCGCCCGCGTCCTTGAACCACAGCGCCACGTATTCCGCCGTCCCTCCGAAGAACGCGTTGGCGAGGGCGTACGGCAGGGCGACGCCCAGGGCCCGGACGCCCGTGGGGAACAGTTCCGCCTTCACACAGGCGTTGATCGAGGTGTAGCCGGTGACCACGACCAGAGCGAGCAGGGACAGACCCAGCGCCGGCCAGAAGCTGCTCGCATGCTTCAGCAGCGTCATGATCGGGACCGTCAGGAAGGTGGAGCCGACCGCGAAGGTGATCAGTAGCGGACGGCGGCCGATCCGGTCGGCGAGTCGGCCGGCCGGTGGCTGGAGGCAGGCGAAGACGATCAGCGCGGTGAAGGAGACGAGAGTCGCCGTCTCCTTGGACAGACCCGCGGAGTTGGACAGGTACTTGGTCAGATAAGTGGTGTACGTGTAGTACGCGACCGTGCCGCCCATGGTCAGAGCGATCACCAGCAGGGCCTCGCGCCGGTGCCGCCACAGCGCGCGCAGCGAGCCGCGCTCCGCGCCGCCGGTCTCGTCGGCCTCGTAGACCTCGGTCTCCAGCATGTTCCGGCGCAGATAGAAGACGACCGCCGCGCCCAGCGCACCCACCACGAACGGGATGCGCCAGCCGTAGCTGTGCAGTGCGTCGTCGGACATCGTGCGCTGGAGGACGATCTGGAGGCCGAGACCGACGATCTGGCCCGCGGTCATCGACACGTACTGGAAGCTGGAGGCGAACCCGCGCCGCGCCGGGTCGGACGCCTCGGTGAGGTAGGTGGCGCTGGCCGCGTACTCGCCGCCCACCGACAGGCCCTGCAGCAGGCGGGCGACGAGCAGCACGAGCGCGCCGCCGTACCCCGCGACGGCGTAGGTCGGCGCGACGGCGATGAGGATCGCCGAGGCGGACATCAGCGTGACCGTCAGGGTCAGGGCGGCCTTGCGTCCTCTGCGGTCACCGACCCGGCCGAGCAGCCAGCCGCCGACCGGGCGCATGAAGAAACCGACCGCGAAGATGCCCGCCGTGTTCATCAGCTGGGCCGTGGGGTTCCCGTCCGGGAAGAAGGCCCCGGCGAAGTAGGTGGCGAAGCTCGCGTAGACGAACCAGTCGTACCACTCCACCATGTTGCCGGCCGAGCCGATCCAGATCCTCTTCCAGTGCTCTCGTCCCATGGCCCGTAACGTGCCCGTCGTTCGCGAATGCGACAAGAGCGCCTCGGGTGTTGTCCATCGTGTTCACGCCACCGGGGGGTGCCGTCCTCCGGCGGCCGATCAGGTGTCCGGATTTTCGGCCGCCCCAGGGACTCGTCTCAGGTGTCCGGATTTCCCGGCCGCCCCAGGGACTCGTCCAGGAACTCCCGTACATGGCCGAGGATCTGCTCCCGGTCGGTGCCGCGCAGGCCGATCGCCACGTGGATGGAGAAGCCGTCGAGAAGGGCGCGCAGCCGGGCGGCGAAGCGGTCGGCGTCGACGGGCCGGAACTCGCCGCGCGAGACGCCCTCCGCGATCAGGGCGACCAGGTCGCGGTGCCAGGCGCGCTCGATGGCGGCCTGCCGGTCGCGAGCGTCGTCGTCGGCGTTCTGCGAGCGGTTCCACACCTCCAACCAGAGGGTCCAGTGCGGGTCCCGGTGGCCGTCCGGGACGTAGAGGTCGACGTAGGCGTCGAGGCGCTCACGGGCCGTCACCCCACGGCTGAGCAGCCTTCCGCGCTCGGCGCCGAGCCGGCCCTCGCTCCACTCGAGGGCCTGCAGCAGCAGTTCGTCCTTGGAGCGGAAGTAGTAGAGCAGATGGCCGCTGCTCATCCCGACCTCGCGCCCGAGCGCGGCCATGGTGAGCTTCTCCAGACCGCGCTCGGCGATCATCTCCATGGCGGCGGCGAGGACGTCCTCGCGGGGCGGGGCGGACTGCCGGCTGCGGGTCATCCGGTCGCCTCCACGTCCTGCACCGCGTGCACGCGGACGGCGTCCGGGACGAGCCGGGTCTCGTGCCCGCCCGAGCAGCCGGAGGCCACGACGGCGGCCTCTGCCCCGCAGGAACAGACGCCGGTGACTCCATGATCGGGGCCGGCGGCGCGGCAGCCGCCGAGGCGGGAGACGTCGAGGTCGTCGGTCCCCGGCCGTTCGGGGCGTCCCGGCATCTCGTCGGGCCGGCGAACCGGCGCGGTCAGCTGTCTTCCGCGGGTGGCGCGGAGCATCACATTCACCGGAACGTTCTACCCGAGGGCCGTCTTCGGCTGCTGCTGGGTGATGCAGTGGATGCCGCCCCCGGCCGCGAAGATCGTCCGGGCGTCGACGAGCGTCACCGTCCGCTCGGGGAACAGCCGGCGGAAGATCCCGGCGGCGATCTCGTCCCGAGGGTCGTCGAAGCCGCACAGCACCACTCCGCCGTTGCAGAGGTAGTGGTTGATGTAGGAGTAGTCGCTCCAGTGACCGTCGGCCTCCAGGACGGTGGGGGCGGGGACCTCGACGACCTCCAGACGGCGGCCCCGGGCGTCGGTGGCGGACCTCAGGATCCCGATCACCTCTTTCGTCACCTCGTGGTCGGGGTGCGCCGGGTCCGGCTGGTGGTGGGCGACGACCACTCCGGGGCGGGCGAACGCGGCGACGATGTCGACATGGCCGAGGGTGCCGAAGCCGTGCGGAGGGTAGTCGGCGGTCAGGCCGCGCGGCAGCCAGATCGCCTTGCGGGTGCCGAGATGGGCGTGGATCTCCGCCTCCACCTGCTCCTTCGTCCAGTGCGGGTTGCGTTCGGGGCCGAGCTGGACCGTCTCGGTGAGCAGGACCGTCCCCTCGCCGTCGACGTGGATCGCGCCGCCCTCGTTGACCAGCTTCGAGGCGTACGTCCGGGCGCCCGCGAGGTCCGACACATACGCGGCGATCTTGGCGTCGTGCTCCCAGCGGGCCCAGCTCTGGGCGCCCCAGCCGTTGAACGTCCAGTCCACGGCTGCCAGTCCGCCCTTCCCGTCGGTGAGGAAGGTCGGGCCGATGTCACGCATCCAGGCGTCGTCGAGGTCGCGTTCGACGGTGTCGATCCCCGGGCCGAGGAGGGTACGGGCCTGGGCCGAGCGGCCCGGACCGCAGACCACGGTGATCGGCTCGAAGCGGCGTACGACGCGGGCCACAGCCGCCCAGGCGCTCTCGGATGCCGCCAGGTCCTCGGGGTCGTCGAAGGTCGGGTTGGGGCTCGGCCACGCCATCCAGGTGCGCTCGTGCGGGGTCCACTCGGCGGGCATGCGGAAGCCGTCGGAGGCGGGGGTGGTCATGTCTGACGTCCTCACAGGAAGTACAGGCGGTTGAGGGAGACGGACTCGGCCGGCTCGGAGCGCAGGGGATCGCCGTCGAGGGTCACCAGGCCGGAGCGCTGGTCGACATCGACCGTTCCGGTACGGGCGTTGAGGCGCAGGTCGGCGGGGCCGATCCCGCGGGTGCCCCGGACGGCGACCCGCCGCCTTCGGGTCGGCATCCGGTCGCCCTCCTGCTCGGCGGCCGCCCGGGCGACGAAGGCCACGGAGAGGTCGGCGGGGGTCGCTCCGTGCGCCCCGAACTGGGGTCCCAGCACGAGGGGTTCGCAGGTGTCGGTGGCCGCGTTGGGGTCGCCGACCACTCCGTACGCCGGGAAGCCGGCCTTCAGCACGAGCTGCGGTTTGGCCCCGAAGTACTCCGGTCGCCACAGCACGATGTCGGCCAGCTTGCCCACCTCGATCGAGCCCACCTCGTGCGAAAGGCCGTGCGCGATCGCGGGGTTGATCGTCAGCTTCGCGATGTAGCGCAGCACGCGGGCGTTGTCGTCGTCCGGGCCGTCGCCCTCCAGGGGACCCAGCTCGGCCTTCATCTTCCCGGCCATGGCGAAGGTGCGGCGCACGGTCTCGCCGGCGCGGCCCATGCCCTGCGCGTCGGACGAGGTGATGCCGATCGCACCCAGGTCGTGCAGCACGTCCTCCGCGCCCATGGTTCCGGCACGGATGCGGTCGCGGGCCATGGCCGCGTCGCCGGGCAGGTCGGTCTTGAGGTCGTGGACGGAGACGATCATGCCGTAGTGCTCGGCGACGGCGTCCCGCCCGAAGGGCAGCGTCGGGTTGGTCGAGGAGCCGATGACGTTCGCGACGCCAGCCATCTTCAGGACGTTGGGCACATGACCGCCGCCGCAGCCCTCTATGTGGAAGGCGTGGATGGTCCGCCCCTCGAGGACCTTGAGCGTGTCCTCTACGGACAGGCATTCGTTGAGGCCGTCGCTGTGCAGGGCGACCTGGACGTCGTGTTCCTCGGCCACGCGCAGCGCGGTGTCCAGGGCGCGGGTGTGGGCGCCCATGTCCTCGTGGACCTTGAAACCGCAGGCGCCGCCCTCGGCCAGCGCCTCGGTCAGGGGCGCGGGATCGGACGACGAGCCCCGGCCGAGGAAGCCGATGTTGACCGGCCAGGCGTCGAAGGCGTTGAACGCGTGCCGCAGCGCCCACGGCGAGTTGACGCCGACGCCCCACACCGGGCCGAACTCCTGCCCGATGATCGTGGTCACGCCGGAGGCCAGCGAGGCCTCCATGATGCGCGGCGACAGCAGGTGGACGTGCGTGTCGATGGCCCCGGCGGTGGCGATCAGCCCCTCGCCGGAGACGATCGAGGTACCCGTGCCGACCACGACGTCGACTCCGTCGAGGGTGTCGGGATTCCCGGCCCGCCCGATCGCGTGGATCCGGCCCTCCCGGATGCCTATGGAGACCTTCCGGATCCCCTGCGCCGCGTCGATCACCAGCACGTTGCTGATGACGACGTCACAGGTGTCGCGTACGGCCGTGGCCTTGAGGTGCAGCCCGTCGCGGGCGGTCTTGCCGAAGCCGGCGAGGAACTCGTCGCCGTACTTCTGCACGTCGGACTCGACGCGGACCACCAGACCCGAGTCGCCGAGACGGACACGGTCGCCGGCCCGGGGGCCGTGGGTGGCCGCGTAGGCGTAGGGGTTCATCGGCCGGCTCCCAGATATCCGCAGGCGGCGGCCCGTCGCAGGGCCTCTTCCTTCGCTCCGGGCGCGTCCAGCGGGCCGTCGACGAGACCCGCGAAACCGATCGCGACCCGGCCGCCGCCGATCGGCACGAGCCCGATCTCGACGGTCTCCCCCGGCCCGAACCGGACGGACGACCCGGCGGGCACGGCGAGCCGCATGCCGTAGGCGTCGGCACGGGCGAAGTCGAGCCGCGGGTTGGCCTCGAAGAAGTGGAAGTGGGAGGTGACGGAGACCGGGACCGTGGCGGTGTTGGTCACGGGCATCCGCACGACCGCCTCCGGCTCGGCGTGCACGGGCCCGGGGAGCAGGGCTCCGGGGGCCCGTTCCCCAAGCCCTTGTCCGATGGGGTCGGAGACCACCGCGAGCCGCGACCCGTCGTCGAAGACCGCCTCGACGTGCACCTCGGTGACGATGTCCGCGACGCCCGGCAGCACATCGTCCGGACCGAGTACGGACCGCGCCGCCTCGATGGCCTCGGCGAGCCGCTTCCCGTCCCGGGCGGCCTCGCAGACGGTGTCGGCGATCAGCGCGGTGGCCTCCGGCACGTTCAGCCTCAGACCCCGGGCCCGCCGCGCACGAGCGAGCTCGGCGGCCCCGAACAGCAGCAACCGGTCACGTTCCGTGGGGGTGAGTCTCACGCGTCGGCACCTCCTTGCTTCCCAGACTTTAGAGCGCTGCTCTAAACGCGTCCTCACTCTAGACGCTGGCATCAGGGAACGGAACTGCTGCGATGGCCGATACAGGTCACACAGCTTTGAGCAGTGCTCTAAGTCACGCGCAGCCGGGGGTGACCGTGTTCGTCCTGCGACATCACCGGACGGCGCTCGGTGCGGGCAGGGCCGAGACGCGGGGGCCATGGCGGACGCGGCGAACAGCAGCAGAGGGGTACATGCGGCGAGCAGCGCGAGGCTCTGCGGCCGACGCGGCGCGTGTGACGCGGTGAGGCCGTTACGCCTCGAACGAACCGCCGGGCCGCCCAGACGCAATGTAATGGGCGGCCCGGCGGCTCTTTACACGCTCAGCCGAGCTGGTGCATCCAGCCGTGTGTGTCCTCGCGGGTGCCGCGCTGGAGGTCCAGCAGGGCATCGCGGAGGGCCAGGGTGACCTTGCCCGGCTCGCCGTCCTGCTGCTTCCATTCGGCACTCGCGCGCTTGACCGTACCCACCGGGGTGATCACCGCCGCTGTGCCGCAGGCGAAGACCTCGGTGAGGGTGCCGTTCTCGGAGTCGGCCTGCCACTGGTCGATGGAGACGCGGCCCTCCTCGGCCTCGTAGCCGAGGTCCCGGGCGACGGTGAGAAGGGAGTCGCGGGTGACACCCTCGAGGATCGAGCCGGTCAGCGAGGGGGTGACGATCCTGTCCCCGTACACGAAGTACAGGTTCATGCCGCCGAGCTCCTCGACCCACTTGTGCTCCACGGCGTCGAGGTAGCAGACCTGGTCGCAGCCCTTGGCAGCGGCCTCGGCCTGGGCGAGCAGGGAGGCCGCGTAGTTGCCGCCCGTCTTGGCGTCACCCATGCCGCCGGGGACGGCGCGGACCCGGTCCTCGGAGACCCAGATGGAGACCGGCTTGACGCCGCCGGCGAAGTAGGCGCCGGCCGGGGAGGCGATCACGAGGAACAGGTACTCGTTGGCGGGCTTCACGCCCAGCCCGACCTCGGTGGCGATCATGAACGGGCGCAGGTAGAGCGACTCCTCGCCGCCGTGCGCGGGCACCCACGCCTTGTCCTGCTGGACGAGGGCGTCGCAGGCCTCGATGAACGTCTCCACCGGCAGCTCGGGCATGGCCAGGCGCCGGGCGGAGCGCTGGAAGCGCCGGGCGTTCATCTCCGGGCGGAAGGTGGCCACCGAGCCGTCGGGCCGACGGTACGCCTTGAGGCCCTCGAAGATCTCCTGCGCGTAGTGCAGGACGTTGGTGGCGGGGTCGAGGGAGATCGGGGCGTACGGGACGAGCTGACCGTCGTGCCAGCCCCGACCCTCGGTCCACTTGATCGTCACCATGTGGTCGGTGAAGTGGCGGCCGAACCCGGGGTTGGCCAGCATCGCCTCCCGCTCCGCGTCGGAGAGCGGACTGGCGGAGGGCTTGAGCTCGATCGTGGGCGTCGTCATGTGTGGTTGTCCTTCACCGGTTGTGTTGACGGGCCGCGCTCACGCCCGTCCCGCCGTTGGCGGTCGTAGGACGTCCGAGCATTCCCTCATTCCGCGGCTCCTGGTTCGATTATCGCAAGCGAAGAGTCGCCGCCGAAACGGTGTGAATGCGGCCCAAGGGGTAGCCCATGGGTGCGTCGATGGTGACACCCGGCGACGGCATGGGAAAGCCGCCGGGCGCAAAGGCGACCCGACGGCCTTTCTCAGAGGTGTGAGAAGCGCGGCGGGTCAGCCGGCTACTCGTACGGCGAGCGCGTCGCCGATCTCGTCGGTGCTGCGGGCGGGCCGGCCCGCGCGCTCCGCGAGGTCGGCGGAGACGGCCTCCTCGATGCGGGCCGCCTCGGACTCGTAGCCGAGGTGACGCAGCAGCAGGGCGACCGACAGGACGGTGGCAGACGGGTCTGCCTTGCCCTGGCCCGCGATGTCGGGCGCCGAGCCGTGCACGGGCTCGAACATCGACGGGAACTCGCCGGACGGGTTGATGTTGCCGGAGGCGGCGACTCCGATACCGCCGGAGATGGCGGCGGCCAGGTCGGTGATGATGTCGCCGAAGAGGTTGTCGGTGACGATCACGTCGAAGCGCTCGGGCTGCGTGACGAGGTAGATCGTCGCCGCGTCCACGTGCATGTACTCGGTGGTGACCTCGGGGAACTCCTCACCCACCCGGGTGAAGATGTCCGTCCACAGATGACCGGCGTGCACCAGCACGTTGTTCTTGTGGACGAGGGCCAGCTTTTTGCGGGGGCGGGCCTGCGCGCGGGCGTAGGCGTCGCGCACGACGCGCTCGATACCGAAGGCGGTGTTCAGCGAGACCTCGGTGGCGACCGCGTGCGGGGTGCCGGTGCGGATCGTGCCGCCGTTGCCCGTGTACGGGCCCTCGGTGCCCTCGCGGACCACGACGAAGTCGATCTCGGGCTGGCCCGCGAGCGGCGTGGCGACACCCGGGAGCAGCTTGGAGGGCCGCAGGTTGACGTGGTGGTCGAAGGCGAAGCGGAGCTTGAGCAGGAAGCCGCGCTCCAGGACCCCGGACGGCACCGACGGGTCGCCGATCGCGCCGAGCAGGATCGCGTCGTGCTGCTTGAGCTGCTCCAGGTCGGCGTCGGTGAGGGTCTCACCGGTGGCGTGGTAGCGCCGGGCGCCGAAGTCGTACTCCTTGGTCTCCAGCTTCACATCCTGCGGAAGGACGGCGGAGAGGACTCTCAGCCCTTGGGCCACGACCTCCTGGCCGATACCGTCACCGGGAATCACTGCGAGATTGATGCTGCGAGACATGACGGCACCGTACTCCTTGTCCCATGGAATGACACGGAGCGTCCGGGATACGGACACTCGTCGGTACCGGCCACTCGCGGCTCACTGCTCCTGGTGCCGGCACCCGCGCGCGGTGTGGCGTGCGGATGCGGAGCGAACACCTCGAGGTGCGGCGCGGCACATGACGCGGAGCGCCCGGCCGCGCCGCACCTCGTGCGGGTGCGGCTCCCGGCAGGTGGGTGATCTCCCGGCCCGACCGGGGATCAACGGTCCTCGGGGTGAGGGCCGCGGCTCAGTGGCCGGTCTCGCCGCCGTTGTCCCGGCGGTCGAGCGCACGCTGAAGCGCGGCGGCAGCCTTCTTACGGTCGGACTCGCTCGTACGGGAAAGGTGACGGACTCGGCGGCGGGCGGTCGTCTCGGCCATGGGAAATCGACTCCTTCGACATCCGGGAGTGCGGAAAGGGGTAACGAGACGCCGGAGGGGCGGGGAGCGGTGCCGCAGGGGTTGCCTGCACGGGGCCCGGCTCACGACCGCCATTCGCTTGATCGAGCGAGACGTTCGGCTCCTACAAAGCTAAGCGAGGAGGGCGCGTCTGTCTCCACAATTACTCGGACTTCCTACTATCTGAGACGGCCACTCGGGTCACACGCCCCTGGCCTGCGCATCTGTCAGCCACCCGGATGCCGGTCCCCTGCCTGGCCCAGCCTCCGTCCGGCGACGGACGTCAGAGCACGTCGCCGTCCCGCCGGTCGAAGACCGGCTTGTGCTCCGGGTCGAGTGGGCCCGCGGCCACGGGGCGCACGAAGGTGCAGCCCTCCTCGCTGCGCAGCCGCACCACGCCGCGGGGGCCGAGACCGCACAGGCGGCCGGGCCAGAGCGGCCGGCCCTGGGTCGCGTACAAGCCGGTGCCCTCGCCACTCGCGGAGAGCCCCCCGAAGTCGCCGGCGGCGTCGGTGATCCGCTCGAGCCCGGCCATGACGGCTCCGACGGGGCCCGGAGGCGAGGTCCGCGGTGTGGGCCGTGCGGGATCGGGTGGCCACTGGACCAGGATGACCGTTCGCGCAATGAGAACCGCCCCCGTCCCGGGTTCTTCGCAACCGGGGCAGGGGCGGTGATCAGTGGGGCAATCAGCCCATGTGCGGGTAGGTGTAGTCGGTCGGCGGGACCAGCGCCTCCTTGATGGCGCGGGTCAGGGTCCAGCGCAGCAGGTTCTGCGGGGCGCCGGCCTTGTCGTTGGTGCCGGAGGCGCGGCCGCCGCCGAAGGGCTGCTGGCCGACGACGGCGCCGGTCGACTTGTCGTTGATGTAGAAGTTGCCGGCCGCGTAGCGCAGCTTCTCCATCGTGTACGCAGCCGCGGCGCGGTCGTTGGCGACGACCGAGCCCGTCAGTGCGTAGTCGGAGACCGACTCCATCTGGGCGAGCATCTCGTCGTACTTCTCGTCCTCGTAGACGTGCACGGCGAGGACCGGGCCGAAGTACTCGGTGCGGAAGACCTCGTTCTCCGGGTCGGTGCACTCGATGACGGTCGGGCGCACGAAGTAGCCGACCGAGTCGTCGTAGCTGCCGCCCGCGACGATCGTGCAGGTCGGGTCTTCCTTCGCCCGGTCGATGGCGGCCTTGTTCTTGGCGAACGCACGCTCGTCGATCACGGCGCCGATGAAGTTCGACAGGTCGGTGACGTCACCCATGGTCAGGTGGTCGACCTCGGCCGCGAACTCCTCCTTGAAGCCGGAGTTCCAGATGGACGCCGGAACGTACGCGCGGGAGGTCGCCGAGCACTTCTGGCCCTGGTACTCGAAGGAACCGCGGGTCAGCGCCGTCTTCAGGACCCCGCGGTCGGCGCTCGGGTGCGCGACCAGGAAGTCCTTGCCGCCGGTCTCGCCGACCAGACGCGGGTACGAACGGTACTTCTCGATATTGTTGCCGATCGTCTTCCACAGGTACTGGAAGGTCTTGGTCGAGCCGGTGAAGTGGATGCCCGCCAGGTCCCGGTGCTCGAGCGCGACCTCGGAGACCGCGATGCCGTCGCCGGTGACGAGGTTGATGACACCCTTGGGCAGGCCCGCCTCCTCCAGCAGCTGCATCAGCAGCACGGCGGCGTGGGTCTGGGTCGGGGACGGCTTCCAGACCACGACGTTGCCCATGAGCGCGGGCGCGGTGGGCAGGTTGCCCGCGATCGCCGAGAAGTTGAACGGCGTGATCGCGTAGACGAAGCCCTCCAGCGGGCGGTGGTCGAGACGGTTCCATACGCCCGGGGAGTTGGCCGGGGGCTGCTCGGCCAGGATCTGGCGGGCGTAGTGGACGTTGAAGCGCCAGAAGTCGACCAGCTCGCACGGGCTGTCGATCTCGGCCTGCTGGGCGGTCTTGGACTGGCCGAGCATGGTGGAGGCGGCGATGGTCTCGCGCCAGGGGCCGGCGAGCAGCTCGGCGGCACGCAGGATGATCGCCGCGCGGTCGTCGAAGGACATCGCGCGCCAGGCGGGCGCGGCGGCCAGGGCCGCGTCGATGGCGTCCTCGGCGTCCTGCTGGGTGGCGTTGCGGAGCGTGCCGAGGACGGCCTTGTGGTTGTGCGGCTGCACGACCTGGAACGGCTCGCCGCCGCCCATCCGCTTCTCACCGCCGATCGTCATCGGCAGGTCGACCGGGTTCTCGGCCAGCTCCTTGAGCTTGGCCTCCAGCCGGGCGCGCTCGGGAGAGCCGGGGGCGTAGCCGTGCACCGGCTCGTTGACGGGGGTGGGGACCTGGGTCACAGCGTCCATGGGTTCCGTAACTCCTTGACGTGAGCGGGTGTTCGGGCTCAGCCCTTGCTGACCATCGAGCGGACGAAGAAGCGCAGGTTCGCGGGCTTCTCGGCGAGACGGCGCATGAAGTAGCCGTACCAGTCGGTGCCGTACGCGGTGTAGACGCGCATACGGTGACCCTCGGCGGCCAGGCGCAGGTGCTCCTCGCTGCGGATGCCGTACAGCATCTGGAACTCGTACTCGTCCAGCTTGCGCCCGGCGCGCCGGGCGAGTTCCTGCGCGATGGAGATGATCCGCGGGTCGTGGGAGCCGATCATCGGGTATCCCTCGCCGTCCATCAGCGTCTTCAGGATGCGGACGTACGCCTTGTCGATCTCGTGCTTCTGCTGGTATGCGACCGACGCGGGCTCCTTGTACGCCCCCTTCACGATACGCACCCGGCTGCCGCTCGCGGCGAGGCGGCGGGCGTCCTCCTCGGTGCGGAAGAGGTAGGCCTGGATCACACAGCCGGTCTGCGGGAAGTCCTTCCGCAGCTCCTCGTGGATGGCGAACATCGAGTCGAGGGTGGTGTGGTCCTCGGCGTCCAGGGTGACGGTGGTGCCGATCGCCGCGGCGGCCTCCACGACGGGGCGCACGTTGGCCAGGGCCAGCTCGTGACCGCCGGGCAGCGCCTGGCCGAACATGGAGAGCTTGACGGACATCTCGGCCTTCGTACCGAGCTCCAGGTCCCTCAGCCGGTCGATCAGCTGCAGGTAGGCGTCCCGCGCGGCCGTGGCCTGCGCCGGAGACGTGATGTCCTCGCCGACGACGTCCATGGTGAGCTCCAGGCCCCTGCCGGTGAGCTCCTCGATGACGGGGACGATCTGGTCCACGGTCTCGCCGGGGATGAAGCGGTCGACGACCTGCTTGGTCACCGGGGCCGCCGAGATCAGACGGCGCATCCGGTCGCTGCGCGACGCGGCGAGAATCACGGGACCCAGCACGGGCCACCTCCACAGGGGCAACAGGAGGCCGAATCCCGACGACTCGGGTACGGCACGGAGAACCACCGTGAAACCTAAGGATTCCTCCGATCGTCGGCCATCGACAGCTGTCACGCATCCGTGCCCTGGATCTCAGACGTTTGTATGAGGCGGCTTGGAAAATGCGGGAGAATACCCGTGTGGCGGATGTCTTCAAGGCCGGCCGTGGCGACTACCAGGAGCTCGTCGACGAGATCTCGGCGCTGCTCGGTGCCCCCGCGACCCTGGAGAACCGTGACTTCGAGCTGATCGCCTTCGCCGCGTACGACAGCGACGGCGAGTTCGACGAGGCGTCCCTCGACCCGGTCCGCACCCGCTCGATCCTCACGCGCCGCTCCACTGCCGCCGTGCGCCGGTGGTTCGAGAGCTTCGGCATCGCCCGCGCCACCGGACCTGTCCGCATTCCGCCGACCCCGGAGGCGGGCGTCTACCGCGGAAGGATCTGTCTGCCGGTACGCCATCGGGGTGTCGTCCTCGGCTATGTGTGGCTGCTCGCCGACGAACCGGGCCCCTCGGAGGCACAGCTGTCGGCGGCGATGGAGGTCGCCGCCCGTATCGGGGGTCTGCTCGCCGACGAGGCGCAGGCGGGCGCGGATCTGACGCGGGAACTGCGGGCGGTGCTCACCGCGGAGCGCGGCTGGCAGCAGGAGGCGGCGGTGGCCGAACTGCGTGCGGCGCTGGGAGCGCGGGCGGAGGGCCTGCACACGCTGGTCTGTGTCGCCCCCTGGCCCTCTGCCGACCCGGACGACGCCCCGTCGGCCCGTACGATCCCGGCCGCGACCGCGCTGTGTACGGTGCCATGGGGCAACTCGAGGCAGAGTCTGGCCCTGCTGGTGCGGTTGCGCTCGGCCGATGTGCTCACGCCGGCGCTGACGGCCGCCGCCCGGCTGCTGCGGGACGCGCAGGGCCCGGGCGCCGGGCGGGCGGCTGCGGGGGTCGCCGGAGTCCGGGACGGCCTCGGCGAGTTGGGCACCACCTGGCATGAGGCGTCGGGGGCGGCCCGCGCGGCACTGGCGGAGTCCCGGCTCGGCCCGGTCGCACAGTGGCCGGCCATCGGCCCCTACCGCCTGCTGACCTCGCTCCCGCCCGAGACGGCCCACGACCCTGCGGTACGCGCGTTGCTCATCCCCGCCCACCGCGAACTCGCCCGCACGGCTGAGGTGTTCCTGGACTGTGCGGGCCAGGCCGGACGCACCGCCGCCGAACTGGGCATCCACCGCCAGACGCTGTACTACCGGCTGTCCCGCGTCGAGCAGCTCACCGGCCTGGACCTGGACGACGGCGAGGACCGCCTGCTGCTGCACATGGCGCTGAAGGGGGCGCGACTCTAGGCGCCTTCGGGTGTGCGGTCCCCGGTGGCCGACTCGACGACCCGGCGCAGGCCCTCGGCGAGCTGATCGCCACTGGTCGCCGTGTCCGGGTCGAAGATCCACTGCACCATGAGCCCCTGGAGAAGGGTCTGGTAGAACCGGCCCTCGGTGTCGACGGTCTCCTTGCCGAACTCCGCCTCGGGTAGGTCGTGGAACAGGGGCAGCAGTCCTGAGCGGCCTTCCTCCTGCGCCTCGGCCAGCAGTTTGCGCACCTCCGGCAGCCGGTCGCCCTGAAGGATGAGTTCCAGGCTCAGCAGCAGGACGGCCCGCGACTCGGGCAGCGACCGGATGATGTTGCTCCACACCTCTTGGAAGCGCTCCAGCGAACCCGGCGGCGTCCTCGTCTCGCCGCCCGCGCCCCAGCCGGGGTCGAATCGGTCGCCCATCCCCTCGACCAGCGAGACGTACGCCTTCACCAGCAGCGCGTCCTTGGAGCCGTAGTGGTAGCCGATGGACGCCAGGTTGGTCCCCGACTCCTTGACGATGTCGCGCGCCGTCGTGCGCATGAAGCCCTTCTCCAGCAGGCAGCGCTTGGCGCCCTCGAGCAGATCCTCACGGTGTCCCATGCGGTCACTCTACTCCGATTTAGACAACCGTCCTAGACGAACGATTTATACGCTCGTACTAGACAAGCGTTTAAGACGTCCGTACAGTCCTCGTCATGACGAACTCGACGAGCACGAGCAACAACCTCCGCGCCTCGAGCGCCCCGGCCCGGGCCGGCCACCGCGAATGGACCGCGCTCGGCGTCCTGATGCTTCCGCTGCTGCTGGTCTCGATGGACGTCTCCGTCCTCTACTTCGCGATCCCGGCGATCACCGCGGACCTGGAACCGAGCAGCACGCAGCAGCTGTGGATCTTCGACATCTACGCCTTCGTCCTCGCCGGACTGCTGATGACGATGGGGTCCCTGGGCGATCGCATCGGCCGGCGCCGGCTGCTGCTGATCGGCGCGGCGGCCTTCGGCACCGCATCACTGGTGGCGGCGTACGCGAACAGCGCCGAGACCCTGATCGCGGCCCGCGCGGTCCTCGGCATCGGCGGCGCCACCCTGATGCCGTCGACGATGGCGCTGATCCGCACGATGTTCACCGACCCCGGTCAGCGCGCCAAGGCGATCGGCCTGTGGTCCGGCGTGATGACCGCCGGTATCGCGCTCGGCTCGGTGATGAGCGGAGTGCTCGTCCAGTACTTCTGGTGGGGTTCGGTCTTCCTGGTCAACCTGCCCGCGATGGCCCTGCTCCTGGTCCTCGGCCCCGTCCTGCTCCCCGAGTCGAAGGACCCCCGGCCCGGCCGCTTCGACCTGCTCGGTGTGCCGCTGTCGATGGCCGCGGTGCTGCCCTTGATCTACGGCCTCAAAGAGATCCCGGCCAACGGATGGCACGTCCAGTACGTGCTGTCGCTGACGGTGGGCCTGCTGTTCGCGGCGCTGTTCGTGCACCGCCAGCGCACGTCGGCGTCCCCGCTCGTCCCTCCGGTCCTCTTCCGCTCGCGCGGCTTCGCTCCCGCCCTCGCCCTCAACCTGATCTCGTCCTTCGCCATGCTGGGCTCGGCGTACTTCACCACCCAGTACCTGCAGTCGGTCCTGGGCAAGAGCGCCCTGGAGGCCGCGCTGTGGGCGCTGCTCCCGTCCGTGCTGATCGGCTTCGCTGCCCCCGTGACCACCCAGCTGGTGCAGAAGGGCGTGGACAGAGCCCATGTCGTCACGGCCGGGTTCGCCGTCGCGGCCTGCGGCTACGGGATGCTGGCGCTCGCCGGCACCGACTCGATGTGGCTGGTGCTGGCCGGGGCGGGCGTGCTGGCCGCCGGAATCGTCACCGTGATCTCGCAGATGATGGATCTGGCCATGGGCGCCGCGCCGGCGGAGCGGGCGGGCACCGCGTCCTCCCTGATGGAGACGGGCGCCGAGTTCGGCGGTGCACTGGGCATGGCCGTCCTCGGCTCCATCGGCACCGCGGTCTACCGCCACCGCATCCCGGCTTCGGCTCCCTCCCCCGCCCACGAGACGCTGGGCGGAGCGCTCGCGGCGGCCCGCTCGATGCCGGGCCGGGCGGGAGCCGAACTGCTGGGCACGGCGCGTGAGGCGTTCACCAGCGGTATGCAGTCGGCGGCGATCACCGGAGCCGTCCTGCTGCTGGCCGCGGCGGCACTGGCCACGGCGACCCTGCGGGGCATCCGGGTGCGGGACGCCCAGGAGTAGACGCCGGACGACACGACGGGGCCCGGGCCACCTCAGGTGGCCCGGGCCCCGTCGCTGATCGCGTGGGCGTCAGACGAGGTTCACCGAGCGCGCCGACGTGGCGCCGATCTCCTCCGCGACCTCCGTCAGGACGTTCTGCGGAACCGCGGAGTCGACCGTGAGGACCGCCAGTGCCTCGCCGCCGGCGATGTCACGAGCCACCTGCATGCCGGCGATGTTGATACCGGCCTCGCCGAGGATGCGGCCCAGGGTGCCGACCACGCCGGGGCGGTCGGAGTAGCGGAGCACGACCATGTGGTCCGCGAGGGCCAGGTCCACGTCGTAGTCGCCCACCGCCACGATCTTCTGGTGGTTCTTCGGGCCGGTCAGCGTGCCGGACACCGCGACCTCCTCGCCGTCGGCGAGCGTGCCGCGCACAGTCACCACGTTGCGGTGGTCGGTGGCCTCCGAGCTGGTGGTCAGGCGCACCTCGACACCGCGCTCCTGGGCGAACAGCGGCGCGTTGACGTACGAGACCGTCTCGGCCACCACGTCCTCGAACACACCCTTGATCGCGGACAGTTCGAGCACCTTCACATCGTGCTGGGTGATCTCGCCGTAGACCTCGATGTCGAGCCGGACGGCCACCTCGCCCGCGAGCGCGGTGAAGATACGGCCGAGCTTCTCGGCGAGCGGCAGACCCGGCTTGACGTCTTCGGCGATGACACCGCCCTGCACGTTCACCGCGTCGGGCACCAGCTCGCCGGCGAGCGCGAGGCGCACCGACTTGGCGACCGCGATACCGGCCTTCTCCTGCGCCTCGTCGGTGGACGCCCCCAGATGCGGCGTGCAGACGACCTGGTCGAGCTCGAACAGCGGCGAGTCCGTGCACGGCTCCTTCGCGTACACGTCGAGGCCCGCGCCGGCGACCCGGCCCTCCTTCAGCGCCGAGTACAGCGCCTCCTCGTCCACGATCCCGCCGCGGGCGGCGTTGACGATACGGACGGACGGCTTGACCTTGTGCAGCGCCTCGTCGCCGATCAGACCGAGGGTCTCGGGCGTCTTCGGCAGGTGGACGGTGATGAAGTCGGAGACCTCGAGCAGCTCGTCCAGGGACAGCACCTTCACGCCCATCTGCGCGGCCCGGGCCGGCTGGACGTAGGGGTCGTAGGCGACGACCTTCATGCCGAACGCGGACATGCGCTGCGCGACCAGCGCGCCGATCCGGCCGAGGCCGACCACGCCCAGCGTCTTCTCGGCCAGCTCGACGCCCGTGTACTTGCTGCGCTTCCACTCGCCGTTCTTCAGCGCGGCGTTGGCCTGCGGGATGTTGCGGGCGCTGGAGAGGATCAGACCGCAGGCGAGTTCAGCGGCGGTCACGATGTTCGAGGTGGGGGCGTTGACGACCATCACGCCGGCCTTGGTAGCGGCGGAGACGTCCACGTTGTCGAGGCCGACGCCGGCTCGTGCGACGACCTTCAGCTTGCCGGCGGCGGCGATGGCCTCGGCATCGACCTTCGTCGCGGAGCGGATCAGGATGGCGTCGACGTCGGCGATCGCCGACAGCAGCTCGGCGCGGTCCGCCCCGTTGCAGTGACGGATCTCGAAGTCAGGGCCAAGGGCATCGACGGTCGCCGGCGACAGCTCTTCAGCGATGAGTACCGTGGCTTTTCGACTGGGGTACGAGCTCACGTGAGTCCTCACAAGTCCAATGCGGACGGCCGTCCCGACGGCCGCAGGCGGTGGAGGGGTGCTAGCCGCGTGGAAGACGCACGACGCTGTGGGCCTGAACGCGATTGTTGTGCAGCAGTCTAGTGGCGCTGCGTGTGACATATTGCGCCGCTGCGGAAGGATCACTCGTCCGTGGCTGGACGGGCTGGACAACGTCTGGTTCCAGAGATTACCCCTGGTTCGCCGAAGGGGCCGGAGCGAACGGCACCGGCCCCTCGGGCATGAGGCTCAGGCCTCCTCGTCGACCCAGCTCATCAGCTTGCGCAGCTGCTTGCCGGTGGTCTCCAGCAGGTGCTCGGAGTCCTGCTGCTTGTACTCGTTGTACTTCTTCAGACCGCCGTGGTACTCGTCCATCCAGTTCTGGGCGAACGAGCCGTCCTGGATCTCCGCGAGGACCTTCTTCATCTCGGCCTTGGTGGCGTCGGTGATGATGCGCGGACCGGTGACGTAGTCGCCCCACTCGGCGGTCTCGGAGATCGACCAGCGCATCTTCTCCAGGCCGCCCTCGTACATGAGGTCCACGATCAGCTTCAGCTCGTGCAGGCACTCGAAGTACGCGATCTCCGGCTGGTAGCCCGCCTCGGTCAGCGTCTCGAAGCCCGCCTTGACCAGCGCGGTGGTGCCACCGCACAGCACGGCCTGCTCGCCGAAGAGGTCGGTCTCGGTCTCCTCGGTGAAGGTCGTCTTGATGACGCCGGCACGGGTGCCGCCGATGCCCTTGGCGTACGACAGGGCCAGCGCGAAGGCGTTGCCCGAGGCGTCCTGCTCGACGGCGACGATGCAGGGCACGCCGCGGCCCTCCTCGTACTGCCGGCGCACCAGGTGGCCCGGGCCCTTCGGGGCGACCATGCACACGTCCACGCCGGCCGGGGGCTTGATGAAGCCGAAGCGGATGTTGAAGCCGTGGCCGAAGAACAGCGCGTCGCCGTCCTTCAGGTTCGGGGCGATGGACTCCTCGTAGACCTGGGCCTGGATCGGGTCCGGCACCAGGATCATGATGACGTCGGCCTCGGCGGCGGCCTCCGACGGGGTCACCACGCGCAGGCCCTGCTCCTCGGCCTTCTCCTTGGACTTGGAGCCCTCGTGCAGACCGACGCGCACGTCGACGCCCGAGTCCCGCAGCGACAGCGCGTGGGCGTGGCCCTGGCTGCCGTAGCCGATGACCGCGACCTTGCGGCCCTGGATGATGGACAGGTCGGCGTCAGCGTCGTAGAACAGCTCGGCCACTTTGGGTTCTCTCCTTGGTGTGCAGGTGTTGCGTCCACCGTATGCCGGTGGGGGAAGTGACGTTTCGGGGTCTCGGGATACGGGCGGGCGGCGGGTCGCCGGCCCACCCGTATCCGGTCGTACGGGAATCCTCCGCGACCGCTAGGCCGACCGGTCGAGGGCGCGCAGGGAACGGTCCGTGATCGAGCGCGCGCCGCGACCGATCGCGATCGTGCCGGACTGGACCAGCTCCTTGATGCCGTACGGCTCCAGCATCTTGAGCATGGCGGACAGCTTGTCGCTGCTGCCGGTGGCCTCGATGGTGACGGCCTCCGGGGAGACGTCCACGGTCTTGGCGCGGAACAACTGGACGATCTCGACGATCTGGGAGCGCGTCTCGTTGTCGGCGCGCACCTTCACCAGAACGAGTTCACGCTGGACGGCCTGCGTCGGCTCCAGTTCGACGATCTTCAGGACGTTGACGAGCTTGTTGAGCTGCTTGGTGACCTGTTCGAGCGGCAGGTCCTCGACGTTCACGACGATGGTGATGCGGGAGATGTCGGGGTGCTCGGTCACGCCGACCGCGAGCGAGTCGATGTTGAAGCCGCGACGGGAGAACAGGGCGGCGATCCGGGCGAGGATGCCGGGCGTGTTCTCGACCAGGACCGAGAGGGTGTGCTTGGACATGGTTCTCACTCAGCTCTCTCAGTCGTCCTCGTTGTCGCCGAAGTCGGGACGGACGTCCCGCGCGGCCATGATCTCGTCGTTGGAGGTGCCGGCCGCGACCATCGGCCAGACCATCGCGTCCTCGTGGACGATGAAGTCGACGACGACCGGACGGTCGTTGACGGAGTTCGCCTCTTCGATGACCTTGTCGAGGTCCGCCGGGGACTCGCAGCGGATCGCATAGCAGCCCATGGCCTCCGACAGCTTCACGAAGTCGGGGACGCGGGTGCCCGCGCTCGGCTGCTTGGCGGGGCCCTCGGCGGAGCTGCCGTTCAGGCCGGCCGGGCCCGAGTGCAGCACCGTGTTGGAGTACCGCTGGTTGTAGAAGAGGGTCTGCCACTGGCGGACCATCCCGAGGGCGCCGTTGTTGATGATGGCGACCTTGATCGGGATGTTGTTCAGGGCGCAGGTGGTCAGCTCCTGGTTGGTCATCTGGAAGCAGCCGTCGCCGTCGATCGCCCAGACCGCGCGGTCCGGGGCGCCGGCCTTCGCGCCCATCGCGGCCGGCACCGCGTAGCCCATCGTTCCGGCGCCGCCGGAGTTCAGCCAGGTGGCGGGCTTCTCGTACTGGATGAAGTGCGCGGCCCACATCTGGTGCTGGCCGACGCCCGCCGCGAAGATCGTGCCCTCGGGCGCGAGCTGTCCGATGCGCTCGATGACCTGCTGCGGGGACAGCGAGCCGTCCTCGGGCAAGTCGTAGCCGAGCGGGTACGTGCGGCGCCAGCGGTCCAGATCGGTCCACCAGGCGGTGAAGTCGCCCTTGTGGCCCTCGCTGTGCTCCCGCTGCACGGCCTGGATCAGGTCCGCGATGACCTCGCGGGCGTCACCGACGATCGGCACGTCCGCGGCACGGTTCTTGCCGATCTCGGCGGGGTCGATATCGGCGTGGACGATCTTGGCGTGCGGGGCGAAGCTGTCCAGCTTGCCGGTGACGCGGTCGTCGAAACGGGCTCCGAGGGCGACGATCAGGTCGGCCTTCTGCAGCGCGGTGACGGCGGTGACCGCACCGTGCATGCCCGGCATCCCCACGTGCAGCGGGTGGCTGTCGGGGAATGCGCCGAGCGCCATCAGGGTGGTGGTGACGGGCGCTCCGGTGAGTTCAGCGAGGACCTTCAGCTCGGCGGTGGCCCCGGCTTTGAGGACGCCGCCGCCGACGTAGAGGACGGGGCGCTTCGCGGAGGTGATCAGCTTGGCGGCCTCGCGGATCTGCTTGGCGTGCGGCTTGGTGACCGGGCGGTAGCCGGGCAGGTCCATGACGGGCGGCCAGCTGAAGGTGGTCTGCGCCTGCAGGGCGTCCTTGGCGATGTCGACCAGGACCGGTCCCGGGCGGCCGGTGGAGGCGATGTGGAAGGCCTCCGCGATGGTCCGGGGGATCTCCTCGGCCTTGGTCACCAGGAAGTTGTGCTTGGTGATCGGCATCGTGATGCCGACGATGTCGGCCTCCTGGAACGCGTCCGTGCCGATCGCCTTGGAGGCGACCTGCCCGGTGATCGCGACCAGCGGCACCGAGTCCATGTGCGCGTCCGCGATCGGGGTGACCAGGTTGGTGGCGCCGGGTCCCGAGGTCGCCATGCAGACGCCGACCCTGCCGGTGGCCTGCGCGTAACCCGTGGCCGCGTGGCCGGCGCCCTGCTCGTGCCGCACCAGCACGTGCCGCACCCGCGTGGAGTCCATCAGCGGGTCGTACGCCGGAAGGATCGCACCGCCGGGAATGCCGAATACCGTCTCGGCGCCGACCTCCTCGAGCGAGCGGATGAGGGACTGCGCACCCGTGACGTGCTCGGGGGCAGACGGATGGCCTCCGGATCGGGGCCGGGGCTGCGGGTGATGGGCCCCGGTGGCCTGCTCGGTCATCGGCATTCTCTTCTCGATGCTGAGGGTTTTTGCGAGGTTTGGGCGTTGTTCGACTGGTGCGTGTGCAACAAAAAACCCCTCGTGCCGTTGGGCAAGCGAGGGGAGCGCGCCGGGTGTGGTCGCTGGGTGTTCCGGTTCATTTCCGGTGGGTCCCAGCTCAGCCGACGCGCTGTCCAAGTACGAGAATTCGGGAGCGCATGACACTGACCCTCCCCCCGGCACGCCGTCACTGTCAAGTGGGTGGGACAGGAGTCTCATTATGTGAGCGTAGGCCCGTCCCGCCTCCGAAAACGGCAGGCACACCACTGGTGTACACCTCGGGGGCCCCTCCGGCGAAGGCCGGCTCCGCGGGGCCGTGCGGAACCGGGTAGTGGCCGGACGTCAGCGCCCGGCGCAGCCGGTACTCGTCCAGCGGTCCGGAGAACGCCATGCCCTGACCGTGCGTGCAGCCCATCGCGCGCAGCGCGACGACCTGCTCGGGCAGGTCCACGCCGTCGGCGATCGACTGCAGACCCAGGTCGGTGGCGATGCGCAGCAGCCCGCTGGTGATCTTGTGCAGCCGCGCGGACTCGACGACCCCCTCGACCAGGCTGCGGTCGAGTTTCAGTACGTCCACGGGGAGCCTGCGCAGCGCCGTGATGGCCGCGTAGCCGTTGCCGAAGCCGTCCAGGGCGATACGGACGCCGATTCTTCGCAGCGCACCGAGTCTGCGTTCCAGCTCGTCCAGGCAGACCCGGGGATCGGGGTCGGACAGCTCGATCACCAGGGCGCCCGAGGCCAGTCCGTGGCGGGTGAGCAGAGCCTCGACGGAGCCGAGTGGCAGCGAGCGGTCGAGGAGCCGGCGGGCGTTCACCCGGACGGCTACGGGTACGGCCAGGCCCGCCGCGGTGCGCTCTGCGGCCTGCTCGACGGCCTCCTCCAGCACCCAGCGGCCCAGCTCGGCGGTCTTGTCGCTGTCCTCGGGGACCCGCAGGAACTCCATCGGGGTGAAGAGCACGCCCTGAGAGGAGCGCCAGCGTGCCTGGGCACTGACCGTCGCGATCCGGCCATGCTCGAGCGACACCACCGGCTGGTGCAGCAGAGTGAACTCGTCGCCGTGCAGCGCGGCCCGCAGCCGGGTGGCGAGCTCGGCCTTGCGTACGACGTCCTGCTGCATCTGGGGCGCGTAGAGCTGCACACGGCCCTTGCCCGCGGCCTTGGCCCGGTACATGGCGAGGTCGGCGTTGCGCAGCAGCTCGCCGGCGCCGAGGCCTGGTTCGGCGAAGGCCACACCGATGGACGCGGCCACCCGGACATCGTTGCCGTCGATGTCGTACGGCTGCGAGAGGGTGACCCGGAGCCGGTCGGCGAGCTCGACGATGTGGCGTTCACGCGCGGCGCGGTCCCGGCTGCCGTCGCCGACGATCAGGGCCGCGAACTCGTCACCGCCCAGCCGGGCGGCGGTGTCGCCCTGCCGTACCGCGTCCTGGAGCCTGCGGGCGGCCTGGACGAGCAGCTCGTCCCCGGCCTGGTGCCCGATCGTGTCGTTGACGGCCTTGAAGCCGTCGAGGTCGATGAAGAGAACCGCCGTATTGCGGAGGGCGGGGCCGCGGTCGGAGGCGCGGCGGCCGGACAGTGCCTGCTGGACGCGCTTGGTGAACAGGGCGCGGTTGGGCAGGTCGGTGAGCGGGTCGTGCTCGGCGTTGTGCTGCAGCTGCGCCTGGAGGCGGACTCGCTCGGTCACGTCCCGGCTGTTGAAGATCAGTCCGCCCTCGTGGCGGTTGACGGTGGACTCGACGTTGAGCCAGCCGCCGGTGCCGGACCTGAAGCGGCACTCGATGCGGGTGGTGGGCTCCTCGATGTGGCTGGCGGCGAGGAAGCGGCGCACTTCGTGCACCACGCAGCCCAGGTCCTCGGGGTGGATGAGGGCGGCGAGCTCGGTGCCGACGAGGTCGTCTGCGGAGCGGCCGTAGACGCCGGCCGCGGCCGGGGAGACGTACCTGAGGATGCCGCTGGGCGCGGCGATCATGATGACGTCGCTGGAACCCTGCACCAGGGAGCGGAAGTGGTTCTCCTTCTGCGCGAGTTCCTGGGCGAGGGTGATGTTGTCCAGCAGCATGATGCCCTGGCGGACGACGAGCGCGAGGACGACGGCGCCCGCGGTGACGAGCACCACGCGGTCGACCCGGTGGCCGTTGAGGATGTTGTAGAGGATCCCCAGCGTGCAGACGGCGGCGGCCAGGTACGGCATGAGCGCGGCCAGTGATCCGGAGATCGGGCGCGTGGCCGGGTAGCGGTCGGGATCCTGCGGAGGCCCGGCCGGGTGCCCGCCGGGCCCGGGGTCCTGCGGGAGTGAGGGGCGGTGCTCCTCGGTGACCCCGTACGTGTACTCCGCCCGGCGGGGCGTTCTCGCCTGTTCCGGCTGCCGCTGCTGCGGTACGTGCTCGTGCGCGTCGCGCGCGTGGCCGTCTTCCTCGGGCTGTCCGGGCCGGGCACCGACCCAGGGCGCGTACGCGAGCAGCAGCGAGCCGGAGAACCAGCCCGCGTCCAGCAGCTGGCCGGAGTGGTAGCTGTTGTGCAGCAGCGGTGAGGTGAACAGCGCGTCGCACATCACGGTCAGCGCGAGTGCGCCGATGGCGGTGTTGACCGCGGAGCGGTTGACCGCCGACCGCCGGAGGTGGAGGGCGACCACCATGCTGATCAGGGCGATGTCCAGCAGCGGGTAGGCGAGCGACAGCGCGGTGTGTGCGACGCTCGGCCCGTCGAACTTCGCCGCCTGGGCGAGCGCGAGGCTCCAGGCCAGTGTGAGCAGCGAGCCGCCGATGAGCCATGCGTCGAGCGCGAGGCATACCCAACCCGCCTTGGTGACGGGCCTTTTGGCGAGCACGAGCAGCCCAACGATGGCGGGCGGAGCGAAGCAGAGGAAGAACAGGTCGGCGCAGCTCGGCGAGGGGACGGGACGGCCGAGGACGACCTCGTACCAGCCCCAGACCCCGTTGCCGAGCGCCGCCATGAGGGAGGAGAGGGCGAACAGCAGCCAGGCGGGGCGGAATCTGCTGCGGCCGCGGCGGGCGTAGAGGAGGCAGGAGACCGACGCGCCGCCGGCCGCGGCGCTCAGCCCGAAGTCGCCCATGAACAGTGCGACGCTCCGGGAGCCCCAGCCGACCGTGGCACCGACGGCGTATCCCGCGCAGACCAGGGCCAGGACGAGTTGCGGAACCACGCGCGTCCGGCCTTCGGACACCGGACGGCGGGCCAGCAGTGCTCCGGGGGAGCTCACCGGGTCCTCCAGGTCCGGGGCGCCGCCGGATCCCGCTGGGCCCGGTGCGTTGGATGGGAGTGCCTTTTGCGGCCGCCGTGCCTGCGCGGGTGGTGATGACCACCGTGACCCCGTCTGCGCGTCGTCGCTCGCCAGGGTCGCCGCCCGCGGCCCCGCCGCGTCGGATCGTTCGTCCATAGGCCGTGCATCGTCTGTCGCCCCCCTCGCATGTCTGAAAGTTCCGTCCCCGGCGCCGAACGGTGCGCGGCGCTGCCCCTGTCGGGACGATACACCAGCATCGTCACTCAGGGACATAGCGTCTCTACGCTCCGTGACGATCAGGGAAAATAACCGCACGTTGCGTGCACGGAGAACTGCGGAGTGTGCCGGAAGCAGACGGGGAGCGAACGGAGAGCGACGTGTGCGCCGGTCGTGCGACCCCTGGTCGCCGCGCGCGCGGGCGCCGGAGTTGGCTCGCATCATGCGCCGTTCGGACCGCGCGCACGGCTCGAACCACCCCGTCGCCCGCCCTCCCGCGTCGCTACGCGCCGGTCGTCAGGACGACGTTCTCCAGGGGTTCCCCCTGTGCGAAACGGTTCAGCTGGGAACTGAGGAGCCGCTTGACGCGAGGCCAGAACGCCGAAGTGGGACCGCCGACATGAGGGCTGATGAGCACACCGGGCGCGTGCCAGAGGGGATGCCCCTTCGGCAGCGGTTCCGGGTCCGTGACATCGAGGGCCGCCGTGATGCGGCCGGCCTCCAGCTCGGCAAGCAAGGCCTCGGTGTCGACCACGCCTCCGCGCGCCACGTTCACGAGCAGCGCCCCGTCCTTCATCCGGGCCAGGAAGTCCGCGTCGACCAGGCGTCTCGTCTCCTCCGTGAGAGGCATGGCGATCAACACGACATCCGCCTCGGGCAGAAGGTCCGACAATCGGGTGAAGGGATGCACGAGGCCGCGCGCCGTTGTGCGCTCACGGCGCGCGACGCGCGCCACCCGCGCCACCTCGAACGGCACGAGCCGCTCTTCGATGGCGGCGCCCACGGCCCCGTACCCGACGATGAGGACCGACTTGTCGGCGAGCGCCGGGCGGAATCCGGCACGCCACTCCTCCCGGTCCTGACCCCGGACGAAGTCGGGGATCCCGCGCAGCGAGGCGAGGATCAGGGTCAGCGCGAGCTCGGCGGTACTGGCGTCGTGCACCCCGCGGGCGTTGCACAGCCGCACTCCCCCGGGCAGCAGGGAGAGTCCCGGCTCGACGTGGTCGACGCCCGCGGACAGCGTCTGCACCACGCGGACGGATTTCATCGCCGCCATGGGCCGCACGGCGACCTCGCTGCCCTTCATATAGGGCACGGCGTAGAAGGCGCACTCGGCGGGGTCTGAGGGAAACTCCGGATCGCCGTCCCAGAACCGGTAGGTGAGGCCCTCGGGGAGCCCCTCTATCTCTTCGGTGCGGAACGGAAGCCAAACGTCGGCAGTCATGGTCAGGAGGCTATGCGAAGGATCCCTTGCCGCATTGGTTAGTTTGGGGTGGCGGGAAAGGGAGGGCGCGGGCAGGTGGAGCGCAGGACGATCGGCGCGGCAACGCTCGAAGTGGGGGCCGTGGGACTCGGGTGCATGCCGATGAGCTGGGCGTACTCCGGCTCGCACAGACGCGGCGAGGAGTCTCTGCGGACGGTGCACCAGGCACTCGACCTGGGCATGACGCTGCTCGACACGGCCGACATGTACGGCCCGTTCACCAACGAGCTGCTGGTGGGCCGGGTCCTGAAGAAGCGGCGCACGGACGCGTTCGTGTCGACCAAGGTGGGCCTGCTGGTGGGCGAGCAGCACATCGTCGCCGACGGCCGCCCGGGCTATGTGAAGCGTGCCTGCGACGCCTCGCTGCGGCGGTTGCAGACGGACGTGATCGACCTCTACCAACTGCACCGTGCGGACCCCGAGGTCCCCGTCGAGGAGACCTGGGGCGCCATGGCCGAGCTGGTGGGGGCGGGCAAGGTGCGGGCGCTCGGACTGTGTGCGGTGGGCGTGCGGGGCGGGCGGCAGAGCGGGGCGCGACTGTACGACGGCACCGTCCGCCAGCTGGAGCGGATGCAGCAGGTGTTCCCGGTGAGCGCGGTGGAGGCGGAGCTGTCGGTGTGGTCGACGGAGGCTCTGGACGCCCTGCTGCCGTGGTGCGCGACACGAGGGGTCGGCTTCCTGGCCGCCATGCCCCTCGGCAACGGCTTCCTGACCGGCACGCTGACGCCGGGCGAGGGCTTCGAACCCGACGATCTGCGGGCCCGGCACCCGCGTTTCACGGCCGAGATGATGGCGGAGAACCAGCCGATCGTGGCCGGCCTGAGGCGGGTGGCCCACCGGCACGGCGAGGAGGTCACCCCCGCACAGGTGGCGCTGGCCTGGGTGCTGGCACAGGGCCGCCATGTGGTCCCGGTGCCCGGCGCCAAGCAGGAGCGCTGGGTCGCGCAGAACGCGGCCGCGCCCGGGCTGACCCTGACCACGGAGGACCTGACCGAGCTGGCGGGGCTGCCGCCGGCCCAGGGATCGTGGGACTGAGCCCGAGCCCAAGGCGGCCCGGATGCGACCGACCGGTGGATTCTCGATCGGTACCGGGAACCGTTCGGGAGCGAGCGGTGTAGGAAAGGGACGAGGGCACCGCGTCGAAGGGACCTTGATCGTGCGACGTCGAGCTGTGACGGCCGTGTCGGCCGTGTCCGCGCTGCTGCTGGCGGCCGGTTGCTCCGCCGGGGGCGGGAACACCCCGGGCAGCGGGAACAGCGTCTCCTCGAGCGGTTCGGCGCCCGGGGCTTCGGCGCCCGGGTCCTCGGCGTCGGGGCGGGGAGCCGAGCAGACCCCGCCGGCCACCGGATCGGTACGGGTCGTGCGTACGGTGGCCGCGGACCTCAAGTCCCCCTGGGGCCTGGCCCCTCTGCCCGACGGCGGACTGCTGGTCTCCGACCGGGACGACGGCACGATCACGCGGATCGACGACAAGACCGGACGGAAGACACTGCTGGGCACGGTGCCCGGTGTCTCGGCCGCGGGCGAGGGCGGGCTGCTGGGCATCGCCCTCTCCCCCGACTACGCCTCCGACCACCTGGTCTACGCGTACTTCACGACGGACTCGGACAACCGCATCGCACGCATGCTGTACGACACGAAGAAGCCGGCCGGTGAGCAACTGGGGGCGCCGAACACGGTCTTCAAGGGCATCCCGAAGGGGATGATCCACAACGGCGGGCGGATCGCGTTCGGCCCGGACAGGATGCTGTACGCGGGCACGGGCGAGTCGGGCGACCGGGGCCTGTCCCAGGACCGGAAGTCGCTGGGCGGCAAGATCCTGCGCATGACGCCGGAAGGCGAACCGGCACCCGGCAACCCCTTCGGGAACTCGGTCGTCTACTCCTACGGCCACCGCAACGTCCAGGGGCTCGCCTGGGACGACAAGCAGCGGCTGTTCTCCTCCGAGTTCGGTCAGGACACCTGGGACGAGGTGAACGCGATCAAGCCGGGCGACAACTACGGCTGGCCGGTCGCCGAGGGCAAGTCCTCCGACACCAGGTTCCACAACCCGATCGCCCAGTGGCACACCGACGAGGCCTCCCCGAGCGGGATCGCCTACGCCGAGGGCTCGCTCTGGATGGCGGGCCTGCGCGGGCAACGGCTGTGGCGCATCCCGCTGAAGGGCACGGAGGCCTCCGCGCCGCCGCAGGCCTTCCTGAAGGGCAGCTACGGCCGCCTGCGCACGGTGGTCTCGGCCGGCGGCAACAAACTATGGCTGACGACGAGCAACACGGACGGTCGCGGGGAGCCCTCGAAGACCGACGACCGGATCCTCGAGCTGGAGGTGTCGTAGGACGGGCGGTGCCGCTCAGTCGGTCTCCTCGTCCGCGGAGGCGCGTCTCAGGCGTATGACCACCCGGCCCGACGCCAGATCGATCGGGCCCTGGCCCGGATCGCCGTCCGTGACATCCACCCTGGTCAGTTCCAGGCGCTGGCGCTCGTCGTGGGTGTGCTTGCGGCCCGGTGCGAACAGTTCCTCGAACATGTTGAACACGGCGCCTCCCTCGGCCCGGTCCCGGACAGCGTAGACCTCAGCCTGCCGCCTGGACAGCGGATGTCTCGGGCGGGAACAGCCGCAGCCGGTGGGCCACCGCCGCCGCCTCGCCCCGGCCCGAGACGCCCAGTTTGGCCAGGATGTTCGAGACGTGGACGCTGGCCGTCTTCGGGGAGATGAACAACTGCTCGGCTATCTGGCGGTTGCTGCGGCCGGCCGCGACCAGCCGGAGCACGTCACGCTCCCGGTTCGTGAGCCCCAGGGACTCGGCCGGATCGAGCGCGGCGGGCCGGTCGGCGCCCGTCAGGGTCAGGCGGGCGCGCCGGCTGAGCAGGGCGACCTCCTCGGCGAGCGGACGGGCACCGAGGTGCTCGGCCACCGCGCCGGCCAGCCGCAGCAGCTCGGCGGCCCGCGCACGCCCGTCCTGGCCGTCGCCCGAGGCCAGCAGGGACTCCGCGAGGCGGTGCCGGACACGGGCCAGTTCGTACGGGCGGCCCAGGGCCTCGAACGCGGTCACCGCCTCGGACCAGTCGTGCGGCTCGGCGCGGTTCTCGGCGCGCAACAGCTCGGCGCGGACCCAGCGTTCGTGAGCACGCCACAGCGGCACGTTCGTGGTGAGCGCCTTGGCGGCGCCGCGGATCCGTGCCAGGACTGCGGCGCGGCCCGGTTCGGCCGAGGGCAGCCCGAGGGCGTCGGCCTCGGCGGTGGCGGCGGCGAGCAGCAGCGGCCAGGCATGGCGCTGGGTGCCCGGAGGGAAGCCGGCTCTCAGGGCGTCGTCGAGTACGGCACGGGCTTCGTCGAGGCGGCCCTCACCGGCGGCGATCCCGATGGCGGCGCGCAGCAGCGGCAGTTCGTGCTGCGGCAGTCTGTCGCGGTTGCCGAAGAACGCGCGGGCCGCGGACAGTTGGCGTTCCGCCTCGGCCAGGTCGCCCCGGGCGACCGCGAGATGCGTGTGGATGGCGGCGCGGAAGCCGCGGGGTATCGCGCTCTGGCCGATGCGCTCCGAGGCGAGCGCGGCTTCGGCGGCCTCGTCCCAGCGGCCCACGGAGTAGAGGGACTCACCGAGGTTGGCCCACGCCCAGGCCTCGGAATCGGTCAGTCCCAGCTTCCGGGTGAGGTCCAGCCCTTCGCGCAGGATCTCGACGGCCTCGCGGGAGCGGCCGATGCCCTCCAGGTGGGAGGGCAGGTTCACATGGACGCGGCCCGCAAGGGAGGTGTTGCCGAGGTCCGCGACCTGCTCCTTGACCTCGTACATCTGCGCGAGTCCGGCGTCGATGTCACCCGCGTCGACGAGGAGGCCGCCGAGGGTGAGGCGGGCGCCCAGCTCGATGTCGCGGGCGCCCACCATGTGCGCGTATTCGACGGCCCGTTCGGCGGCCGAGAGCGCCTCCGCGCCGGGGACGTGCACCATCGACCAGTTGGCCACCGCGGCGAGCACCTCGGCGTGCACCTCCGACGGGGGCAGTCCGCGCACCAGTTCCTGGGCGGTGGCCAGTTCCTCCCGGCCGTCGCCCCGGGCCGTGTTCTGTACCAGCCGTGAGCGCTGCACCCAGAACCACGCGGTGCGAAGGGGGTCCTTCTCCGGCTCCAGCAGTCGCAGCGCCCGCCTGGTGATCTTCAGTGCGCGCTCGCGCTCCCCGCACAGCCGGCCCGCGACGGCCGCCTCGGCCATCAGGTCGAGATAGCGCAGTGGCGTGGTCGCCGGGTCGCAGCCGCAGGGTGGGTAGACCTCGGCGTGGTCGAGGGGGCGCAGAGCGGCCCGTACGGCGTCGGGAGCCATGTCCCACAGCTCCATCGCGCGCTCCAGCAGTCCCAGTTGCTCGGCGTGCGCGTGCCTGCGGCGGGCCACGACGGCCGCGTCGAGGACGGCGGGCAGGGCCTTTGCCGCGTCGTGCGCGTGGTACCAGTAGCTGGCCAGGCGGGGGGCGCGCTGGTCGGCCGGTACGAGCGTGGGGTCGGCCTCGAGGGCCTCGGCGTACCGCCGGTTGAGCCGGGAGCGCTCGCCGGGCAGCAGGTCGTCGCTGACGGCCTCGCGGACCAGGGAGTGGCGGAAGCGGTAGCCGTCGCCGTCCGGCGTGGCGAGCAGGATGTTGGCGCCGACGGCGGCGCGCAGGGCTTCGATGAGGTCGTCCTCGGCGAGCCGGGTGACGGCCGCGAGGAGGCGGTACTCCACGGTGGAGCCGCCTTCGGCGACGATCCGGGCCACGCGCTGCGCGGCCTCGGGCAGCTTTTCGACGCGGACGAGGAGGAGGTCGCGCAGGGAGTCGGTCAGGCCGGTGCAGCAGCCCTCGCAGGCGGCCACCGCCAGTTCCTCCACGAAGAAGGCGTTGCCGTCGGAGCGGGCGAAGATCTCGTCGACCTGGCCGGGGTCGGGCTCGGCGGCCAGGATGCCGGCGATCTGGCGTTCGACCTCGGCGCGGTTGAAGCGGCCGAGCTCGATACGGCGGACCGTGCGCAGGCGGTCGAGTTCGGCGAGGAGGGGGCGCAGGGGGTGGCGGCGGTGGATGTCGTCGGAGCGGTAGCTGGCGACGACGACCAGACGGCCGCTGCGCAGGGTCCGGACCAGATAGGCGAGCAGGTGGCGGGTGGAGGCGTCGGCCCAGTGCAGGTCCTCGAGCGCGAGCACGACCGTACGGCGGGCGGCGACCCGCTCGAGAAGGCGGGCGGTGAGCTCGAAGAGGCGGGCCATGCCCTCCTCGTCGTCCCGGTTCGCACGACGCGCCTCGCCCAACTCGGGCAGCAGCCGGGCCAGTTCCTCCTCCTGCCCGTGGGCCGCCGCGGCGAGTTCCTCGGGCAGCTGCCGCCGCAGGGAGCGCAGGGCGGTGGAGAACGGGGCGAAGGGCAGTCCTTCGGCGCCGATCTCGACGCAGCCGCCGAGCGTCACCACCGCGTCCGCGCGGATCGCCGCGGCCGCGAACTCTTCTATCAGCCTGGTCTTTCCGACGCCTGCCTCGCCGGCGACGAGCAGCGCCTTCGGCTCGCCGGCGGCCGCGCGGGCGAGCGCGTCGTGCAATATCCCCAACTCGTCGGTGCGGCCGACGAACACGGGGCTGACGGACCTGGTCTCCACGCTCCCGAGGATGACACGGGCCGGTGACAACGCGGCACCGATTATCGCGGGTTGTGAATCGTGCACGCCGGAGCGCGACACCGGAACGCCGCCGGCGCTCGCCGGACCTCGGCGCGCGTGCGGGGCGCCGGACGCGGCGTCGGGCGCGGCGTCGGGGCCGCCGGGCGGCTGCACCGGAGGCCGGATGCCGGTCGACTGCGACGCCGGGGCGTCGGGCCCGCCGGGCCGCTGCACCGGAGGCCGGATGCCCGCCGCCCGCGACGCCGAGGCCGCGGGCCCGACGGGCCGCTGCACCGGAGGCCGGAAGTCGGCCGATTGCGACGCCGAGGCCGCAGACGCGACCGGCCACTGCACCGCGGACCCGATCCCGGCCGACTGCGACGCCGGGGCCACGGACGCGACCGGCCACTGCACCGCGGACCCGATCCCGGCCGCCCGCGACGCCGGGGCGTCGGGCCCGCCGGGCCGCTGCACTGGAGGCTGGAGGCCATTCGCCTGCGGCGCCGGAGCCGCGGGCCCGCCGGGCCGCTGCACTGGAGGCTGGAGGCCGTTCGCCTGCGGCGCCTGGGCCGCAGGCCCGATACTGGCCGCCTGCGACGCCGAGGCCGCAGGACCGAGCGACTGCTGCACCGCAGACCCGACCCCCACCGACGGCGACCCCGAAGCCCTAGACCCGACCCCCGCCGACCGCGGCCCCGCAGACCCCACCGGCCCCTCCGTCGCAGGCCGGAAGCCGGCCGGCCCCGCTGGGCTCTGGGCCCGGGCGGAGTCGGTCGGCTCATCGGAGGCGTGGGGCGCCGCGGACCGCGCGGGCGTGGCCGCTCCGGCTCGTCGCGGGGCGGCCGCCGGGACGGTGGCCTTCGTCGTCGCCGGGCTCGGCTGTGGTCGGCCGACCCCCGTGCGGCCGTCCTCAGGGAGCGCGTCGCCGTGCCCCCGCTGCCGCGCGCTCACGCGGCGAAGGTCATGCGGGACCGGCGCTGGTCCTGACTGTGGTTCTGGCCCTCCCGCGCCTGTTCCCGGTGAACTCGGCGGGCGGCCCGCCGCGCGCGCCGGGCCTCGAGGCCGAGCCGGTGGTCGGCCGCCTGGCGGATCAGCTGGGCGGAGCGCATCTTGTGGATCTCGTACTCGAACATGAGCTTTCCCCTGGAGATACCGGTGTGCGGCGTCGATCGCCGCGACACCTCAACCTTGCTGTCACAGGGGGGTTCGCCACATCGGGAGGCTGCCGCATCTTCCGCACTCGTGGGGCCTCAGAAGGGGTAACCGCGGGGGCCTTAGAAACAGGAGGGGGCCCCAGGCCTTCCGTAAGGATCGGACGGAAGGCCTAGGACCCCGGAGAACTGCGGCCGGCTCAGCCGGCGGACGGCAGTCCGAAAAGAAGATCGGTGTACTTGAGGACGGCCAGGAGCAGCCCGATGACGCCGAGGGCGACGCCGCCCCAGGCGACCGACTTGATCCAGACGGCCTGCGGCTTCCCCGGCACTCCGAACGCCGGACGGGCCAGGACCGCGACGCCGACAAGGAGCGCGACGAGCGCGAACAGGCCGCCCCACAGAGCGGTGGCGTGCCAGGCGTCGCCATACACCTCCTTGATCTGCTTGGCGACGGTCGCCTGGGACGACGTCCCGAGCTGGCCCACGAGGGTCTCGCGGGCTGCCGCCACGGTGCCGACCCAGCTGCCGGTGAGGGAGACTATGCCGAGTGCGACGGAGACCACCGCGCCCGCTCCCTGGCCCGCGCCGGTGGCTGCCTGCGGTGCGCTCCCGCCGGACGTCTGCTCGGCCTGGGGCTCCTCGACCGTCTCCCCGGCCGTCTCGCCTGCCTCGGTGACCTGCACCTTTTCCTCGTCCTTCGTCGCCTCGGCGCCGCTTACGGCCCCGGCCTCGTCAACTGTCTTGGTTCCCATGCCTCGCACCGTACGGACGCTGTCTGAGAGGTCTCTTAAAGATCGTCGCGGGCGCCGCTCGCGCGTGCCGCCCGCCACTCGGGCGCGAGCACCGACCACAGCTCGGTGTCCTGACGTACGCCGCGGTAGAGGTAGCTCTCCCGCAGCACGCCGTCGCGGCTCATGCCCAGCCGCCGCGCCACATTGATGCTCGGTGTGTTGGCGGACGACGCGTACCACTCCACACGGTGGATGCCGCGCTCGTCAACCGCCCAGTCGATGAGCACCCGCACCGCGCGCGTGATCAGTCCCCGCCCGGTCCCGGCGGGCTCCAGCCAGCAGCCGATCTCGCAGTTCCCGCCCGCCGCGTCGAAGACGCGGAAGAGCACGCCGCCGACCAGCTTTCCGTCCAGCCACAGCCCGTGCAGGCTTCCGCTGTCCGCGGCGCGCTTGTCGGCGTACGTCTGCAGGATCTCCCGGGCGGAGCCGACGTCCGTGGCGTTCGCCCCGAACGGGATGTGCTCGGTGATGAAGTCCCGCCCCCGGTCCAGGTGGGCCAGGAACTCCTCGGCGTGCCACGGCTCCAGCGGCCGCAGTTCGGCCCCGTCGTCATCCAGGGATATCGCGTACATCCCGCTGCCGCTCCTTCACCAGTACGTCCACCAGTGCGTCCTCGTCGCCACGCTGCCCCGGGATCGTTTCACGGCACTGGGCCGGCTCGATGCAGATGCGCGGCAGCCTGCGCTCCAGCCAGGACGGCAGCCACCAGTTGGCGCTGCCCAGGAGGTGCATCAGGGCGGGGACGAGGAGCGTGCGCAGGACGAAGGCGTCGAGGGCGACGGCGGAGGCGAGCGCGATGCCGAACATCGCGATCACGCGGTCGCCGCTGAGCACGAAGGCGAGGAAGACGGAGATCATGATGACGGCCGCCGAGTTGATCACCCGGCTGGTCTCGGCGAGGCCGACGCGTACCGCCCGGCGGTTGTCGCCGGTCTCCAGCCACTCCTCGTGCATGCGGCTGACCAGGAACACCTGGTAGTCCATGGAGAGCCCGAAGAGCACGGAGACCATGATCACGGGAAGGAAGGGCTCGATCGGGCCGGCCCGGCCGAGGCCGATCAGTTCGCTCCCCCAGCCCCACTGGAACATCGCGACGACCACGCCGAACGCGGCGGCGACGGCGGCCAGGTTCATCACGGCGGCCTTCAGCGGGATGGCGAAGGAGCGGAAGGCCAGCAGGAGCAGCACACAGCCCAGGCCGATCACCACGCCCACGAACAGCGGCAGCTTGCCGACGATCACGTTCGCGAAGTCGTCGTAGGCGGCCGTGATCCCCCCGACGTGCACATCGAGCGTCGTGCCCTGCTCCGCACGCGGCAGCACGTCGGAGCGGAGCCGCTCCACCAGGTCACTGGTCTGCTGCGACTGCGGGGCGGAGTCCGGTACGACGGTGAGGTAGGCCGTGTCCCCGCCGGTGTTGTAGGTCACCGGGGTCACCGAGGCGACGCCGCGGGTGGAGGCGAGCGTGCTGCCGAGGTTGTCGAGCGCGAGTTTGTCCTCGCCGCCGTTCACGTGGGTCACCAGGGTGAGCGGACCGTTGACGCCGGGCCCGAAGCCCTCGGCCATGAGGTCGTACGCCTGCCGGGTGGTCGACGTCTTCGGGTCGTTGCCCTGGTCGGAGGTGCCCAGGTGGAGGGAGAGCGTGGGTATCGCGAGCAGGGCCATCACGGCCAGGGCGACGGCACCGAGCTTCTTGGGGTGGCGTTCGACGAACGCGGACCAGCGGGCGGAGAGCCCGGTCGGCACCTCGGGTTCCGGCCCGTGCTCGGACAGCCTGCGCCGCTCGCGCCTGCTGAGTGCGCGCGGGCCGATGAAGGAGAGCAGGGCGGGCAGCAGGGTGACCGACGCGGCCACGGTGAGCAGGACGGTCAGACAGGCGGCGACGGCGACGCCGTTGAGGAAGCCGAGCCGCAGGATCAGCATGCCGAGCAGCGCGATGCACACGGTCGCGCCCGCGAAGACCACTGCCCGTCCGGTGGTGGCGACGGCGCCCTCGGCGGCCTCGGCCACCGGGATGCCGCGTTTCAGGCTGCGGCGGTGCCGGGTGACGATGAACAGCGCGTAGTCGATGCCGACACCGAGCCCGATGAGCATGCCGAGCATGGGTGCGAAGTCGGCGACGGTCATCGCGTGCCCGAGCAGTCCGATGCCGGAGTACGCGGTACCGACGCCGATCAGCGCGGTCGCGATGGGCAGCAGGGACGCGGCCAGCGAACCGAAGGCGAGGAACAGGACCACGGCGGCGACGGCCACGCCGACGATCTCGGCGAGGTGCCCGCCCCGCGACTCGGCGGACCCGACGGCGGTGCCGCCGAGCACGACCTTCAGGCCGTCGGTCTCGGCGGACTGCGCCGTGTCCACCACGGCCTTGGCCTCGCCCTTGCCGATGTCCTCGGCCGCCTTGTCGAAGGTGATGCCGGCGTAGGCGATGCGGCCGTCGCGGCTGATCTGGCCGTCGTGGCCGCCCTGGTAGGGGCTGGTCACGGCCACGACTCCGGGGAGGCCGGCGATCTTGTCCAGGGTGCGGGTCATCGTCTGCTCGACGTCGGCGGCGCGTACGCCGCCGGGTCCGGTCTGCCAGACCACGGTGTCGCTGTCGCCGCTGAGACCGGAAAAGCCCTGGTCGAGCAGCCGGGCGGCGCGATTGGACTCCGTGCCGGGGACGCCGTAGTCGTTCGAGTACGCGGAACCCGTGGCGGCGGCGGCCGCGGTGACACCGCAGAAGGCGATCAGCCAGAGCAGAACGGTGACGAGACGGTTGCGCACACACCAGCGGGCAAGGGCTGCCACAGACAAGCTCCCTGAGAGGGGTGTTTCGTGGATCTTTGATCGGGAACAGCCGCTGAGGGATCTGAACAGCCCGCAAAGAACGAATGACCAACACCCCCACTGTCGCAGCCGGAAAAGATCGTTTGCCGGTTTCGTGGGTTTAGTCACATGAGTGCGACCCAATTCACAGGAACAAACTCTTCCATTCTGTTGCTACATAAGGTTTTGCTAAACGGCTCATTTCGCTGAACAGCACAAGGGCGGCCCATCTCCCGATGGACCGCCCCTGACAATTGTTCCGCGGCTGTTTCTCAGCCCTCGCTGACACCCAGCTTCTCGAGGATCAGCTCCTTGACGCGAGCGGCGTCGGCCTGGCCACGGGTGGCCTTCATCACCGCGCCGACCAGCGCACCGGCCGCGGCCACCTTGCCGCCGCGGATCTTGTCCGCGATGGCCGGGTTGCCGGCGATGGCCTCCTCGACGGCGGTGGTCAGGGCGCCCTCGTCGGAGACGACCTTCAGACCGCGCTTGTCGACGACCTCGTCCGGCGTGCCCTCGCCCGCGAGGACGCCCTCGATGACCTGGCGGGCCAGCTTGTCGTTGAGGTCACCGGAGGAGACGAGCTTGGTGACGCGGGCCACCTGCTCCGGTGTGATGGACAGCTCGTCCAGGCCCTTGCCCGACTCGTTGGCGTGCCGGGCGAGCTCGCCCATCCACCACTTGCGGGCGGAGGCCGAGTCGGCGCCCGCCTCGATGGTGGCGACGATCGGGTCCAGCGCACCCGCGTTCAGGATCGCCTGCATGTCGGTGGCGGAGATCCCCCACTCCTCGAGCAGCCGGGTGCGGCGCACCAGGGGCAGCTCCGGCAGCGCGGCGCGCAGCTCCTCCACCCACGCGCGCGGAGGTGCGACGGGCACCAGATCCGGCTCGGGGAAATAGCGGTAGTCCTCGGCCTCTTCCTTGGTGCGGCCCGAGGTCGTCGAACCGGTGTCCTCGTGGAAGTGGCGGGTCTCCTGGATCACCGTGCCGCCACTGTTGAGGACGGCGGCGTGGCGCTGGATCTCGAAGCGGGCCGCGCGCTCCACGGACCGCAGCGAGTTGACGTTCTTCGTCTCCGAGCGGGTGCCGAACTTGTCGGCGCCCTTGGGCATCAGCGACAGGTTCACGTCGCAGCGCATCTGGCCCATCTCCATACGGGCCTCGGACACGCCGAGCGCCCGGATGAGTTCGCGCAGCTCGCGGACGTACGCCTTCGCCACCTCGGGGGCGCGCTCGCCCGCGCCGACGATCGGCTTGGTGACGATCTCGATCAGCGGGATGCCGGCCCGGTTGTAGTCCAGCAGGGAGTGGGACGCGCCGTGGATGCGGCCGGTGGCACCGCCGACGTGCGTCGACTTGCCGGTGTCCTCCTCCATGTGGGCGCGCTCGATCTCCACGCGGAAGGTCTCGCCGTCCTCCAGCTGCACGTCGAGGTAGCCGTTGAAGGCGATGGGCTCGTCGTACTGGGAGGTCTGGAAGTTCTTCGGCATGTCCGGATAGAAGTAGTTCTTCCGGGCGAAGCGGCACCACTCGGCGATCTCGCAGTTCAGCGCGAGACCGATCCGGATCGCGGACTCCACGCCGATCGTGTTGACGACGGGGAGCGCGCCGGGCAGGCCGAGGCAGGTGGGGCAGGTCTGCGAGTTCGGCTCGGCGCCGAGCGCCGTGGAGCAGCCGCAGAACATCTTGGTCTTGGTGCCGAGTTCGACATGGACCTCGAGGCCCATGACGGGGTCGTACGACGCCAGCGCGTCCTCGTACGACACCAGGTCGATCGTGGTGGTCACGGTGAAACTTCCCTCTCAGCCCAGCAGGACGTCGTCGTCGCCCAGCCGCTTCAGCTCGCGGTAGAGGATCGCGAGGCCGGTGACGATGGCGGCGGCGGACACGGCCGCGTCGATCAGGCGCAGCGTGTCGTGCTCGAGGCGGGCCTTCTTGGCCTGCTTCGCGACACCGAACGCGCCGAACGCGGTGGTGGCCATGGACAGGTACATACCGGACTTGGACTTCTTGAAGCCCTTGGCCTTGGACAGTGCCTTACTCACAGCGACGGAGCCTCCTCGAGAAGCGGGTGCCCCCACTTTTCCACGAAGGCGGCCTCGACGGCGGCGCCGACCTTGTAGAGGCGTTCGTCCTTCATCGCCGGGGCGATGATCTGCAGGCCCACCGGGAGGTTGTCCTCCGGCGCGAGCCCGCAGGGCAGCGACATGGCCGCGTTGCCCGCCAGGTTGGTCGGGATGGTGCACAGGTCGGCCAGGTACATCGCCATCGGGTCGTCGGCGCGCTCGCCGATCGCGAAGGCGGTCGTCGGGGTCGTCGGGGAGACGATCACGTCGACCTGCTCGAAAGCCTTCTCGAAGTCCCGGGTGATGAGCGTGCGGACCTTCTGGGCGGAGCCGTAGTACGCGTCGTAGTAGCCGCTCGACAGGGCGTACGTGCCGAGCATGACGCGGCGCTTCACCTCGGCGCCGAAGCCCGCCTCACGGGTGAGGGAGGTGACGTCCTCGGCGGAGCGCGTGCCGTCGTCGCCGGTCCGCAGGCCGTAGCGCAGGCCGTCGAAGCGGGCGAGGTTGGACGAGCACTCGGACGGCGCGATCAGGTAGTACGCCGACAGCGCGAGGTCGAAGGACGGGCAGTCCAGCTCGACGATCTCGGCGCCCAGCTCCTTCAGCAACTCGACGGACTCGTCGAACCGCTGGATGACACCGGCCTGGTAGCCCTCGCCGCGGAACTGCTTGACGACGCCGACGCGCATGCCGGCGACGCTGCCGTTGCGGGCGGCCTCGACCACCGGCGGGACGGGCGCGTCGATCGACGTGGAGTCGAGCGGGTCGTGCCCGGCGATCACCTCGTGCAGCAGCGCCGCGTCCAGGACCGTACGGGCGCAGGGCCCGCCCTGGTCGAGGGAGCTGGAGAAGGCGACCATGCCGTAACGGGACACCCCGCCGTAGGTCGGCTTGACGCCGACCGTGCCGGTGACGGAGGCCGGCTGGCGGATGGAGCCGCCGGTGTCCGTGCCGATGGCGAGCGGGGCCTGGAAGGAGGCGAGCGCGGCGCTCGACCCGCCGCCGGAGCCACCGGGGATACGCGTGAGGTCCCAGGGGTTGCCGGTGGGCCCGTAGGCGCTGTTCTCCGTCGACGACCCCATGGCGAACTCGTCCATGTTGGTCTTGCCGAGGATGACGACGTCGGCGTCCTTGAGGCGCTTGGTGAGCGTCGCGTCGTACGGCGGGATCCAGCCCTCGAGGATCTTGGACCCCACGGTGGTGGGCACGCCCTTGGTGGTGAAGATGTCCTTGAGCGCGAGCGGCACACCCGCGAGCGGGCCGAGCTTCTCACCGCGCTCCCGCTTCTCGTCGACGGCGCGGGCCTGCGCCAGCGCGCCCTCGCGGTCGACGTGCAGGAAGGCGTGCACCTTCTCGTCCACGGCGTCGATACGGGCCAGGTGGGCCTCGGTGACCTCTACGGCGGTGAGCTCACCGGAGGCGATCTTCTCGGCGGTCTCGGCGGCCGTGAGCCGGATGATGCTGTTCTTGTCCGTCATGACGGGCTACTCCTCCCCCAGGATCTGCGGCACCTTGAAACGCTGCTGTTCCTGGGCCGGGGCACCGGACAGCGCCTGCTCGGGGGTGAGCGACGGACGGACCTCGTCCGCTCGCATGACATTGGTCAGCGGCAGCGGGTGGGAGGTCGGCGGTACGTCTTGGTCGGCGACCTCGGCGACGCGGGCGACCGCGCCGATGATGTCGCCGAGCTGGCCTGCGAAGTGGTCGAGCTCTTCGGGCTTCAGCTCCAGACGCGCCAGCCGGGCGAGGTGGGCGACCTCCTCGCGCGTGATGCCAGGCATGCAGCGATCCTCTGGGGTGAGTGTGTGTGGTTTGGGCCCAATCCTATGGCGCCGGCCCCGATGCCCGCGCATGGGTTTGCCCGGGCCCGACGCCCCACGGCCGGGCGAGTGGACGTACGGGCCGGTGAACCCTCGGGCACACGGCCGCCAGCCGGGGTGACGGTGCGGGCGTGTGGGCCTGTGGGGCGGGGGGACGGTGCGAGGTAATGGGCCTGTGGACAGGGTGAGCGGGCGGGCTTGCGGGCCTGTGGGCGGGGTGAGCGGGCGGGCTTGTGTTCGGGGGCCGTTCGGTACGTCGGGCCGCGACGGACGCACCATGTGCCCGCAGGCACGGGGACAGACGGCCTCACGGTCGTACAGACACACAGACAGACGGCACCTCGTGCCCGCAGGCACGCAGACAGACGGCCAAACCCACGCGCGGGCCCACAGACGGACGGCACCACGTGCCCGCAGGCCCACAGACAGACGGCCCCCTACGAGCACACACGGCCCACAGACAGACGGCCCTACGAGCACACACGGCTCACAGACAGATGGACGACGGGCGCACAAGCCCAGAGGCCTACGGGCAGCGGACGGCGAGCGGGCGCTCGAACCCACGGACCGACGAGCGACTCGTGGGCTACTCGTCTGTCGCCGCCGCAGGCAGTGCCGCGCGGGGGCGGCGCCAGCCCTGGGGCCCCCGGGCGCGCAGCCAGGCCGTGGTCTCCTCGGCGGGCATCGCGGCGGCGACCAGCCAGCCCTGCACCGCGTCGCAGCCCAGGTCCCGCAGCCGCTCCCAGGTCTTGTCGTCCTCGACACCCTCCGCGACGACGAGCAGGCCCAGCGAGTGCGCGAGGTCCACCGTGCAGCGCACGATCTCCGCGTCCTCCGCGTCCACCGCCAGCCGCACCACGAACGACCGGTCGATCTTCAGCTCACTCACCGGCAGCCGCCGCAGATGCACGAGCGAGGAGTACCCGGTGCCGAAGTCGTCCAGCGACATCTTCACCCCGTGCCCGGAGAGCGCCGCCAGTGTGTCCGCGGCCCGCTGGGGGTCCTCCAGGAGCACATGCTCCGTGATCTCCAGCTGCAGCGCCCCGGCGGGCACCCCGTGCCGCGCCAGCCGGGCGGCCACCGACCCGGCGAAGCCCGGGGTGTGGACGTCCCGCGGCGACACGTTCACCGCCACCGGCACCCGCAGACCCTGCCTGCGCCACCGCGCCACCTGGCCGAGCGCCGTCTCCAGGACGTACTCGGTCAGGTGGGGCATCAGCCCGGAGGACTCCGCGATCGCTATGAACTCGTCCGGCGGCACGTTCCCGCGCTCGGGATGCACCCACCGTACGAGCGCCTCCAGGCCGGCGACCTGCCCGTCGAAGCGGACCTTCGGCTGGTAGTGCAGCGCCACCTCGTGTGCGTCCAGCGCACGCCGCAGATCGCCGAGCAGTCCGAGCCGGTCCGGGGTGTTCGAGTCCCGCTTGGACTCGTACACCTCCACTCCCGTGCGGTCCCGCTTCGCCTGGTACATCGCGACGTCGGCCCGGCGCAGCAGGCCCTCCGCGTCCACTGCGTGGTCGGGGAAGACGGCGACCCCGGCGCTGGCCTCCAGGACGAGCGTGAGCCCGTCCAGATCGAGCGGCGAGCCGAGCGCCGCGACGAGATTGCGGGCCGTCCTCGACGCCGACGTCGTGGAGTCCGCGACCGGGAGCAGCACCGCGAACTCGTCGCCTCCGAGCCGCGCGGCCTCCGCCCCGCGCGGCAGTGCGAGCCGCAGCCGCTCCGCTATCTGCAGGAGCAGCCGGTCGCCCGCGAGATGGCCGAGTGTGTCGTTCACCGACCGGAAACGGTCGAGGTCTATCAGCATCAGAGCGGCCCGTGCCCCGGTCCGCTCGGCGTCGTCCAGTGCCGTCCAGGTGCGTTCCAGCAGCCACTGCCGGTTCGGCAGCCCGGTCAGCGGGTCGCGCAACTGCTCCTCGGCCCGGGCGCGGGCTATCCACAGCGTGGAGTCGAGGGCGATGAGCGGGATGGAGAACAGGGGCAGCAGGAGCGGCTGCGCGACGGCCACCACGCAGACCAGCGGTGCGATGCCGATCAGGGCGACCGCGACGAGTCCATGCCTGACCAGCGCGGAACGGGCGACAGTGGGCACCCCGTCGGCGCCCGGGGCGCCCAGGTACCACAGCAGCAGCCGGGTCACCGCCAGATAGGCGGTGGCGACCAGGACGACCTCGGGTGCGGTGTAGACGGTCCAGCTCTGCGGGTCCCAGGGCGATTCGACGGTCGGGACGCTGCCGAAGAGCGCCAGGACGAGCGCCGCGGCACCGATGCCGAGGATGTCGACCGCGCCGTGCAGGACGCCCTGCCGCCAGTGGCCGAGCCGGGCCGCGCCGACCAGGACGACCACGATGAGGCTGACCATCCCTGCCGGTACCCAGCCGTACAGCAGCAGCACGGCGAGAGTCAGGGCGGCGCCCGAGCCCGTGCCACCCCACCAGCGCACCCGGCCGAGTGCGACCAGATGACCGACGATGACGCCGGTGAGCACGGCCAGGGACCAGCCGACGGTGCCGGAGGGGAACAGTGCGTGGTGTTCGCCGAACGCCCGGACGAAGCCGGCCCCGAGGACGAACGCGGCGGCCGTCACGACCGCCATGGGCAACACAGGCCGGGGCGTGTGCCGCTCGCCGTCCCGGCCGGGCAGTACGAGCGCCCGCCAGACCGCGAGCGGACCGGCTGCGGCGGGCGCCACTATGGCGGGCAGGCCCGGCGCACCATTTGGAGGGACTCCGGCGCCGAAGGAAGCTCCCGGTGCGGAAGCCGCTCCGGGCAGCAACCCCGGCATGGCGCCGTGCACCTCCACGCGCACACGGTCCGACGGCCGTGCTGTCCGGCGGCACAATCGCCAGGCGCCGGATATTCGGCGCAGCGGTAGCCGTGAGTCCGGGGCGGCGCTCTCGGTCGGTTCCATTCCCGTCCCTCTCACAGCCGGCAGTGCCCACGCCACACGGCCCGCTGCCCGACGAACCGTCAACGCCACCGCGTCTGAATACCCGCCACGCGACCGGGCACGGCAGGCGCACATCTCAACAGTAGGCCGCAGAAGCCTTCCACGGGCAGCGGTCGTCGACGGTTGCCCGAATGCGCCCCGCCCACCCGTATGCATCTGATATGCGCGGAACGGGTGGCCTTCAACCGCTACTCCCCGGTCGGAAGCGCGACTTCCGCGGCCGCTTCCGGCCCTTGCTCCAACAGGACGGAGAAACCGTCCTCATTGAGAACAGGGACCTTCAACTGCATGGCCTTGTCGTACTTCGATCCAGGATTCTCGCCCACGACCACGAAAGACGTCTTCTTGGAAACCGAACCGGTCACTTTCGCGCCCCGGCTCTGCAGCGCGTCCTTGGCGCCGTCGCGGGTGAAGCGTTCGAGGGTGCCGGTGACGACGACCGTGAGACCTTCCAGCGGGCGCGGCCCCTCGTCCTCCGCGGAGCCCTCCTCCTCCAGTCGGACGCCCGCCGCTTTCCACTTCCGGATGATTTCGCGGTGCCAGTCCTCGGTGAACCACTGCTTCAGCGAGGCGGCGATGATCGGGCCCACGCCGTCCGTGCTCGCCAGCTCCGCCTCGGTGGCCTGCTCGATGCGGTCGATGGAGCGGAATTCACGGGCGAGTGCCTGTGCCGCCACCGGCCCGACGTGCCGGATGGAAAGACCGTTGATGAAACGGGCGAGCGGGCGGCTCTTGGCCTCCTCGATGTTCTGGAGGAGAGCCAGGGTGTTCTTCTTCGGTTCGCCCTTCTGATTGGCGAAGACCGTGACGATCTTCTCCCGGCCCGTCTTGGGGTCGCGTTTTGGCAGGCCGCTGTCCGGGTCGAGGACGTACGCCGTGATGGGCAGCAGCCTCTCCACGGTCAGGTCGAAGAGGTCGCCCTCGTCCGCGAGCGGCGGATCGGCCGGCTCCAGCGGGCGGGTGAGCGCCGCCGCCGCCACATCGCCGAAGTGCTCGATGTCGAGGCACTCCCGGCCGGCCAGGTAGGAGACGCGCTCCCTCAACTGCGCCGGGCAGGTCCGGCCGTTGGGGCAGCGCAGGTCGATGTCGCCTTCCTTCATGGCCCGCAGGGGCGTGCCGCACTCCGGGCACTCGGCCGGCATCACGAACCCGCGCTCGGTGCCGTCCCGCAGGTCCACGACCGGTCCGAGGATCTCCGGGATCACGTCGCCGGCCTTGCGGAGCACCACGGTGTCGCCGATCAGGACGCCCTTGGCCTTGACCACCTCCTGGTTGTGCAGGGTGGCGAACTCGACCTCGGAACCGGCCACCGTGACCGGCTCGACCTGCGCGTACGGTGTGACGCGACCGGTGCGCCCGACACCCACCTTGATGTCGATGAGCTTGGTGTTGACCTCTTCCGGGGCGTACTTGTAGGCGATCGCCCAACGCGGCGCACGCGCCGTGGAACCGAGACGTCCCTGGAGGCGGATCTCGTCGAGTTTGACCACGACACCGTCGATCTCGTGCTCCACCGAGTGGCGGTTCTCCCCGAAGTACGCGATGAACTCGCGTACGCCGTCGAGGTCGTCGACCACTTTGTTGTACTTCGCGGTGGGCAGTCCCCAGGTGTGCAGCATGTCGTAGGCCTCGGACAGCCGGGCGAGGCCGCCCTCGAAGCCCTCCAGAGCGCCGATGCCGTGGACCACCATGTGCAGGGGGCGGCCGGCGGTGATGCGCGGGTCCTTCTGGCGCAGGGAACCCGCCGCCGCGTTGCGGGGGTTGGCGAAGGGCTTGTCGCCACCTTCCACCAGGCGGGCGTTCAGCTCCAGGAACTTCTCCATCGGGAAGTAGACCTCGCCCCGGATCTCCACGAGATCGGGTACACGGTCGCCCTTGAGGCGGTCCGGAATCTCCGCGATCGTACGGACATTGGGGGTGATGTCCTCGCCCGTGCGGCCGTCGCCCCGGGTTGCCGCGCGCGTGAGGCGGCCGTTCTCATAGGTCAGGTTGACCGCGAGGCCGTCGACCTTCAGCTCGCACAGGAAGTGGTACGCGGAGGTGCCGACCTCCTTGGCGACGCGGTCGGCCCAGGCGGCGAGTTCCTCGTCGTCGAACGCGTTGTCGAGGGAGAGCATGCGCTCGCGGTGCTCGACGGCCGTGAACTCCGTCTCGTAGGCCCCCGACACCTTCTGAGTCGGCGAGTCGGGTGTGCGCAGCTCCGGATACTCCTCCTCCAGCGCCTCCAGAGAGCGCAGGAGCCGGTCGAACTCCGCGTCGCTGACGACGGGAGCGTCCTTCACGTAGTACCGGAAGCGGTGCTCCTCGATCTGCTCAGCGAGCTGCGCATGCTGCTCCCGCGCCTCGGAGGGTACCGTCGTCTCCGCTTGCTTGTCGCCGGCCACCGTGTTGTCCTCCCGTTACTCAGGGTTGTCCGCGAGGGATCTCGCCGCCCGGACGCAGTGGGCCAGTGCCCTGCGGGCGTAGTCCGGGGAGGCGCCCGCGAGGCCGCAGGTCGGCGTGAGGGTGACCGCCTCCGCGAGAAGCCCCGGATGCAGCCCCAGCCTGCGCCACAGCGTCCTGACACCCATGACGCTACCGGCAGGGTCTGACAACGGGCCGTCCGTCCCCGGGACGATCCCGGCGAAGAGCCGGGTACCGGCCTCCACCGCCTCACCGATCACGTCGTCGTCACGCTCGGTGAGCAGTGAGAAGTCGAAGGAGACCGCTGCCGCGCCCGCCCTGCGCAGGAGGGCGAACGGGACGTCCGGCGCGCAGGAGTGGACCACGACCGGGCCGTCCGTGTGCACCCCGGCGACGTCCCGCAGCGTGGCCTCGACGATCTGCCGGTCCACGGCCCGGTGGGTCCGGTAGCCGCTGGCGGTCTTCACCTGGCCGCGCAGGACCGCGGTCAGCGACGGCTCGTCGAGTTGGAGCACGAGCCGGGCGCCCGGCACCCGCCGCCGGACCTCCTCGAGGTGGAGGCGCAGGCCCTCGGCGAGGGAACCGGCGAGATCGCGGCAGGCGCCGGCGTCGGAGAGCGACGCCTCACCGTTCTTCAGCTCCAGGGCGGCGGCGAGGGTCCAGGGGCCTGCCGCCTGTACCTTCAGCGGCCCCTCGTAGCCCTGCGTGAACTCCTCCAGGGCGTCGAGGTCCTCACCGAGCCAGGAGCGGGCCCGCCTGGTGTCCCGGCCCGGCCGGTCACCGAACCGCCAGCCGCTGGGCTCCACGCGCGCGTACAGGTCCACGAGCATCCCGGCACTGCGCCCGATCATGTCCGCGCCGGGTCCACGGGTGGGCAGTTCGGCGAGGAACGGGAAGTCCTCGAAGCTTCCCGTGACGGTCTTGGCGGCCTCCCGCGCGTCCTGTCCGGGCATGGATCCCACCCCGGTGGCGCCACCGAACCTGAACTGGCTGTTTTCGCTCACCCCGGCAGCGTAGGCCCTCCGCCGGCGAGGCCTGCCCGGGGCCGTCCCCGGGACGGTGCCGGAGGCGGGGACGCCGTCCGGTGGTTCGGCCCGGGAACCCGACGCCATGCCGGGCCGGCCGGGCCTGGTGTCGGATTCCCCCGTACCGCCCCGTCCCGATGGTGCTCCGGTCGCGGTGCTATGCGCCCGGCCGGACCGTCAGGTCGTTGACCTCCGCGTCCCGCGGCAGGTCCAGGCACATCAGGATCGTCGTCGCCACCGAATCGGGGGCGGTCCACTGGGACGGGTCGTACGTCATGCCCTCCTGCTGATGGACCTTGGCCTGCATGGGGCTCGCCGTGCGGCCGGGGTAGACCGAGGTGACCCGGATGCCGTTCCCGTGCTCCTCGTGGCGCAGGGAGTCCGCGAGGGCCTTGAGTCCGTGCTTGGAGGCCGCGTACGCCGACCATTCCGCGTGGGCGTTCAGCCCCGCGCCCGAGTTGACGAAGACGACATGGCCGCGGGACGTGCGCAGCTGGGGCAGGAAGTGGCGGGTCAGCTCGGCGGGGGCGATCAGGTTGACGTTGAGCTGGTGGCGCCAGGACTTCGGGGTCAGCTCGCCCACCCGGCCGAGGTCGACCACCCCCGCGATGTGCAGGAGGGAGTCCACCCGGTCCGGGAGGGTCTGGTGGGAGAACGCCCAGGACAGCCTGTCGGGATCGGACAGGTCGCCGACCAGGGTGCGCGCCCCGGGGAATTCGGCCGCCAGTTCCTTGGCCCGCCCGGCGTCCCGCGCGTGCAGCACGAGGTCGTCCCCGCGCGCGTGCAGGCGGTGCGCCACGGCCGCACCGATGCCGGAGCCAGCTCCGGTGATCACATGAGTTGCCATGTCCGCCATGCTCGCACCACGGTACTAGCGAACGCCGAGCGACTCCTCGAGATAGGCCAGCGCCCCCACCGGCTCCTCGGCGAAGAACACCAGGTCGGTGAGCGGCCGCGGCAGGAACCCCTCGTCGTCCATGCGGCGGAACTGCTCCTTCAGACCGTCGTAGAAGCCGGCCGTGTTCAGCAGGACCACCGGCTTGTCGGTGTGCCTGTGCTTCTTCAGCTCCAGGATCTCCGTCGCCTCGTCGAGCGTCCCGGTCCCACCGACCATGATCACGATCGCGTCGGCCTTCTCCAGCAGCAGCCTCTTGCGCTCCGCGAGATCCTTCGCGATCACCATCTCGTCGGCTCCCGCCCGCGCCTTGGCCGCCAGGAACCCGACGGAGACCCCCACCAGTCTGCCGCCCGTCTCCTGCACACCGTCGGCGACGACCTTCATGAGGCCCACGTCGGAGCCGCCCCACACCAAGGTGTGACCGCCCTTGCCGAGCAGTTCGGCGAACTGACGGGCAGGACGGGTGTAGGTGTCGGCGAGGTCGGCGGCCGAGAGAAAGACACAGATGTTCATGCGGCAACCGTAGGCGGGAAGAAGCGGCGGCCCGCAAACGCTTTTCGGATATGACCCAAGGACACACGATCACCATCGAGCAAGCCGACCAGCATGTCCGCGTGGTGCACGACGGACAGGTACTGGCGGAGAGCGACCGGCCCCTCGTGCTGCACGAGACCGGTTCTCCCACGCGCTACTACATCCCGGCCGAGGACGTGCGCCTCGACCTGCTGACGCCCTCGGAGACCCACACCGTCTGCCCCTTCAAGGGGACGGCGTCGTACTGGTCCCTGCCGGGCGCCCCGGACCTCGTCTGGGCGTATCCGGAACCCAAGGAGGACGTCGCCCGGATCAAGGACCACCTCTGCTTCTACGACGTGGAAGTGTCATGACCGAGTAGCAGTGTCGTGAGCGATTAACGCCGTCGCTCTGCGGCAGTCTCACAGACATGGACAAGCAGACGATCTCGCGCGACGGGACCCCCATCGCGTACGAACGCACCGGACAGGGCCCGGCGGTCGTCCTGGTGAGCGGCGCGATGTCCACGGGCGCCACGGTGACGCCCCTGGCCGCGCACCTCTCCGGCCGCTTCAGTGTCATCGTGTACGACCGCCGGGGCCGCGGCGCCAGCGGCGACACCCAGCCGTACGCGGTGGCACGCGAGGTCGAGGACCTCGCCGCGCTCATCGAGGCGGCGGGCGGCGAGGCGGCGCTGTACGGCATCTCGTCGGGCGGCGCGCTGGTGCTGCACGCGGCCGAGAGCGCGCTGCCCGTCCCCCGGGTCGCCCTCTACGAGCCGCCGTACGCCGACTTCGGGGGCGGCGTACGGGAACGTGCCCAGTACACCGCCCGGCTCGGCGAAGCGCTCGGGCAGGGCCGCCCCGGGGACGCGGTGGAGCTGTTCCTCCGGCTCACCGGCCTGGCCCCCGAGGTGATCGCGAGCGCCCGCCAGTCCCCCATGTGGGCCGACATGGAGGCGATCGCGCCGACCCTCGCGTACGACGACGCGGTGATGGACGGTGGGCTGGTGCCCCGGGAGCGGCTGGCCGCGATCGGAGTGCCCGTCCTGGCCGTGGCGGGTGCCGCGAGCCCCGAGTGGATGCGCAGGGCGACCAGGGCGGTGGCGGACGCGGCACAGGAGGGCACGTACCGCGCACTGGAGGACCAGACCCACGTCGTGGACCCCGAGGTGCTGGCGCCGTTGCTCGCGGACTTCTTCGCCGGTTAGCGCCGGGCGGTCACGCCACGGCGGTCGTCGCGCGCGTGGTCGTCGCGATCGTCGCGGAGCCCACCACGCGCGTGCCGTCGTACAGCACGATCGCCTGGCCGGGGGCGACGCCGCGGACCGGCTCGGTGAAGGTCACCCGGAGCTCGCCGTCGACGGGTTCCGCCGTGACCTCGCACTCGCCGCCATGGGCGCGCAGCTGGGCCGTGTAGGTGCCGGGGCCGGTCGGGACGGCACCGCACCAGCGCGGCGTGATCGCCGTCAGCCCGCTCACGTCCAGGGAGGCCGCCGGGCCGACCGTCACCGTGTTGTCCACCGGCGAGATGTCGAGCACGTAGCGCGGCTTGCCGTCGGGCGCCGGGGTGCCGATCCGCAGGCCCTTGCGCTGGCCGATCGTGAAGCCGTAGGCGCCGTCGTGCGTGCCCAGCCTGGTGCCGGACTCGTCGACGATGTCGCCCTCCGTACGGCCGAGACGCCGGGCGAGGAAGCCCTGGGTGTCCCCGTCCGCGATGAAGCAGATGTCGTGCGAGTCGGGCTTCTTGGCGACCGCGAGGCCCCGGCGCTCGGCCTCCTGCCGGATCTCGCCCTTGGTGGTGACCGTGTCCCCGAGCGGGAACATCGCGTGCGCCAGCTGCCTCTCGTCGAGGACCCCGAGGACGTACGACTGGTCCTTCGCCATGTCGGAGGCGCGGTGCAGCTCGCGCGTGCCGTCCTCGAGGGTGACGACCTTGGCGTAGTGGCCCGTGCAGACCGCGTCGAAACCGAGGGCGAGGGCCTTGTCCAGCAGCGCCGCGAACTTGATCTTCTCGTTGCAGCGCAGGCACGGGTTGGGGGTGCGCCCGGCCTCGTACTCGGCGATGAAGTCCTCGACCACGTCCTCGCGGAACCGCTCGGCGAGGTCCCAGACGTAGAAGGGGATGCCGATGACGTCCGCGGCGCGGCGGGCGTCCCGTGAGTCCTCGATGGTGCAGCAGCCGCGCGCGCCCGTACGGAAGGACTGCGGGTTCGCGGACAGCGCGAGGTGGACGCCGGTCACGTCGTGGCCGGCTTCGGCGGCGCGGGCGGCGGCGACTGCGGAGTCGACCCCGCCGGACATGGCGGCGAGGACGCGGAGGGAGCGGCGCGGAGTGTCAGTCATAGCCCTTCAAGAGTACGGGGCGGACGGGAACCGGGGCCCGTGAGTATCCGTTGTCGATCACATGGGGGACGGTGGGGCCACGAACGACGGTGACCGGCGGCTCGGGCGGCGGGCGTTGCTCGTCGGAGGCACGGCGGCCGCCGTGGGCACGGCCGCGCTCGCACGGGACGAGCTAGCGCGCCTGTGGTGGCGGCTGCCCGGCGTGGAGAAGCCACGGCTCCCGGGCGCGGTCGACTTCCGGGGCGCACGGTGGGTGGCGGCCTCGCCGGCGAATCTGCGGCACGCGGACCGCCCCGACGACTACGGCATCGACCGCGTGATCATCCATGTCACCCAGGGCGGCTACCGCAGCGCGGTCAAGGCGTTCCAGGACCCGGAGCACGCTGCCGCGGCGCACTACATCGTGCGTAGGGACGGCCGCATCACACAGATGGTCCGCGAACTGGACGTGGCGTTCCACGCGGGCAACCGGGAGTACAACGAGCGCAGCGTCGGCATCGAGCACGAGGGCTTCGTCGAGCACGCCTCCACGTTCACGGACGCGATGTACGAGGCGTCGGCGCGGCTCGCGGCAGCGATATGCGGGCGGTACGGCATCCCCGTGGACCGCGAGCACATCATCGGGCACGCCCAGGTGCCGGGTACGGACCACACGGACCCGGGCCCGTACTGGAACTGGGGCCGGTACGTGGGCCTCGTACGGCGGGCGGCCCGGACCCGGGCATGACGACCGCCCGCATGGGCGCCGACGGCCGGGCGGCGAGAGCGGCCGTCGGTCAGGTCAGCCCCGCGCTGCGAGCACGCTCCACCGCGGGGCCGATGGCCTTGGCCACCGCCTCCACGTCGGCCTCCGTGGACGTGTGGCCCAGGGAGAAGCGGAGGGTGCCGCGGGCGAGGTCCGGATCGGCGCCCGTGGCGAGCAGGACATGGCTCGGCTGGGCCACACCGGCGGTGCAGGCGGAGCCCGTGGAGCACTCGATGCCCTGCGCGTCCAGCAGCAGGAGCAGGGAGTCGCCCTCGCAGCCGGGGAACGTGAAGTGCGCGTTGGCCGGGAGCCGGTTCACCGGATCCCCGCCGAGGACCGCGTCCGGCACGGCCGCACGGACGGCGGCGATCAGATCGTCGCGCAGCGCGCCGATCTCGCGCGCGAACCACTCGCGCTGCTCGGCAGCCAGCCGCCCGGCCACGGCGAAGGAGGCGACGGCCGGTACGTCGAGGGTGCCGGAGCGTACGTGGCGTTCCTGCCCGCCGCCGTGCAGTACCGGGACAGGGCTGTACTGGCGGCCGAGGATCAGTGCGCCGATGCCGTACGGTCCGCCGATCTTGTGGCCGGAGACCGTCATCGCGGCGAGTCCCGATGCCTCGAAGTCGACCGGGACCTGACCGAAGGCCTGCACCGCGTCGGAGTGCAGCGGAACGTCGAACTCCGCCGCCACATCGGCCAGTTCACGGACCGGCAGGACCGTGCCGATCTCGTTGTTGGCCCACATGACGGTGGCGAGGGCCACGTCGTCGGGGTTGCGGGCGATGGCCTCGCGCAGGGTCTCCGGGTGGACGCGGCCGTAGGAGTCGACCGGCAGGTACTCGACCGTGGCGCCCTCGTGTTCGCCGAGCCAGTGGACGGCGTCGAGCACGGCGTGGTGTTCGACGGGGCTGGAGAGGACGCGGGTGCGGGCGGGGTCGGCGTCGCGGCGGGCCCAGTAAAGACCCTTCACCGCGAGGTTGTCGGCCTCGGTACCGCCGGCGGTGAAGACGACCTCGCTGGGGCGGGCGCCCAGCGCCTCGGCGAGGGTCTCGCGGGCCTCTTCCACGGTTCGCCTGGCACGGCGACCCGACGCGTGCAGCGCGGAGGCGTTTCCGGTGATGCCGAGTTGCGCGGTCAGTGCCTCTGCCGCCTCGGGAAGCATCGGGGTGGTCGCGGCGTGGTCGAGGTAAGCCATGGTGGGCCCGATTCTACGGGCCGTCGGTGTACGGCCTCCGCCCAGGCGGGCCCTGGCGGCGGCACCGGCGGTCGGCCCGTCGTCCACGGGCCCGTCAGCGCCCCCCGGTTCACGGCTCACGGCTCACGGCTCACGAGGTGCGTGCGGCTCGCCGCTCGCGTCACAGGTTCCAGGACACCGTGTGGTCCAGCTGGATGAGCGTCACCAGAACCACCAGGTCCGCGACGCCGAGGCCGAGCCCCAGAAGTGCACGGCCCCGGCGGCGGGTGCCGCGCCACATGGCCACGGCCGCCAGGACGATGGCGACGGGACCCAGGAAGACGTTCAGGACGAGGAGGCCGAGCAGGCCCAGGATGAAGGACGCGACGGCCATGCCGTCCGCGTCACGCCCGCCGGTACGGGCCGGCGCGGTGCCGGCCTCGGCTCGTGCGGGTCGTTCGGTTCGTGCGGCGGTCAGTTGCATGCTGCGTCAGCTCCCGGCAGTGGGTTCGGATACGCGGATCAGTGGGCGGATGTCTGCCGCCGGCGCCCGTGCCGCTCGCGGATCGCGAAGATCACGAGCCATACGGCGATCACGGCCGCGACGACAAGGGTGACGGGGAGCGGGGCGTGGGCCACGGTGCCGAGGGCGGCGCCCAGCAGCAGAAGCGCGGCGACGAGGAACAGCATGGGATGAGATCCCCCTCCGAGATGCCTCTCGTTACATTTCGGTGAACGGTTGTGGTAACAGTTGTTCACTGACTTCGAAGTCTAACGCGTCCGACGGCTTTGCAATTCCAGAGAACAGTTGTTAACTGCATGGCATGAGTCACACCCTCGGGATCCGGCAGGCCCAGAAGCAGAAGACACGGCAGGCGCTCCTGGACGCGGCGCTCGTGCTGCTGGAGGAGCAGAGCCTGAGCAGCCTGGGCCTGCGCGAGGTGACCCGCGCGGTCGGCGTCGCCCCGACCGCCTTCTACCGGCACTTCCGCTCGACCGCGGACCTCGGTGTGGAGCTGGTCGAGGAAGCGCTCGGCAGCCTGCACCCGATGATCGAGTCCACGGTCGCCACATCCGGTGACAGCGACGAACGCATCGTCCGCGCCGTCGCCCTGATCGCGCGCCATGTCGACGCGTATCCGGCGCACGTCCGCTTCATCGCACGCGAACGGCACGGCGGCGTCCAGCCCGTGCGGGAGGCGATCCGGCGGCAACTGGCGCGGTTCGCCGAGGAGGTGAAGGTCGCCCTGGCCGAACACTCCGAGTCCGCCGGGTGGAGCGACGCGGACCTGCTGATGCTCGCCGGTCTCTACGTCGACCAGATGCTGATGACGGCCTCTCAGTTCCTCGAGGCGATGGAGGGTCCCGCCGAGGAGCGGGACCGGGTGTCCCGGGTGGCGGTGCAGCGGCTGCGGCTCATCAGCATCGGCCGCCACCACTGGAAGTCATGACCCGACGGGCATCGCGCCCATGACGGCCGTCGACGGCGCACCCGTTCAGCGGGTGCGCCGCCGACGTACCAGCGCGTGAGCCCGTGCGTCCCCACACACAGCCGCCGGGCCGTCGCTCGGACCACCGCAGCCGCCCTGGCCACCGCCAGGACCGCGGGACAGCACCCCCGCGCAGCCCGGGAGGCGCCCCGGCCGGCCCCCTGCCGGCCGAGCCGCGTCGGGGCGCAAGAAGGCGCACCCAGGAAATCCTCGGCGTGGATCAGGCCAGCCTGACCCGTGCCAGCTGCCGGGACTGGGCGACCAGACGGTCCTTGCTGTCCCAGACCTCGGCGTCCTCCTCCAGGAAGCCGCCGGCGAGGTTGCGGGTGGTGATCGAGACACGCAGCGGTCCCGGCGCCGGGCGGGACCGCACGTGCACGGTCAGCTCGACGGTCGGCACCCAGCCGGAGATCCCGAGCTCGAAGGCGGTGGGCGGCAGCGCGTCCACCGCGAGCAGCAGCGAGAGCGGATCCGGGTCGCGGCCGTCGGCCAGCCCGAACCACGCCCTCATCTCGCCCTTGCCGGAGGGCGAGCCGAGGGCCCAGCCCAGCGTGGCGGGGTCGAGCTTGAGCTTCAGCCGCTCCGTGATGGCCGAGCTGCCGGAGACCGGTGCGGGACCGTCCTCGGGGCCGAAGCACTGGGCCATGGGCGGAATGGCGGGCGGCTCGGCGCTCGTCCGGACGTCGTCGGGCAGCGATTCGAGGTCGCCGTAGGAGGCGAGGACGCGGATCCGCTCGACCTCGCGGCCCTCGCCGTCGTACTGGAAGAGGGACGCCTGACCGGTGGAGAGGGTGCGGCCGGTACGAACGGCCTCCGTACGGATCACCGCGGGACCGGGGGTGGACGCGGTGAGGTAGTGCGCGGAGATCGTGAACGGGTCCCGGTGCGGAAGAGCGTCCGCGAGGGCCCGGCCCAGGACGGCCAGCAGATAGCCGCCGTTGACGGCCTTGATGATCGTCCAGCCGGCGGAGAGGTCGGTGTCGTAGACGCCGGGTTCCCGGAGGGTGACGGCGGTGTCGCGGTCGAACTCGCTGTCGCCGATCGTGGCTCGCGCGGCCTGCGCGGTAGCTGCTTCTGGCATACCTGAACGGTACAACAGGAAATTACTAAGCAGTAGCTTTGGTAGTCGCCGTCACATGACGATCGCCTGAAACCGTTCCTAGGGACTGAGCTTGAGTTGCACGGGCTCAGTCGGACGCTCCGAACGGTGTTGGGCGTCCTGGTCTCCCGCGTTCGCGCCGCGTCTGGTCCCAGTGGATCGTGTCCGTGGTCCGGGGATGCGGGGGCGGGTTCCCTCACGCCCTGGGGTGCCGTGTCCGGCCTGGGCGGTCCGATGCCCCACACGATCGCTCTGGTCGTGTGGGGGCGGTGCCGTCCGTCGCCGGATGCGGTGCCCGAGGGCGCGCCTGCCGATCGCGATGCTCGCGGCATCGTGACGGGTGGTTTTCCTGGTCGTGTAGGTAAGGGGCTTTTGCCAGTGCTGGGCGCCCCACCTGCTGGTGTAGGCGGGGTCGACGGCGATGATGGTGATGCCCAGTTCGGCCGCCATGCTGACGAGCCGGGCCCGCAGCTTGGACACGGGCATGCCGGAGATCACCTGCCTGAACCGCTTCCGGCGCCCGTGCTTCTCCCGGGTTTTCTCCGTGCTGAAGTCGAGGTCTTCGATCGCGATCGACAGGCCGTGGCGTTGGGCCCAGTGGAGGAGCCGGATCAGTGCATGCCGTACCTGGGCGTCACGGTGCATCGCGGTGCCGGACAGGTCGTAGAAGAACCGGCGCGGTTGGCCGCATGGGTTGCCGTGCTCGTCCAGCCGCCAGGCAGCGAGGTGGTCGGCGTTCGTGTCCACACCGATCAGACCGCCTGTGCGGGCGTGGGACAGGGGAACGGTCTTGATGGGCGGGATGGTCCAGGAGGCGGTGAGGTACCAGCGGGCGCGGCCTGTGTCGTAGTGGATGCGGTAGGCCACGGACCGGTTCGTGGTGATGCGGTCGGCCCACTCCTCGCCCCGGTGGTGGAAGACCACAGCGCCGGTGAACACATACCGGCCATGCGGGGCGTTGGCCAGGTGGGCGAGCGGAGCAGGCAGCTTGAGCGACACTTCGCCCTCAGGCGTGACGCGGATCGTCTCATTGCCGAACCGCTTGCCCGATTCCCCGTCCGCCTGCACAAACCAGCGCGATGCTTCCCAACGTTGCCGCCACTGCACCTGCGTGAGCTGGGCGGCCTTGAGGTGGTGCCGATTGCGCGCGAGCCGCTTCCCGCCGCGCACCACCCGGACGCGGCCCACAGCGTGCTCGGCCTGCTCGGCATCCAGCCGGTCTTGAAGGACCTGCAGGCGCCGGGACTTGGCGAACCACTCCTTGGCGCTGCGGTAGCCGCCCGGCGCCCGCCTGCTTCCCTTCTCCCCGATCGGCAGGGACAGGCGGTGCGCGATCGTCCGCACGCCCGCCTGAAGGCTTTCGATGTGCGCGAGTTGGGCACGCCGCGCAAGCGCCCACTGATCGTGCGTGGCCTTGGTGATGCTCCCGGCCCAGCGCGACGAAGACTCCTCCGTGAGGGCCCGCTTGCGCCCCGCCCACGTATCAGTGGAGTGCTCCAGGCCATCAGTGCACCGGCGTTTGAGGTCCTTCGAGGCCAGCGAGCCCAGATGCGCGCCCACCAGGCGCAACACCTGCTCGTCGTCGGCCCCCAGGTGCTTTAGGCGGGTGCGGATCGCCACACCGGACGGGCCGAGGGCCACGAAAGGGGCAGCGATCGTGCGCAGCGACCCCTCACGCATCGATGTACCCCCTCCACCACGCTTGAGCAGCAACAGGAAGAACGGTACCGGCCGACACTGACAGTGCCCGTCATGCGACCTGTGCGCGCTGCAACACCACGAACCAGTACATGCTCATGCACACCCACACACGCTCCTGCACATCTGAAAACGAACAGTTCCCAACCCCGCATGGACCCGGCCACCCAGGGGTGTGGTTTTGGCAATTTTTAGGTAAGTGTCCGCACTCGTCCGTGACCGGCACCCCCCGGCTTCCCTCTGAGAAGACGTACAGCCAGTTCCGCCCGTTTCACAGGAAGAGCCGGATACGCCGATGAGCCTGACCGGGACGCCGTTCCTCTTCACGTCGATCGCCCTCGTGGCCGTCGCCATCATCCTGCCGCTTCTCCTGTGGTCCCGGATCCGCGGCCCGGTGGTGCTGCGCCATGCCGCCCGGATGCTGATGCTGCTGTTCGCCCAGGCCACAGCGGTCACCCTGGTCTTTGTACTGGTGAACAACGCCAACAACCTGTACGACAACTGGGGCGATCTGCTCGGCACCGGAAACCATGTGCAGCAGGCCGTCGACCTCGGCAAGGACGGCACCGGAGGCATCCAGATCAAGGCCCTGCCGAAAGTCCGCCAGACCTTCACCCGGGCCGACGGACCCGCCATGCACGCGGCCGGCGGCGTGCGCGTCACCCAGCTCAAGGGCCGGGTGTCCGGCGTCGACGCCGAGGTCTATGTGTGGCTGCCGCCGCAGTACTACGAGCCCGCCTACCGGAACAAGAAGTTCCCCGTCGTCGAGCTGCTCTCGGGCTACCCGGGCTCGGCGAAGGCCTGGTTCGGATCGCTGAAGGTGCACGAGCAGCTGCTGCCGCTGATGCGCAGCGGTCAGGTGGCGCCGTTCATCCTCGTGGCCCCGCGCACCAACCTCATCGCCAAGGTCGACACCGGCTGCGCGAACATCCCGGGCACCGTCAACGCCGACACCTGGCTCAGCATCGACGTGCCCAAGATGGTCACGGACAACTTCCGCGCCCGGTCCGCGCCGAACGGCTGGGCGGCCGCCGGCTACTCGGCCGGTGCGCACTGCGCGACGAAACTCGTGGTGGCACACCCGGACCGCTACCGGGCGGCGATCAGCCTGTCCGGCTACAACGACCCGATCGGCGAGCGCCGCTCGCTCGCCGCCCAGAGCCTCGAGCTGCGCCGCCAGAACAATCCGTACTACCTGCTCAAGGACAACCGCATCCCGCCCCGCGTCTCCCTGTACCTGTCCGGCCAGCTGGGCGACGGCTACCAGGCGGCCGCGGCGCTGCAGCAGATCGCCAAACCGCCGACCACGGTCCGCGCGGTGCTGATCCCGCGCAGCGCGGGCGGCCACAGCATGGCCCTGTGGCGCCCGCAGATCCCGTACGTGTTCACCTGGCTGACCCAGCAGATGACCGGCGGGACCGAGGGCGCGGCTACTCCTCGGCAACCGTGGAGCGCCGGTTCCAGGCGCGCGGCGCTCGCCAGTGGAACCGCATCGCCAGCAGGCGTAGTGCGAAAGCGGTGACCACCGCGAGCCCGGTGGTCAAGGGCGTCAGGGCGTCGTAGCGGATGCACAGCGCGGCCATCGTGGCGCCGACGATCGCGGGCACCGCGTACAGGTCGCGGTCCCAGCGCAGCAGCGAGGGCACCTCGTTGGCGAGGACGTCGCGCAGGACGCCACCGCCCACGGCGGTGGCCAGGCCCAGGGCGGCGGACGAGGTGACGCCGAGCCCGTACTCGTACGCCTTCGTCGTCCCGGCCACGCAGAACAGACCGAGACCGGCCGCGTCGAAGACGTTGACGGCCACCTGGATCCGCTCCACCTGAGGGTGGAGGAAGAAGACCAGCAGGGCGGCGAGCAGCGGGGTCAGGAAGTACCCCCGGTCCGTGAACGCGGCCGGCGGCACGGCCCCGATGATCAGGTCACGGAACAGCCCTCCGCCCAGCGCGGTGACCTCGGCGAGCACCGCGATACCGAAGACGTCGAAGTTCTTGCGGACGGCCAGCAGCGCGCCGGAGATCGCGAAGACGAAGATGCCGACGAGGTCCAGCGTGTGCTGGACCGAGGGGCTGAACAATTGCTGGAGCACCCTTATATTCTTACCCATCGAAGCGGGTGCACCTTGCAAAGCAAGGTATCAGGACGGAAACGCCGACGTTGCAAAGCCGACTCCGCCGCAGGAGTCACTCCCGGCAACCCGGCGAGCCACCCCCGCCGGAAGGCCGTGCCGCTCCGGCGGGCACGCCCATCAGTGCGGGGCCCAAGATCACAATCGGCGCCGCTATTTTTCGAAGAATTTACGGGACTTTTCAATCAGCACTGCCGCAGGCTCAATTCTTCCTCAACCAATCAAGGGGAAGATTGACCGCACCCTGTCAAATTCATAGGCTCGCTCGCGCTTGACCGATTTCCGCAGCAGCGGAGATCCGACCACTCAATATGGGGGACTCTCTCATGCGTAAGAGAGCAAAGCTGGCCGCACTTGTCGTGGCCGGAACCATGCCGGTTCTCGCGGGGGCGGCGCCGGCGTCCGCGGTCGTCACGCCGAAGAGGTCGTGCCCGGTCGATTACGGGGTTCTCATCAAGTCGCACAAGGCCTATCGCCTTCCGGCCAAGGGCGCGTACTTCAAGGACGGTCCTGGCGGCACCATCACGGCCTCCGTCACGCGGGCCACCACCATCACCTACAGCGTGTCCGCCTCGCTCGAGGTGAGCGCGAGCTACCTGTTCGCCTCGGCCAAGGCGTCGGTGAGCGGCAGCATCACGAAGTCCGTGGCCGTCACGACCGGCCACACGTACTCGCACAACATCAACGCCCGCAAGTACGGCAATCTGCAGTACGGCTCCAACGGCTACCAGGTCAGCTGGGAATCGAACCGCACGAACCCGAACTGCACGGTCACGACGCTCGCCTCGGGCACGGCGAAACTACCGGCGAGTTCCGTCGGGTGGCATTACTGGGAGACCAGTTCCTGATCCCCGGATCGACTTCTCGACACGTATGCCCCGGAAACCAGTCCTGCGGTTTCCGGGGCATACGCGTGAGCGAATGTCTTTTACTTCGTGCCGTCGGTTTCCGACTCCTCGGAGGCGGTCTCCTCGGAAGCAGCCTCAGCGGGCGTCTCGGCCGGCTCCTCGGTGTCCGAGGCCGTGCCGGCCGCGGTCTCCGTGTCAGCCGCGGTCTCGGTGTCGGTCGCCGTCTCCGCGGCGGCCGCAGCCTCCACCTCCGCCGCCACCGCCGCCGATGTCGCAGCGGACTCCGCCAGGACCTCGTCGGCCACCAGCTCGGCCGCTTCCTTCGCGGCCGACAGCAGCACCGTGTCCTGCGGGGCCTGGTCCTCGAAGTTCTCCGGGTGGTGGCAGGCCACTCGCTGCCCCGGCTTCAGCTCGATGAGCTGCGGCTCGGTCGTCCGGCAGATCTCCGTCGCCTTCCAGCACCGCGTGTGGAAACGGCAGCCGCTCGGCGGCGCGATCGGCGAGGGAACGTCGCCCTTGAGCAGGATGCGCTCGCTCTTGGCGTTCTTGCGCCTCGGGTCCGGGACCGGAACCGCCGACATCAGCGCCTTGGTGTACGGGTGCATCGGCGCCTTGTACAGCGATTCGCGGTCCGCCAGCTCCACGATCTTGCCGAGGTACATCACCGCGATCCGGTCCGAGACGTGCCGGACGACCGAGAGGTCGTGCGCGATGATCACGTACGTCAGGCCGAGCTCCTCCTGGAGGTCGTCCAGCAGGTTCACGACCTGCGCCTGGATCGACACGTCCAGAGCGGACACCGGCTCGTCCGCCACGACCAGCTTCGGGTTGAGCGCGAGCGCGCGGGCGATACCGATGCGCTGGCGCTGGCCGCCGGAGAACTCGTGCGGGTAGCGGTTGTAGTGCTCGGGGTTGAGACCCACGACCGACAGCAGCCGCTGGACTTCCTTCTTGATGCCGCCCTCGGGCACGACGCCCTGGAGCTTGAAGGGAGCACCGATGATCGTGCCGATGGTGTGGCGCGGGTTCAGCGACGAGTACGGGTCCTGGAAGATCATCTGCACATCACGGCGCAGCGGACGCATACCGCCCACGCCGAGGTGGGTGATGTCCTTGCCCTGGAACTCGACCGTGCCGGCCGTCGGTTCGAGCAGCCGGGTGATCAGCCGGCCCATCGTCGACTTGCCGCAGCCCGACTCGCCCACGACACCGAGCGTCTCGCCGGCCTTGACCTCGAAGTCGAGGCCGTCGACGGCGCGCACCGCGCCGGCCTGCCGCTGGAGCAGGCCCTTGCGGATCGGGAAGTGCTTCTGGAGCCCGGTCACCTTCAGCAGGGTCTCGCCGGGAGCGGCGTCCTTGGTGAGGGTGGCACCATCGCTCTGCGCGGGAATGGTCACCGCTGCGTCCTTGGGGTTCTCGCTCACAGCTTCGGCGCAATCTCTTCGATCCAGATACGCTCCCGCTGCTCCTGCGTCATGTGGCAGGCGGCCCAGTGCTGGCTGCCGACCTCGGTCAGCTCGGGGCGGACCGTGCGGGTGACGTTGTCCTTCGGGATGTCGGCGTACGGGCAGCGCGGGTTGAAGGCACAGCCGGACGGGACGTTGATCAGCGAGGGCGGGGAGCCCTTGACCGGGATCAGGCGGTCCTGCTGCTCGCGGTCCAGACGCGGCATCGAGCCGAGCAGACCCCAGGTGTAGGGGTGCCGGGGCTCGTAGAACACCTTCTCGGCCGGACCGCGCTCCACACAGCGGCCGCCGTACATCACCAGGAGGTCGTCGGCCAGCTCGGCGACGACGCCCAGGTCGTGGGTGATGATGATGACCGCGGAGCCGAACTCCTTCTGCAGATCGCGGATCAGGTCGAGGATCTGCGCCTGGACGGTCACGTCCAGGGCGGTCGTCGGCTCGTCCGCGATGAGCAGTTCGGGGTTGTTGACCAGCGCCATCGCGATCATCGCGCGCTGGCGCATACCGCCGGAGAACTCGTGCGGGTAGCCGTCCACCCGCTTGTCCGGCTGCGGGATGCCCACCCGGTCGAGCATCTCGATCGCCCGCTTGCGGGCGGTCTTCTTGTCGACGTCGTGGTGGATCCGGTACGCCTCCACGATCTGCTGCCCGATCGTGTAGTACGGGTGCAGCGCGGACAGCGGGTCCTGGAAGATCATCGCCATGTCACGGCCACGCAGCTTGCGCACGTGGTCGGGGTCGGCGGACAGCAGCTCGGTGCCGTTCAGCCAGATCTCGCCGGAGATCTGGGCCTTGCGCTTGCCGTACTGGCCGGCGGTGTGCAGGCCCATGATGCCGAGCGAGGTCACCGACTTGCCCGAACCCGACTCGCCCACGATGCCGAGGGTCTTGCCCTTCTCCAGCTTGAAGCTGAGGCCGTCGACGGACTTGACCAGACCGTCGTCGGTCGGGAAGTGCACCTTCAGGTCGCGCACTTCCAGGAAGGAGGTCGGGGCGGACGAGGCGGAGGTGGGCTCGCCCACGGCAGCTCCGGTCTTGCTGAGTTCGGTCATGAGAGCCTCACTCGGGGGTCGATCACGGCGTACAGGATGTCCACCACGAGGTTGGCGATCAGCACCGCGAGAGAAGTGATCAGGGTGACGCCCAGGATGATGGGCAGGTCCTGGTTCTTGATGGCGTCGAGCACCGCGCGGCCGAGGCCGGGAAGGTTGAAGGTCGACTCCGTCAGGATCGCGCCGCCGATGAGGGCGCCGAGGTCCATGCCGAGCATGGTCAGGATGGGCGTCATCGTGGAGCGCATGGCGTGCTTGCCGATGACGGCCTGCTCCTTGAGGCCCTTCGCGCGCGCCGTGCGGATGTAGTCCTCACCGAGGATCTCCAGCATGGTGGCGCGGGTGATACGGGCGTACATCGCCGCGTACAGGAACGCGAGGGTGATCCACGGGAGGATCATGCCGCCCAGCCAGCCGCTGAAACTCTGATCCAGCGGCACGTACTTGGCGTCGATCCAGTGGAGCCCGAAGGCGAAGATCGCCAGCGAGAGCATGCCCGTGAAGTAGATCGGGAGGGAGACACCCGACAGCGCGACGACCATCGCGCCGCGGTCCCAGATGCTGCCGCGCTTGAGCGCGGAGAGCACACCCGCCGCGACACCGAAGACCAGCCACAGCACGGCGGCACCGAGCGCCAGGCCCAGGGTCACCGGGAAGCGGTCGGTCAGCACCGGCCAGACGGCCTGCTCGCTGCGGAAGGAGTAGCCGAAGCACGGCGCGGCACAGTGGGTGACGTCACCGCCGGCCGCGTACGTGCGGCCCGCGAAGATGCCCTTGAAGAACTCCCAGACCTGAACGTAGATCGGGTCTGAGAGCCCCAGCTTCACACGCACCGCTTCGACGGCGGCCGGGTCGGCCTGCTTGCCCACGAAGCTCGTGGCGATGTCCACGCCCGCCCACTTGGGGACGAGGAAGAAGATGCCGAAGACCACCATGATGATGACCACGAGCATCACTGCGGCGGCGAACAGCCGCCTGATGAGGTAAGCGAGCACAGCTCTCGGCCCGCCGCGGACCACGGGCCACCGGAGGTCTTCCGGTGGCCCGCGATCACGCGTCGCCGGCCTTCACCTGCCTTTCGTGCCGTACGGCGGGTGTGCCGGTTCTACTTCGCGGACTTCAGGCCGAGGTTGACGAAGTCGTACGTGCCGCTGTAGCCGTCGGTCGTGTACACGTTCGCCAGGTTGTCCCCGCGCCAGTTGATGAACTTCTCGAAGGTGAAGGGCATGTAGTAGCCGCCCTCCATGACCTTGTGGTTGATCTCCGTGGCGATCTTGGTCTTGCCGGCGTCGTCCAGCGTGTTGACGTAGTCGTCGAACAGGCCGTCGATCGCCTTGTCCTTGATCAGCGCGTAGTTGTTGTTACCGCTCTGCAGGATGTACTTGCTGTCCCACAGCGGCAGACCGAAGCCCTGGACGGACGGGAAGTCCGGGCCCCAGCCCATGATGATGATGCCGTAGCCCTTCTTCTGCACGTTCGAGGGGCTGCCGATGATGCCGGTGGTCTGCGAGCCGTCGTACTGGTCGATCTGCGCGTTGATGCCGATCTTCTTCAGCGACGCCTGCAGGGACTGGGCGGTGGCCACCTCGACCGGCTTGTTGTTGCGGACGGCGATGGTGGTGGAGAAGCCGTTCGGCTTGCCGCAGGCCTTCAGGGCCTCCTTGGCCTTGGCCTCGTTGCCGTTCTTGTTCGCGCCGGCGATCTCGAACGGGTCGTACTTCTGGCCCTCGGCGCCCGGGACGGACGGCGGGAGCATGTTGGTGCCGATGTCGCCACCGGCGATCGGGCCACCACGAGCGGTCTGGATCGACACGTGGTCGGCGCCGAGGATGACGGCCTTGCGGCACTCGATGTTGTCGAACGGCTTCACGCTCTGCGGGAAGACCGCGTAACGGATGTAGCCGGAGACCGGGTTGTCCAGGTTGGCCTTGTGCTCCTTCAGGGCGGTGGTGCGGCCCTGCGGCGACATGCCGGTCTGGTTGATGTCCAGGTCCAGGTCACCGTTGAGCAGACGCTGGTCGAGCTGGTTGGCGTCCGAGAAGAACTGGACGGTGATCTTGTCCGGGTAGGCCTTGCGGACCGGGTCCGACGCCTGCTTCCACTGGTCGTTGCGGACCAGGGTCAGGTCCTTGCCCGGGCTGTACGACTGGAACTTGTACGGGCCGGAGGAGAAGGGGTGCAGACCGTACTTGGACTTGGTGTCCATGTCCTGGCGGACCGGGGAGGCCGAGACCAGGGCCAGCATGTCCTCGAAGTCCGAGTTGGCCTTCGGGAGGTGGAAGACGATGGTCTTGTCGTCCGGCGTGTCGATCGCCTTCAGACCCAGCTTGTCCTTGGCCGTGTCCTTGTAGGGGCCCTTGTACTCGCCCTTGGGGTCGAGGACGTCCTTCAGGTACGTCGGACCACCGGACAGCACGTCCTGCGCCCACACGCGCTCGATGCCGTACTTGACGTCCTTGGAGGTGATCGCCTTGCCGTCCTCCCACGTCACGCCGTCACGCAGCGTGTACGTGTAGGTCTTGCCACCGTCGGAGACCTTGGCAAGCCCGGTGGCGAGGTCCGGGGTCAGCTGGGCGCCGGCCTTGCCCGGCTCGGCCTTGGTCGTGACGAGCTGGCGGCTGTAGTAGCGCGCGAAGTCCCACATGAAGCCGTAGTAGCCACGCGTGGTGTCCCACGAGTCGGCGTCCTGGGCGCCACCGAACCGCAGCGTGCCGCCCTTCTTGACAAGGGAGGCCTGCGCGACCTTGTTGTTGGCCGCGTCGAAGCCGGCGGCACCGGTCTTCGAGCCCTTGTTGTCGTCAGCGCCACCGCCGCCGCACGCCGCCGTGGTCAGCAGCGCGGCGACCGCAGCAGCAGCGGCCAACGCCTGCTTCCGCCGCCCTGAGGTGCGTTGGGTAGTCACGATCTCGGATCCTCCGGTTTAGATGAGAGACCCCGTGTCAGTGGCACGGGACGCTTGGGGTACGGCAGTTCAGCGGGAGCCCTTCGGGTCCAGCGCATCCCGCACGCCGTCGCCGAAGAGGTTGAAGGCGAGAACAGTGATGAAGATCGCTACACCCGGGACCACCATGTACATGGGGTCCGACTCGTAGTAGTCGATCGCGCTGGAGAGCATCTGCCCCCATGAGGCCGTGGGCGGCTTGACGCCCACGCCCAGGAAGCTGAGCGCCGCCTCGGTGAGGATGTTGGTGGGGATCATCATCGTCGTGTACACGATGATCGGGGCGACGAGGTTGGGCAGCAGTTCCTTGAACAGGATGTACAAGCGCCCGGCGCCCAGCGATCGGGCGGCCTCGACGTATTCGCGCTCGCGCAGCGAGAGGGTCTGGCCGCGCACCACGCGTCCGATGTAGGGCCAGCCGAAGAAGCCGATGACCACGATCATCACCAGCACGCGCACGCTGGAGCCGGACAGGCCCAGCATGTCGTTCGGCATGACGGAGACCAGGGCGATGGTGAACAGCAGCTGCGGGAAGGCGAGCAGACCGTCCATGACGCGGCTGATCAGGGAGTCGACCCAGCCGCCGAAGAAGCCGGCCAGGATGCCGAGGACGGTGCCCAGGACCACGGCGACCACGGCCGACAGGAAGCCGACCAGGAGGGAGATCTGGGCGCCGTAGAGGATGCGCGCGAAGATGTCGCGGCCGTTGACCGGCTCGACGCCCAGCAGGTGGTCGCCGCTGATGCCGCCCAGGGAGCCCGTGGGAGTACCGAACAGCGGGTCGATCAGGTTCTCGTGGTAGGCGTCCGGATCCTGCCCGACCAGGCTGGTGATCACCGGCGCGAGCACGGCGACCAGGATGAGGACGAGCACGACTATCCCGCCGGTGAGGGCGAGCTTGTCCCTCTTCAGTCGCTCCCATGCGATCCGGCCCAGGGAACGCCCCTGTACGGCCTTCGCGTCGGCTCTGGCAACCGCCGCTTCTTCGGCAGCACTTGGGGCCGCTTCCGCGGTCGGCTCGTGCAATGGTGCCGTCATCTGGCAGGGACCCCTCTCAACCGGCGGTGACCGGCCCGCGCTTGCCGCTGTGGCGGCATGAAACAGTCCGTCGTACACAGGGGCGAACCCCTTGAAGCGGGAGTCTTCAACGCTTCGGCGATCACTTGCCAGACTTGGCGGTAAATGGATGCGTAAACGTGATGAGGTCTGGGGGGTTCCGTTATCCGGACAGCGGGTAACGGGCGTCGGACGCGCCTCAATTGCCACACAGCACACCAAAGCGTGATCGTCCGCCCTGTTCTACGCGCGAAGACGTGCCCGTGGCGGAGAACCGGCCGCGGACGGCCGGGGTGCCGAACTCAGTAGGCCCCGCGGGCCGGCGGATAGCCGTAGCCGCCCACGGCCGGGGCCTGGACCGCGTGGGCCTCGCGGTCGTAGAACGGGCGGGTGCCCGCGCGCAGCCACATCACGACCGGGTCGTACTCGTCGGACATCGCGACGGTCGACACGGGCAGTCCCTCGGGCACGGCCGCGACGGACTGCTGCATCATCGCGCGCACCGAGTCGACGGCGGGCGGCGAGGTGTCGTACACGTCCAGGCCGATCACCAGGTACGGAGCGCCGTGGGCGGGCTGCACCCAGGCCCGGCGCAGCGAGCGGACCGCGGCCGTACGGTGGGCGTTCTGCGTGAGGAGGGCGTAGAACTGCGGGATCTCCAAGGCCGGTTCGGACAGCCTCAGCGGCCCCGCGGGCTGGCGTTCGAGACCTGTGGCGATGCGGCGCAGATCGAGCCAGGGGATGCCGACACCGCCGCCCGGCGCGTGGGGGTTGAGCCACAGGCCGTAGTGGTCCGGGTAGAGGGTGCGGGCGACGTCGAGGCCGTCGACCACCTCGTACGAGCGGTTCCAGCCGCTGGCCGAGAGTTCCTGGGCGGAGGTGACGCAGGGCGCGTAGCCGTGGCCGGCCACCTCCATGTTCCCGTACTGGGCGTCGGGCGAGCCCGCCTGGCCGTGCCAGAGCAGCATCCAGACCTGTCCGGAAGCGGGGGTTGCGAGCGCGTGAAGGAGCGCCTCGTAGGCGTCGTAACGCCCGGGCGTCACCTGGCGCAGCATGTGCTCGACCTGCCCGGCCGCGGCCGTGCCCGACGCGCTCACCCTCTACCGCCCCTTCACCACGAACCTGCCGACCCCGACGGATCTCTCCGCTGCGGCGCGGGCGGATTCCAGCCGCACCGCCCCGACCGGGTCATTCTCCCTTGCCCCGGGGAGACCGCATCCTCCTGCGGCGTCGCCGCGGGCCGGCCCCGGCCGGACGCGGGCCACTCCCGCTGCGGCCATGAAACCAGGTTAAGGCGCCATACTGACAGCAACTTGACGCGCGCCACCCCACTTCGGTCCGGCGTCGCGCGCCGAGCCTGCGGACGGTTCACAGTCCATGCTGGTAGAAGGGGCGCACCCGCTCCCGCATCCAGTCCCCCACCGGATCCTGGGCCACGTCCAGGAACACCATGTTCACCGGGGTCCTGACCGGCACCTTGCCGAGCGCTCGGCCTAGCGCGTCCAGCACGAGGCTGCGTGCGTCGGCCTCCCAGGAGGCGAGCTCGACGCCTATGAACATCACGGGATCGGCGGTCTCGATCGCGGCCAGACAGCGCCGCGCGGTGAGCACCGCGCCGGTCGCCGCGAACTCGGCCGAGGCGGCGGCGAGGAAGTCCACCGGCTCGTCCTGCCAGTCGGGCTCGAAGAGCCGGACACGGCCGCCGCTCACCAGCCCGTCGAGCGGGGTGCGCCCGGTGCGGCACAGCTCGGCCACCGCGTCGGGCGGCAGCGGTACACCGACCACTCCGTCCGGGTTGACCGCGATACCGACCTGCGGGGGCAGGCCGCGGGCGAACTCGACGGCGGGCGCGATCGTGTACGACATGTGATTGCCGACGACTTGGCGGAACTGCTCCTCCGAACTGAAGACCGGGACGTAGGCCTGGCCCTCGATCTGAAGGGTGGGGAGGTCGAGGGGGCCGCTGTGCGGTCCGCCGTCATTGGGCAGCGGCACCCAGACGAAGCTGCGGCCGAGGACCTCGATGATCCGGCCGCCGGCCGAGGGCACGCCGAGCGAGGCGGAGAGCACCTCCTCCAGTTCGTTGCCCGGCCATCCGCCGTGCGGATGGGGGTGCGCCTGTGGGGGAAAGTCCGCGGGGAGATCCGCCGGGAAGTCCATCTGTTCTACCGCCTGCTCAGAACCGCTGCTGTGGTCCCAAAGGCTAGCGCCAGGGGTGCGGGGGCGGTCAGGCCGCGAAGTCGATGCGGCGCAGGACGTCCGCCGCGTCCCGGTCGAGCAGCACCACCGAGCCGCAGCCCTCGGGCAGCCGGCCCTGCTCGACGGCGCGCAGCAGGCGGCGGGTGGCCCGGCGGTGCTTGACGAACGCGTGCCGCGAGACACCTCGGCCGCGCTCGTACTGTCCCGCAAGGGCCGTGTCCGGGGGGACGTCGAGCAGGAGCAGATGGAGTGTGCCGCCGCGGCGCCGGGCCTCCCGGGCCAGCCAGCCGCGCACCCAGGCCTGGGTGCCGCAGTCGTGCACGACGACCCCGGTGCCCGCGCGCAGGGCGCGGCGCAGACCCGCGTAGTGGGCGAGACGGACCAGGGGACGGTAGACCCCGTACGGCAGGAAGCGGGCCACGCGCGTGTCCCAGCGGTCGCGGGTGTCCTGGGAGTCGACCCGCACGCCCCGCACGGCGCGCCGCATCAGCGTGGACTTGCCGCTGCCGGGCAGACCGGTGACGACGACGAGGTCGCCCGCCGAGAAGGTGAGCCCGTGCGGGCTGCGCCCCGCGCAGGCGCGCAGATCCCGGACCACGGCCTTCCGCCGGGGTCCGCGGGCCTCCCGCGCCGGGGTGTCGGGCTGGCCGGGCACCGCGATGCCCGAGGTCGTGGCATACGCCGTGGGCCTGTCCACTGTCATCGCCCTCCCTTGGTCAGGAGTCACTCCCCACAGAGTGTAAAGAGAAGGTAATGTCCGCGTCTCGCGATTTCGTTCGCGTACCGCCACAGGCCGGTTCCGGATGCTGCCCTGCCACCATCCGTCGATGCGTGCAATGATGTGCGCGCCAACTGCATACCGGCCGCTTGAATCCGCGCGGGAGAGTCCCGGGTACGCGTACGTCCGCCGTACGTCCGTCCGGGCGCCGAAGGAGCAAGTCCCTCCCTTGAATCTCTCAGGCCCCGATACCGCGCGGGCGAGGCACATCTGGAAAGCGAGCCGCTTCGGACGGCTCCACCCAAGGTGCAAGCCGTGACGACCCGCCGCGGGAGTCATGGCGAACCTCTCAGGTTCCGATGACAGATGGGGAGGAACGACCTCGCCCTCCCCCACGCTCGGCTTCGCTCGCGCCGGGGGACCCCCATCGCCTTGGGAGCACAACCGATGAGCAGCAGCCCCCTGCGCCGCACCGCCCTCGATGCCCGGCATCGTGAGCTCGGCGCGACGATGACCGACTTCGCCGGCTGGGACATGCCCCTGCGGTACGGATCCGAGCGCGACGAGCACATCGCCGTCCGGACGAAGGCGGGCCTCTTCGACCTCTCGCACATGGGCGAGATCACCGTGACCGGGCCCCAGGCCAACCGGCTCCTCGACCACGCCCTGGTCGGCAACATCTCCTCCGTCGGCGTCGGCCGGGCCCGCTACACCATGATCTGCCAGGAGGACGGCGGCATCCTCGACGACCTGATCGTGTACCGGCTCGGTGAGCAGGAGTACATGGTCGTCGCCAACGCCTCCAACGCCCAGGTGGTGCTGGACGCGCTCGTGGAGCGCGCCGCCGGCTTCGACGCCGAGGTGCGCGACGACCGCGACGCCTACGCGCTGCTCGCCGTCCAGGGCCCCGAGTCGCCCGGCATCCTGAAGTCCCTCACCGACGCCGACCTCGACGGCCTCAAGTACTACGCGGGTCTGCCCGGCACGGTCGCCGGCGTCCCGGCGCTGATCGCGCGCACCGGCTACACCGGCGAGGACGGCTTCGAGCTGTTCGTCGCCCCCGAGCACGCCGAGAAGCTGTGGCAGGCGCTGACCGAGGCGGGCGCGCCCGTCGGCCTCATCCCCTGCGGGCTGTCCTGCCGGGACACGCTGCGCCTGGAGGCGGGCATGCCGCTGTACGGGCACGAGCTGACCACCTCCCTGACCCCCTTCGACGCCGGTCTCGGCCGCGTGGTGAAGTTCGAGAAGGAGGGCGACTTCGTGGGGCGCGCCGCGCTGCACGAGGCCGCGGAGCGCGCGGAGCAGAACCCGCCGCGGGTCCTCGTAGGGCTGGTCGCCGAGGGCCGTCGCGTCCCGCGCGCCGGGTACGCGGTCGTCTCCGGCGGCGAGGTGATCGGTGAGGTCACCTCCGGCGCGCCCTCCCCCACGCTGGGCAAGCCGATCGCGATCGCCTACGTCGACGCCGTGCACTCCGCGCCGGGCACGCCCGGGGTCGGGGTGGACATCCGGGGCAGCCATGAGCCGTACGAGGTCGTGGCGCTGCCGTTCTACAAGCGCCAGAAGTAGAGACTGGGCCAGGGGCGGGCGTGGCATCCCACCCGTAGACCCTGGTCACACACGTCTCCAGCAGTCCCCCTTTCACCACCACTCCCCGCGTACAGGAGAATTCAGGCCATGAGCAATCCCCAGCAGCTGCGTTACAGCAAGGAGCACGAGTGGCTGTCGGCCGCCGAGGACGGCGTCTCGACGATCGGCATCACGGAGCATGCCGCCAACGCGCTCGGCGATGTCGTGTTCGTCCAGCTCCCGGAGGTCGGAGACTCGGTGACCGCGGGTGACACCTGCGGTGAGCTGGAGTCGACCAAGTCGGTGAGCGACCTCTACTCGCCGGTCAGCGGCGAGGTGACGGAGGTCAACGAGGACGTGGTGAACGACCCGTCGCTGGTGAACTCCGCCCCCTTCGAGGGCGGCTGGCTGTTCAAGGTGCGCGTCACGGAGGAGCCGGCCGACCTGCTCTCCGCCGATGAGTACGACACCCACATCGCCGGCTGAGGAGTCACCCGCACACATGTCTGTTCTGAACACCCCGCTGCACGAGCTCGACCCGGACGTCGCGGCCGCCGTCGACGCCGAACTGCACCGCCAGCAGTCCACCCTCGAGATGATCGCCTCCGAGAACTTCGCCCCGGTGGCGGTCATGGAGGCGCAGGGCTCGGTCCTCACCAACAAGTACGCCGAGGGCTACCCGGGCCGCCGCTACTACGGCGGCTGTGAGCACGTCGACGTGGTCGAGCAGATCGCCATCGACCGCGTCAAGGAGCTCTTCGGCGCCGAGCACGCCAATGTGCAGCCGCACTCGGGCGCGCAGGCCAACGCCTCCGCGATGTTCGCGCTGCTGCAGCCCGGCGACACGATCATGGGTCTGAACCTCGCGCACGGCGGGCACCTGACCCACGGAATGAAGATCAACTTCTCCGGCAAGCTCTACAACGTGGTCCCCTACCACGTCGGTGCCGACGGTCTCGTCGACATGGACGAGGTGGAGCGGCTGGCCAAGGAGACCCGGCCGAAGCTGATCGTGGCGGGCTGGTCCGCCTACCCGCGTCAGCTGGACTTCGCCGCGTTCCGGCGGATCGCGGACGAGGTCGGCGCGTACCTCATGGTCGACATGGCGCACTTCGCCGGTCTGGTGGCGGCGGGGCTGCACCCGAACCCGGTGCCGCACGCCCATGTGGTCACCACCACGACCCACAAGACGCTGGGCGGTCCGCGCGGTGGCGTGATCCTGTCGACGGCCGAGCTCGCCAAGAAGATCAACTCCGCGGTCTTCCCGGGTCAGCAGGGCGGTCCGCTGGAGCACGTGGTCGCGGCCAAGGCGGTCGCCTTCAAGGTCGCGGCCTCCGAGGACTTCAAGGAGCGGCAGCGGCGCACCCTCGACGGCGCGCGGATCCTCGCCGAGCGCCTGGTCAGGGACGACGTCCGGGAGCACGGTGTCTCCGTTCTGTCCGGCGGCACGGACGTGCATCTCGTGCTGGTCGATCTGCGCGACTCCGAGCTGGACGGGCAGCAGGCCGAGGACCGCCTCCACGAGGTCGGCATCACGGTCAACCGCAACGCGGTCCCGAACGACCCGCGCCCGCCGATGGTCACCTCGGGTCTGCGCATCGGCACGCCCGCCCTGGCGACCCGCGGCTTCACGACCGAGGACTTCGCCGAGGTCGCTGATGTCATCGCCGAGACGCTGAAGCCGTCCTACGACGCCGAGGCGCTCAAGGCCCGGGTGAAGGCCCTGGCCGAGAAGCACCCGCTGTACCCGGGTCTCACCAAGTAAGTCACTCCGGTCGGGCACCGCGCACACTGGACGTGTGCCCGGTGCCCGGCCGGCCCCCGCACCACCCCCGTACTGAGGAGACACCGTGGCCATCTCGGTCTTCGACCTGTTCTCGATCGGCATCGGCCCGTCGAGCTCCCACACGGTCGGCCCGATGCGCGCGGCGCGCATGTTCGCCCACCGGCTGCGCAATGAGGGCCTCCTGGACTCGGCCGCGTCCATACGCGCGGAGCTGTACGGCTCCCTCGGCGCCACCGGCCACGGCCACGGCACGCCGAAGGCGGTGCTGCTCGGCCTGGAGGGCGCCTCGCCGCGCACCGTGGACGTGGAGACCGCCGACCAGCGGGTGGAGGACATCAAGACCTCCGGCCGGATCCGGCTGCTCGGCGAGCACGAGATCGCGTTCTCCTTCGACGACGACCTGATCCTGCACCGGCGCGAGACGCTCCCGTACCACGCGAACGGCATGACGCTGTGGGCGTACGGCGCCTCGGGAGCCGAGCTGCTGGCGAAGACGTACTACTCCGTGGGCGGCGGCTTCGTCGTCGACGAGGACGCGGTGGGCGCGGACCGCATCAAGCTGGACGACACGGTGCTGAAGTACCCCTTCCGCACCGGCGACGAGCTGCTGCGCCTGACCAAGGAGACGGGCCTGTCCATCTCCTCGCTGATGCTGGAGAACGAGCGGGCCTGGCGCACGGAGGAGGAGATCCGGTCGGGGCTGCTCGACATCTGGCGGGTCATGCAGGCGTGCGTGTCGCGCGGCTTGTCCCGCGAGGGCATCCTGCCCGGTGGCCTCAGGGTGCGCCGCCGCGCCGCCGTCACCGCGCGCCAGCTGCGCGCCGAGGGCGACCCGGTGTCCCGCGCGATGGAGTGGATCACCCTCTACGCGATGGCGGTGAACGAGGAGAACGCGGCCGGCGGAAGGGTGGTGACCGCCCCGACGAACGGGGCGGCGGGGATCATCCCGGCGGTCCTGCACTACTACATCAACTTCGTGCCGGGCGCCGACGAGGAGGGGGTCGTGCGCTTCCTGCTCGCGGCCGGCGCCATCGGCATGCTCTTCAAGGAGAACGCCTCGATCTCGGGCGCGGAGGTCGGCTGCCAGGGCGAGGTCGGCTCGGCCTGCTCGATGGCGGCGGGCGCGCTGGCGGAGGTGCTGGGCGGCACCCCCGAGCAGGTGGAGAACGCGGCCGAGATCGGCATGGAGCACAACCTCGGCCTGACCTGCGACCCGGTCGGCGGTCTGGTGCAGATCCCGTGCATCGAGCGCAACGGTATGGCGGCGGTCAAGGCCGTCACGGCGGCCCGTATGGCGATGCGCGGCGACGGCACCCACAAGGTCTCCCTGGACAAGGTCATCAAGACCATGAAGGAGACCGGCGCGGACATGAGCGTGAAGTACAAGGAGACGGCGCGCGGCGGACTGGCGGTCAACATCATCGAGTGCTGAGGGGACGGGCCCTGATCCGGCGACCTCCCGTGCGGCGGCTCGACCGGGCCCCTACGACGCCACTCAGTGGTCCGCCGACGCCCAAGGCCGTCCCCGTCCGCGAGGAGGACGAGTATCTCGGCGCCCCGGTCGTGGCGTGGCCGCGCCGATGCCCGCGCACCGCCCAGGCACGCGGGCCATGGGACGCCGCGCTCAGACCACGATCTTGCGCGGGTTGAAGTTGCCGCCCGGGTCGGCAGCGCCGAAGAGGCCCGACATGACCGCGACGCCCTGAGGCGAGATGTCCTCCTCCAGCCACGGCGCGTGCTCCAGGCCCACCCCGTGGTGGTGCGAGATGGTGCCGCCGGCATCGACGAACGCCTGCTGGATGGCGCGCTTGACCGTGTCGTACTCGCCGAGAGGGTCGTCACCGAACACGAAGGCGAAGGTGAAGTAGAGACAGGCTCCGGAGTGGTACGAGTGCGACATGTGCGACATCGTCCAGCCCTTGCGGCCGATCTCCTCGTAGGCGCGGTCGGCCGCCTCGTAGACCGCCGCGTGGATGCCACGCAGCTTCGACCACGGACCAGCGGTCTCGCTCACGTCGCCTGCTGCACCGCGGTCGAGCAGGAAGTCGCGGATGTACGGCGTGTCGAACTTCTTCTGGTCGTAGAGCGCACCGGGTCCCTTGCCGACGCCGATGCCGTGATGCTTGCGTACGATCCGGTCGACGAGCGACTTCTGCCGCTTCGCGTACGCCTCGCCGCCCTCGAAACCGATGAAGGAGAGGCACATCTCGTCGAGGTCCCAGCCACGCCTCTTGAGATACGCCATGAGGCCTGCCTGTGCCATCTTCTGGATGCCCTTCGACTCCTTGCTCGTCGCCAGGGAGAAGCCCGTCTCGTGGGCGTCCGAAACACGGGTGACCGACGGCGAGACGTCACTCTCGGCGATCTCCTGCATCGCGGCGAGGCCGTGGTCGAGGTTCTTGAAGAAGTAGGCGTAGATGCCACGCCTCTCGGGGAGCCGGTGCACCTGCACCGTGACCTCGGTGATGACGCCGAGCCGCCCCTCCGAGCCCACCACCATCTCCCGCACGCTCGGCCCGGTCGACGCACTCGGAACAGCACGGATCACGAGGGCGCCGCCGGCCCGCACGACACGCAGCCCCTTGACGATGTCCGCGATGTCGCCGTACTTGTCCGACTGCATGCCGGACGAGCGCGTGGCGACCCACCCGCCGAGCGTCGAGTGGGTGAACGAGTCGGGGAAGTGCCCCATCGTCCAGCCGTCCCGGTTGAGTTGAGCCTCAAGATCAGGGCCCAGCGCCCCGGCCTGGATGCGCGCCAGTCCGGCGTCGGCGTCGATCTCCAGCACCCGGCCCAGGCGGCCGAGGTCGAGTGAGACGACCACCCGCGACTCGTCCGGGTGCGGCTCGAGGCTGCCCGCGATATTGCTGCCGCCCCCAAAGGGGATGATCACGGCGTCCGCCTCGACGGCCGCCTCGACGACGCTTTGCACCTCCGCCTCGTCGGCCGGGTAGACGATCACATCGGGACTGCGCGCGATCTCGCCGGACCGGATGCGAACCAGGTCACGCAGGCTCTTGCCGTACGTGTGAACGACCCGGGACAGGTCGTCGACAACGACGTTCCCGGCTCCGACGATGCCGCTCAGGACCGTGAGGAACTCCTCCGGTGCCGTCGAGGCCGGCACCTTCAACTCGGAGAAGTCGGGCCGTTCGGTGGGCTCGACCCTCCAGAGATCGAGACCGACGGCCTTCTGGACGAACGGCGCGAAACCGGGCTTGTCCTCGTGATGGAAGCCGACGCCTTCTACGCCCCAGCCCCACCACTTCATGTGTTTCACATCACCGGTGCGCATCGCGTCGGTGCGGCTGGTGGGTTCGGTCACGGACGGTCTCCTTCAGGTATGACGACGTGAGGTGGCATGCGCGCCGAGGATGCGCTCGGAGTTCTCCTCGGCCAGAGCGACGATCGCCGAGCGGATGCGTTCGGTGAACTCGCTCACCGACTCTCCGGGAAGGGCAGTGAGCGGTTCGCCGAAGACAACCCCGACCGGCAGGCGGCCCGGTTGGGGCCAATTCGATCCGCGGGGATGCGCCGCATGCGCGCCGATGACCGCGACGGGGAGCACCGGCACCTCGACCGACGAGGCGAGCGCCGCCGCCCCCGGCTTGAACGCCCCGAGCGATCCGTCGCGCGAGCGGGTGCCCTCGGGAAAGATCAGGAGCGGCACTCCCCGGTTCAGCAACGACTTGGCGCTCACTCTGCGCGCGTTCATTCCGGTGCGGTCGACCGGGAAGGCGTTGAAGAAGAGTGCCGTGAGGCCTCGCCGCCGCCACACGTCGAAGAAATAGTCGGCGGCGGCTCCCACCGCGAGGTAGCGCGCGAGTCGGCGGGGCAGCGCGCCCATGATGAGGGGCGTGTCGAGGTGCGAGGCGTGATTGGCGACGACGACATACGTGTCGTCGACGTTCTCCAGGCGCTCGCGCCCAAGTACCGTGACGCTGGTCACGCTCCAGACGACGGGCTTCAGCAGCCCCCGCTGCGCGACGAAACGCGCCGCAGCGTGCGAGCGTGAGGTGAAACGGTCGCGCATCGTCGCGGGCATCCGCTTCCTTCCGGTGCGGGCTCGCCCGCACTGCTTCTTTCAGTGAGTGGGACTGTCGTTGCGGCCGGCCGAGATCCGTCGCGAGATCCACCGCACCGTGCGGCGCGGAAGATGACGCGTGAACCAGATGAGCAGCCGGTACCGAAAGCTCGGCATGGAGATCACCCGTCCGCGCCGCACGTCGCGCAGACTCGTTTCGACGAGTCGCTCGGGGTCGAGCCAGAGGAAGTCCGGAATGCTCGACGACCGGATTCCGGCCCGCTCGTGGAATTCCGTGCGGACCCAGCCCGGACAAAGTGCCGTCACGGTGACGCCCGTTCCATGCAGCTCGTTCGCCAGTCCCTCGGTGAGCGAGGTGGCGAAGGCCTTGACGGCCGAATAGCTCCCCATCGTGACGAACCCAGCCGTGCTCGACACATTGACGATCGCGCCGTGCCCGCGTTCGCGCATGGACCGCCCAGCGGCGCCGGCGAGCACCAGCACCGCGCGCCCCATGACCTCGATCGCCCGGTCATGCGGAGCGGTGTCGGCCGAGGTGATCGGTGCGTGCACGCCGAAACCGGCGTTGTTCACGAGCATGTCCACCGGACGGGCGGGGTCCTCCAGCCGGGCGGCGACACGCTCGACATCGGCGCGATCGGACAGGTCGGCGGGCAGCACCTCGACGGCACGGCCCCGGGATTCCAGCTCGACCGCCGTCCGGTCGAGCCGCTCCCTGTCGCGCGCCACCAGGACAAGGTCCCATCCACGGTCTGCCAGAGCGTGCGCGAACGCTGCTCCGATACCCGACGTGGCACCGGTGACAAGTGCCACTCCCGGACGGCTCAGCATAGTTTCATACGGCATCTGCTCGACATTCGAACTCCCCGCTCGTAGCTATTACATGGGGTGGCGAGCGGGTCACGCTGTCGAGCCCGACACCGCCTTTCCGAGCCGCCTGGTTAACAAACCGCTTCTGCGCGCGGACAGGAAGATCCCAGAAAGCTTCCGCGTTCGATGCCCGGCGAGCCGACCCAGGTGAATTGCTGCGGTCGTGCAGCAGCCGATGGCTGACTCCTCGCGCATGACACACCCTTCTTTTCTCGGCTCGTCCCCTTAGACCGGGCACGCATCGAACCTGTGACACGAGCTTCCGCACATGCTCGTGCGGACTCAGGAATCGACCTATGACCACAGGCCCTCATCGCGCGCTGTGCCGACGTGTGTTGTCCCGCCGAAAGTGCGCAGTTCTCCCCATCCGCCTCCATGCGGAATCAGGCCGCGTGTCACACATGCGCCGGTTGCCCGGTCTCAGGTGACAGCCCCGACGGCTTTTCGCACGTTCCGGGGCCTCTGCAGAGTTACCCGCCCCGGCTCCGGCCCCAGAAAGTCCGTGCATGAACCCAAACGACGAAGCAACGACCGCGCCGCCCGAGACAGCGGGCTTCGACGTGCGTGAGTTCGCCCGTACGGCACACGGCAGCCACCGCGGAACGCTCGACCTCGGGTCGCTCGTCGAAGAGCCGCTCGACGCCGAATCCGTCCGGCTCGTTCGCGCGCTGCGTGACATGGAACGTGCGACGTTGCACCGCGTGCGCGACCTCCTCGTGACGGCGACACACAAGGACGCCCGGGTCACCGCGTTCCTCACCACGTGGATGTTCGAGAGATTCTGGATCGCCGACGCCCTCGATGCCGTCCTGGATGCTTCTGCCGCCGCCCGCGGCCTCCCTTCGAGCGCCGGCCCGGCACGGTGGGTACTGGCGGAGCGCCGCGAGCGCCGTGGCCCGATCCGTCACTCCCTCATCGCCACCGTCACCGGTACGCAGATCGTCGCCGCACACGTGACGACGAGCCTCGTGGACGAATGGATCACACAGGCGGCTTACCGGCGTCTGGCCGGGGTGTCCCCCGCCGTGGCGTCGATCCTCAACCCCCTGGTGGAGATCAAACTGCGCCACATCCGCTTCCTCGCCGAGGAGTCGCGGCGGCGGCTCGGGAACTCGGTCCGCGCCCAGCGCATCACCCGCCGCGCCCTCCGGCACTCCGCCTGGCCGCTCGGCTCGGTCGATCGCGCCAAGCACGAGCGCACCTTCTTCGAACGCCATGTCTTCGGCGACCAGAGCGGACGGGCCGAGGCGGGCCGTATCCGCGCGATGGTCGCCACGCTCCCCGGCATCGGTCCCGGTGTCGCATCCACCGTGGAATCGAGGCTCCTTCCGTGATGCCGCACAGCGCGAAGACCGAACTCGGCAGCGCGCACGTCCTGCTCACCGGCGCGACCGGCTTCGTCGGGCAAGCCGTGCTCGAGCGGCTGCTCACCGATCACCCCGCCACCCACATCTCGCTCCTCGTGCGCGGGAAGGGCAGACAGACCGGGCAGGACCGACTCCGCAGGCTTCTGCGCAAACCCGTGTTCGAGCGCTGGCGGGATGCCGTGGGGGCCGAGGAGGCCGAGCGCATCGTCCGTGAGCGGATCACGGTGCTCGACGGCAGCATGACCGGCATTCCTGAGCTGCCCTCCCGCCTCGACGTCGTCATCCACTCGGCTTCGACCGTCTCGTTCGACCCGCCCGTCCACGAGGCGTTCGACACGAACGTCAACGGCGCCGTAAGCCTCTACCAGGCCCTGCTCGCCTCCGGATCGGACCCGCACGTCGTCCATGTGTCGACCTGCTACGTCGGGGGACTCCGTCGCGGTGTGGTGCCCGAGGCCAAGCTCGAGCACGACGTCGACTGGCGCGCCGAGTGGACCTCGGCGACACAGGCCCACGAGCGCACCGAGCTCACCTCGCGGGAACCGGCGCAGCTCGAGCGGTTCATGTCCCGCGCCCGCGGCAACCACGGCAAGGAGGGCCCGATCGCGGCGGCCCGCGCGAGCGAGAACGCGCGGCGCGAGTGGGTGCGTTCCCACCTCGTCGACGCCGGCCGGCGGCGCGCCCAGAGCCTGGGGTGGACCGACGTCTACACACTGACGAAGGCACTCGCGGAACGTGCCGCGGAAGACCTCTGGGGCGAGGCCGGGCACAGGCTTTCGGTGGTCCGGCCCTCGATCATCGAGAGCGCCCTCCAGCATCCGTTCCCCGGCTGGATCGACGGCTTCAAGGTCGCCGATCCGCTGATCTTCGCCTACGGCCGCGGCCAGCTGCCGGACTTCCCGGGGCTGCCCGACTCGATCCTCGATGTCATCCCCGTCGACTTCGTCGTCAACGCCATCCTCGCCGCGGCGGCCAACCCGGCCCCTGTCGACGAACCGACGTACTTCCACATCGCCTCGGGCGCGTCGAATCCGCTGCCCTTCCACCGCATGTACGAGAACGTACGCGACTACTACACGCAGCACCCGCTGCCCAAGGACGACGGTTTCGTCAAGGTACCGACCTGGAAGTTCGCGGGCGAGCGCAAGTTCAACCGACGGCTTCTGCTGGCGAAGAAGAAGGCCGACCTGTGGGACGCCGGTCTGCGGCTGATGCCGAACGACGAGCGCAAGCGCGCCCTCGCGGCCGAGAACGCCAAGCTGCGCGCCGGCATCGCCACCCTCGGCAACTTCACCGACCTCTACCGCGCGTATGTGCGGACCGAGATCATCTTCGACGACCGCAACGCCCGCGCACTGAACAACGCCCTTCCGGCAGAGGCGCGCGAGGACCGTGGCTTCGATGTGGAGCGGATCGACTGGGAGGAGTACCTGCAGAAGGTACACCTCCCCGCGATGAGCGAGCTGACAGCGGCCCACCGTCGCCGGAAGGCCACGACCGCCCGGCCGGCGAACCGCCCGAAACCCGAGCTGCCGCAGCGTACCGACGTGCTCGCCGTCTTCGACCTCGAACGGACCGTCGTCGACTCCAACATCGTCGAGCAGTACCTCTGGGTACGTACCTCGGGCTTCCGCAAGGCGGCCTGGCCGAAGGAGGTCGCGGACCTGCTCACGTCGCTGCCCGGCTACCTCCGCGCCGAGAGGCGGGACCGAGGCGAGTTCATCCGTGCGTTCCTGCGCCGCTACCACGGTATGCCCGTCGCCCGTCTCGAGGAGGTCGTGCGGCGCGGCTACGCCGACACGATGCTGCGGCACACGAGCGCGGAGGCCCTGGCGCGCATCCGCGAGCACCGTGCGGCGGGTCACCGCACCGTCCTGGTCACCGGCTCCATCGGCCTGCTCGCCGCTCCGCTCGCCGACCTGTTCGACGAGGTCGTCGGGAGCTCCATGCATGTGAAGGACGGTGTGCTCACCGGCTACCTCGCCAAGCCGCCGCTCGTCGACGAGGCGAGGGCCGCGTGGCTTCGGCGGTACGCCGAGGAGGGCGGCTACGACCTCGCGGCCTCCTACGGCTACGGCGACAGCCACTCCGACCTGCCGTGGCTGTCGCTGCTGGGCAAGCCCTCGGCGATCAACCCCGACGCCGAACTGGCGCGCGAGTCGCACCAGAGGAACTGGGACATCCACCGATGGAAGAGGGGCGGTTCGGGTGTACGCAGCGAGGTCATCGCTGCCCGGGTGACGCCTCCGGCGCGCACCGACGAGAAGAGTGACTGATGGCTTTCGACATAGACAAGTACACGAAGAACTCCACCGGGGTGCAGTGGGCCGACCTCGACTTCGACGAGTTCGAGCGCAACCCGCTGCCCGAGGGGACGCTGCGCACGCTGCGCTACATGTGCGACATCGAATACCACACGGTCTGCTACATGCGTGATCTGCTGACGACCCCGTCTCACAACGAGCCCGCGGTGGGCGCCTTCATGACGATGTGGAACCGCGAGGAGTTCTGGCACGGCGAAGCGCTCGCGGCCGTGCTCGAGCGCCACGGCGTCCGGATCGACTTCGACGAGCTCAAGGCGACGCGTCTGAAGCTCGGTTGGAGGGACCGTTTGGGGACGGTGAAGCAGACGGCGATGAGCCGGATCATCGGACATGACTTCGTCGCCGTGCACATGGCATGGGGTGCGGCGAACGAGTGGTCGGCGACCGCGGCGTACCACCGGCTTGCCGCGCTGGAGAGCCACCCGGTGCTGGTACCGCTGCTGAAGCGGATCGCGCAGCAGGAGACGAAGCACGTCGCGTTCTATGCGTCGCAGGCGCGTGAACGGCTCGCGGCGAGCAAGAAGGCCCGTGTGTTCGCCCGGTTCGCGCTCGAGAAGGCCTGGGGCCCGGTCGGCTCGGGCGTCATGTCCGAGAGCGAGGTCACGTACGTCATGACCCACCTCTTCGCAGGCCCCGAGGGCCGCAGACTCATCCGCGACATCGACTCGCACATCGCGAAGCTGCCGGGCATGGAGGGGCTGCGCATAGTCGAGGACTCCATGGACAAGCGCGGCATCGCCTCCTGATGCAGCTGTGCGTCCGCACGATCGACATCCGGCCGGGCCGGCTCCCACACCCATGACTCCGGGGTGGTCGCAGGTCGCCACGACCCCCGGGGCCGATGTTCCCCCCGGGGCTACCGCACGGTAATCCACTCTCTCTAGGCTGTCGCCAACTCGGCACCTTTGAAGGGGAGTTGACACGTGCGGACGACAAGGCGGCTGGCGGTGCTGCTGGGTGCCGCCGCGATGCTGATGGCAGCAGGGGGCAACGCCCGGGCGGCCGCGCCCAAGTTCTCCGACGCGACCACCATCGGAACGCACAACGCCTACGACAAGGCCAAGTACACCTACTTCGCGCAGGCCCTCGACTCCGGTGCCTCGCTGCTCGAACTCGACGTCTACACCGACAGCATCACCAAGCGCTGGCGGGTCAGCCACAGCAATCCGTTCGGCAACGACAACAACTGCGAGGCGGCGAAGACGCCCGGCGAGCTGTACAGCAAGAGCCGCAACCAGGACCTCGGCAGCTGCCTCGACAACATCGCCGCCTGGCATCAGCTGCACCCCGACCACCGGCCGATCGTCTTCAAGGTGGAGATGAAGAACGGCTTCAACAACAACGGCGGCCTCGGACCCGACGAGTTCGACGCACTGGTGTCCGCCAAGCTCGGCGGCATCGTCTACAAGCCGTCCGACCTGCTGGGCTCCACGTACTCGACGCTCGACGCGGCCGCGAAGGCGAACGCCTGGCCCTCCCGGGACGACCTCAAGGGCAAGGTCCTCTTCGAACTCATCCCCGGCACGGTCGAGATGAACAACCCGTTCGACCACTACTGGACGGACCGGGAGTACGGCGACTACCTGCGCGACCTGTACGCCGCGGGGAACATCTCGAAGGCCCAGGCCTTCCCCGCCGTGCTCGGCGCCGCCTCGGGCGACCCGCGCACCAGCCGCTACGACGCGTCCATCCGCCCGTGGTTCGTGTTCTTCGACGGGGACGCCTCGACGTACGTCGACAACGGCTATGACACGTCCTGGTACGACACCAGTCACTATTTCCTGATCATGACGGACGCGGCGAACGTGTCCCCCTCGATCTCGTCCACGAACCCCACGGACGCCGAAGTGGCGGCACGGCTCGGGCTGCTGGCGTCCGACCACGCCAGCGTGATCACCTCCGACTGGGCCGCCGCATCGCCCTCCGTCCTCGGTTCGGTGGCCGATCGGGGCTGACCTTCGCGCTTTTGGGGCATATCACCCGCGCCAGGTGAAACAGGCAACCATCCCTGTACCCCCACCAGCACACTCAGGGAGCCCCCATGCTGCGAGGCGTCGACGTCAGCGCATACCAGCCATCCGCATACGACACGAGCGGCCTCTCCTTCGTCTTCATCAAGGCGACGGAGGGGCGTTCGTACGTGAACCCGAAACTCACCGCCCAGACGAAGACCGCCCGGGACGCCGGTTGCGTCGTCGGCTTCTACCACTTCCTGTGGCCCGGCAACCTCACGGCCCAGGCGGAGTACTTCGTCGGCAAGACCCCGGAGAAGGCCGGCGACCTGCTGGCCGTCGACTGGGAGACGACCGGCGACGGCACGCACGCGAGCAACGCCGAGAAGGACCGGTTCATCCGCAAGGTCAAACAGCTCCGGCCGGACAACCGGGTCGTCCTGTACACGAGCCGGAACTTCTGGCTGACCGTCGACACCACGTCGTACGCGGGCGACGGCCTGTGGATCGCCGACTACGTCACCGCGGGCAAGCCCCGCATCCAGGCGGCATGGCGTTTCCACCAGTACTCCTCCGACCCCATCGACAAGGACGTCGCCAACTTCACCACCAAGACGGCGCTGCGGGAGTGGGCCGGGAGCGCCTGAGCGCACGTGTCGCGGGGCCGGTGCGGCGCGTGCGGCTGCCGGACGGGCCGCACCGGTCCCCCAAGGCGGTCCGGACCTAGCCGCGGAACTCCGGCGTGCGTTCGGGCGCCGCCTCCGCCAGCGCCTTGGTGACCCCGTCGGTCCCGGCCCGCAGGCCGTAGACCGGGGTGCCCGGCTGCTGACGCCAGGAGTCGTCGATACCGCCGGCGTCGACCGTGTCGAAGCCGAGTTCGTCGATGAGGTCCCGCACCCGGCGCTTGGCCGCCGCGTCGTCGCCCGCGACCGGGAGCGCCATGCGGTCGGGGTCGCCGGCGGGGCGGGGGCCATCCAGGATGTCCTGGGCGTAGGTGCCGTTGAAGGCCTTGACGACGGGATGGCCGATCTGCTGTTCGGTCCAGCGGCTCTCGGTGACACCCCCGTCCTCGATGCCCGGGATCCGTCCGTCCCGCTCCCGGGGGTAGTAATTGCCGGTGTCGATCACGGCGACACCCTCCGCCGCCCCGCCCAGCACTCCGGACGGCAGGTGCGGGACCGCCTTCACCGGGACCGTGATCACGACGACCTCGGCGCCGCGGGCGGCCTCCTCGACCAGAACGGGGGTCGCGCCCGTCTCCTCGGCGAGCGCGGTGAGCGTGTGCGGGCCGCGGGAGTTGGCGACGAAGACCTCATGGCCGAGGGCGGTGAGCCGCCGGGTGAGATTGCCGCCGATGTTTCCCGCGCCGATGATGCCGATCTTCATGACTGGCCTCGCCCTTCCGGGGGTCGTGTGCTCGCACGGTGTGTGCGGGCAGCACCAACCCCCGGGCCGGACGGCCTATTCCGGATATACGCCGAACGGCTGACGGCGGCACGCCGAGGGGGCGCCCATTCCCTGCCGGGCGGGCGCCCCCTCGGCTCCTGCTCACTTGCTCAGGTACGTCCAGAACTCGTCGAACGACAGCACCTTGTCACCGTTGAGGTCACGGGTCTTGATGATGCTCTCGGCCACCGTGTCGGTGACGTTCCAGTCACCGCCCTGGGCCAGGGCGGACTTGAACTCGGCGGCGGTGATGAACCCGTCACCGTCCGCATCGATCCGCTCGAACTGCATGCGTGCTTCCTCGATGTCCGCCACCGATCCGCCCCTTCTTGGTGCACTGGCCGTCGTACGGCCGTCCTACTGACGGAGGTCAGATTAGCCGCCCGCCCGGGCCCTCAGTGCCGCGACCACCCAGGCGAACTCCTCCCTGTGCGGCGGTGCCGGCTGTCCTTTCACGACGGACAGCAGTTCGCGGTAGCGGGCGGCCCGCTCGTCGAAGGCCGTCTCCATACGCTCGAGCACGGCGGTCCGGTCGGCGTCCCCCAGCAGCTCGCGCAGCACCGCGTCGGCCTCGGGCGCCTCGGGCGCCACCCCGCGCTCGCGCGCCGGCCCCACCAGGTCGACGAGACGCCTCGCGAACCACATCGACGCCCCGGCGGGCACGTCGGGCCCCCGGTCGGCCGCGTTGAACTCGGCCGCCTTGCGCATCCGGGCCCGGAACCCGGGGTCCTGCATCATCTCGGCCAGCTCGACCCAGGCGTCGACCTGCTCGGGCGTCGGGTCCTCCGGCAGGTCCGCCGCGGTGTTCCGCATCCGCTCCCGGATCTCCGGGTCGACGGTGTCGAGCCCGTGGAGCATCTCCTCCACGAACTCCTCCATGATCCGTTTCCGCTCGGCCGCCGACAGCCGTGCCAGTTTGTTCATCAGGGTCATCTCCTCCGTACTCGAGCCACGTCGCGCCACGGTCGACAGCACCGCCCGGGTCACCCTGAGGGCGCGGATCTGCGCGTCCAGGGCCGCGACATGCGTCGCCGCCACCTCGGCGACGGTCGTCTCGCCGCCCAGCACCCGGCGGACGTCGTCCAGACCGAGGCCCAGTTCGCGCAGGGTGCGGATCAGTTCGAGGCGGGCCACGGACGCCGCGTCGTACAGGCGGTAGCCCCCCTGGGACCGGGCCACCGGGGGCAGGGCGCCCTCGTCCGACCAGTAGCGGATGGTGCGGACGGTCAGTCCGGTGGCCCGGGCCAGTTCGCCGATGGTGAACAGGCCGGTGCCGTTTTCGATCATGTCTGCGAGTCTGGGCCTTCCAGTGGGTGGAGACTCAAGCCGGAGGGACGGACCCATGTCCGAGAGTCTGCGGGACATTCTGGAGGCGGCGGCACGGGGCGTCTTCCCTCCGGCGGACGGCGCCACCAGCGTCGTACGCCAGCACTCCCCCCGGGACGCGGGGGTCATCGCCTTCACCGCGCACTCCGTCGTGTTCACGGACGAGGATCCGCAGTGGGTGCGCGAGACGCTGAAGCGCACGGACTGCGACGCGCTGGCCGCCACGATGAACGCACGGTTCCTGGCGGCGTTCATGGAACGGACGGGGCGCCGGAGCGACACGATCGACGTGCTCATGGTCGGCTCCCCGCTGCCCGGCGAGCCGCCGCTCACGCTGAAGGAGATCGACGATCCCGCCCATCCTCGGGTCGTCAGTTCCCTCAGACGGCGGGACGAGGTGCGGGTGTGGTCCACGCCGGGCGGTGTCCTCGTGCTGGGACGCGGGGTCGCGGGGCGCATGGAGGTCGCCGTCGAGGTGGACGCGGACGTACGGCACCGGGGACTGGGGCGGGCGCTCGTCTCGGCGGCGCGGCAGCTGGCCGGAGGCGAGCCGGTGTGGGCCCAGGTCTCGGCGGGGAACGCCCGCAGTCTGCGGGCGTTCCAGGCGGCCGGTTACCGTCCGGTGGCGTCGGAGGCATTGCTCGTCGCGTGAGGCGCGACTCGCCGTTGCCAGGGCGGTCCGGAGCCGCCGTCACGGCCGTGTGCGCCTCATCGGTAGACACCCGTGTGCCCCAGCGAGTAGCGGCCGGGCTGCGGGTAGACCGCGAGCCCGTGCGGGCCGCTGCCCACCTTGATCCGGGCGAGCTGCCGGCCGGTGCGGGTGTCGATCGCGTAGACCTCGGAGTTGTAGCGGCCGGAGAGCCACAGCACCGTGCCGTCCGTCGAGACGCCGCCCATGTCCGGGCTGCCGCCGCCGGGCAGACGCCACTTCTTGGTCAGGCGGTTCGTCGTGAAGTCGAAGACGGAGACGGTGCCCTCGCCCCGGTTGGAGATGTACATCTCGCGGGAGTCGCGGCTGACGTACAGGCCGTGTGCGCCCTTGCCTGTGTACAGGAAGGTCGGCTTGCCGAAGGTGTCGCCGTCGAGGATCCACATTCCGTCGGCCACCATGTCGGCGACGTAGAACGTCCTGCCGTCCGGCGCGACCTTGACGTCCTGCGGCATGGAACCGCGGACCGGCAGCTTCTGCCGGTCGAGCACCTCCATCTTCTCGGTGTCGACCTTGAGCAGTTCGCCGCTGAACTCGCAGGAGACGATGAAGTAGCGGCCGTCGCGCGAGAAGTCGGCGTGGTTGACGCCGGCGCAGTCCACGGGCACGGACTTCGCCACCTTCATGGTGTGCGCGTCGCGGAAGACCAGCCGGCGGTCCCTGGATGCCATGACCACCGCGTACTTGCCGTTCGGCGTGAAGTACAGGTTGTACGGATCGTGCACGTCGACCGGCTTGCCGGCGTGGCCGGTCCTCGGGTCGATGGGGGTGAGGGAGTTGCCCAGGTCGTTGTTGACCCACAGCGTCTTCAGGTCCCAGGACGGCACGACGTGCTGCGGCTGGCGGCCTACCCGGAGCGTGTCGATGACCTTGTAGGTGCCGGGGTCGATGACGGACACGGTGTTGGAGTTGGTGTTGGGGACGTAGATGCGGGACGGGAAGCCCTTGACCACCGGGGACAGCTGGTTCGGGCGGTCGGCCGCGTAGACGTCCTTCGGGTCGAGCACGGGCGGCATGCCCGGCAGGGTCTGGACGGTCATCTGCCGCTGTGCGGTCCTGCCCGGGCTCTTGGACGGGAGGCCCTTGTCCTTGTGGGCGGATCCGCTGCTGCATCCGGCGAGCACGGCGAGGGCGGCGCCGGCGATCAGTACACGCGTGACGGTCGTGGAGGGCATCAGCTCAGCAGCTCCGTGGTGGTCACCGCGGTGAGGCCGCGGCGTTCGAGTTCTTTCAGCAGGGCGGGAAAAGCGGTGACCGTGTCCGCGTACCCGAAATGCAGGCTCACCACGGACCCGTTGCGCACCTCGCCGGCCACCTTGCGGGTGATGGCGGAGGCGCCCGGCGAGGTGTAGTCGAGCGAGTCGACGTCGTACGACAGGACGTGCGGATAGCCGGAGAGACGGGCCAGGCGTTCGACGAGCGGGGTGGCACGCGGGGCGCGGGAGGGCCGGAACCAGGTGCCGATGGATCCGGTCAGCCGCCGCAGCCGCTGCGCACACCCCTGGATCTCGGCGTACGCGTCCGTCTCGGACATGGTGTTGATGCCGAGGTGGCGCAGGGTGTGGTTGCCGAGGTCGTGACCGCCGGCGAGGATGCGCCGGGCGGCCTCGGGATGCTGGTCGAGCCAGGTGCCGACCGCGAGCACGGTGATCTTCGCGCCCGCCTTCTCCGCCGTGTCCAGGATGGACCTGGCGAAACGGGGATCGCCCTGGCCGTGGAAGGTGAGGGCGACCCGGGGGCGGTCCCGCGGGCCGTGGTCGATCTGGCCGGGCTGCTGCGCATAGGCGCGAGGCTCGGGTGCTGGGGTCGGGGAGCGCGGGGCGGCGGAGGCGGGAGACTCGACGGGCCGGTGGAGGATGTGGCCACCGGGGGAACAGGCTGTGGCGAACGTACCTGCGGCGAGCCCCGCGCCCGCGCGCAGTGCCGACCGGCGGCCGGGCACCGTGCGCGCGGTGCCCGTCTCACGGTCCGGTGGGGTGGGAGGGACGGGCGTAGTCACTCTCCCCATTTAAGGACAAGGTGACGGGAAATCGGGCGATTTGACCCAAGGAAGGTCGGGCGGGTCGCAGGGGGCCTGACCGTCCGTCGGTCGTGGCGTCCGGAGCGGTACGCGGACGGGCCCGGTGGGCGCGCCGCCGGGCGGCGCGGCCGCCGTCAGCGGTCGGCGACTCGCATCTCGAACCAGGTCGTCTTGCCGCGCGGCAGCAGGTCGACGCCCCACCGGTCGGCGAGCTTGTCCACGAGGAAGAGTCCGCGGCCGCTCACGTCCAGTTCCTGAACCGGTATCAGACAGGGCAGGCCGCGGGAGGGATCGCGGACCTCGATACGGATCCACCCCCGTCGCCGGCGCATCCGTAACCCGAAGGAGCGCGCCCCGGTGTGCCGAACGGCGTTGCCCACGAGCTCGGAGACGAGCAGGACCGCGTCCTCGGCCATCCTCGAGGCCAGCCCCCAGTGACGCAGAATCACGACCTGGGCGAGCCGGCGGGCGGTGGCCGCGGATTCGGGCCGGGACGGCAGCGACACCTCCGCCTCCGTGGGATTGCCGAACAACTCCAGTGCCTTGAGCGCCCGTTCGTCCTCGACCGCAGGCGACCAGCGCGCCGCGGTCGCACTTCCGTGCCGCCGCGGCTGTTCGATGCCCTCCAGCCCCGCCATGCACCCATGATGGCGGCCCAAGGGGCTGTTCGGAGGCGTTACGGCGCAACACGACCCCTGCAAGCACACTTTCCACACCATTCGGTCGGCATATGCCAGATGCAACAGTGGGTCGCGCACACCCCCGCTGACCTGGGGGAACAGGCCAGTGGGGGGCAATCGCCAAGCGTCTTCGGGTTGACAGCCTTAAGGTTGCCTTAAGGCTGCGATAAACCGCTCCATCGAGGGAACCGGGTGAGACGTCGCGTCAACTGCAAGAGGGTCAGGGCGACTTCCTGAACGTTTCTCACGTCCAGTTGTGAAGTCGGCTGTCAGGCACGGTCGGTGACCGATCGATCAGACGAACTTCGCCTTGCCCGGCCCCTCTTCCACGAAGCTGCGCATACCGCGCTCGCGGTCCTCGGTGGCGAACAGGCCAGCGAACCAGGTCCGTTCCACCGCGAGGCCCGTTTCGATGTCCGTCTCCAGACCCGTGTCGACGGCCTCCTTGGCGGCGCGCAGGGCGATCGCCGGGCCCTGGGCGAGTCTGGCGGCCCAGGCGTGCGCCTCGGTGTACACCTCCCCGGCCGGCACCACCCGGTCGACCAGACCCAGCGTCAGCGCCTCGTCCGCCTTCACCATCCGGCCCGTGAAGATCAGGTCCTTGGCCTTGGACGGGCCGATGAGCCTCGCAAGGCGCTGAGTGCCGCCCGCACCGGGGATCAGGCCGAGCAGGATCTCCGGCTGCCCCAGCTTCGCGTTCTCGGCGGCGATGCGGTAGTCCGCGCACAGCGCCAGCTCGCAGCCTCCACCCAGGGCGTAGCCCGTGACGGCGGCGACGACCGGCTTGGGGATACGGGCGATGGCGGTGAAGGCTTCCTGCAGAGCGCGGGAGCGCAGGACCATCGCGGCGTGGTCCATGCCCTGCATCTCCTTGATGTCCGCGCCCGCCGCGAACACCTTCTCCCCACCGTGGATGACCACGGCGCGCACGTCCTCGCGGCGCGTGACCTCCTCGGCGAGCTCCCTGAGCCGGTCCTGGGTGGCGACGTCCAGCGCGTTCATGGGCGGGCGGTCCAGACGGATGGTGCCCACGCCCTCGGCGACTTCCAGATGCACAGTCATGCAGGAAGGTTAACGGGCACTAACGACCCCGGGCCCGGTGTGCTCGCTCACAGCGGCACACCGGGCCCGGGGTCACCGGATCGGGCCTACTTGATCCACTCGCTCCAGGGCATGTTCCAGCCGTTGAGCCCGTTGTCCGGGGAGACCGTCCTGTCGTTGGAGTGCTGCACGACCACGACGTCACCGATCATCGAGTTGTTGTAGAACCAGGCGGCCGGCACCGACTTGTCGTAGCCGCCGCGCACATCGCGCAGACCGACGCAGCCGTGGCTCGCGTTGTAGTTGCCGAAGGCTCCGCCGCCCCAGTAGTTGCCGTGGATGAAGGTGCCGGAGTCGGTCAGGCGCTCGGCGTGCGGTACGTCCTTGATGTCGTACTCGCCGCCGTAGCCGACGGTCTCGCCGTTCATCCGGGTCACGACCAGGCGCTCGCTGATGACCATCTGGCCGTTCCAGGTGTCGTAGCCCGGCTTGCCGGTGGTCACGGAGAGGGTCTTGAGGACCTTGCCGTCGCGCTTGACGACCATCTTGTGGGTCTTGGCGTCGACGGTGGAGACCTGGCTGCGGCCGATGGTGAAGTACATGGTCTTGGCCTGCTTGCCGTAGACACCGGGCCGGCCCTCGACGCCGTCCAGGTTGAGGCTGACGGTGACCTTGGTGCCGGCCTTCCAGTACTTCTCGGGCCGGAAGTCGAGCCGGTCGTTGCCGAACCAGTGGCCGCGGACGTCGACGGCCGGCTCGGTCTTGATGGAGATGGCCTTCTCCACGTCGTCCGGGTGGGTGATGCCCCGGGTGAACCGGATCGAGAACGGCATCCCGACACCGACCGTGGAACCGTCCTCGGGGGTGAAGTTGCCGATGAAGGTGTTCTGCGGAGTCAGCGTGGTGAAGGAGGACTCCTCGGCGGAGGTCAGCCCCGCGGAGTCCTTGGCCACCGCGTGCACCTTGTACGTGGTGGCCGCTGCGAGGTGCGTGGAGGGCGTCCAGGTCGCACCCCCGCCGGATATCGCCCCGGTGACCTCGTGACCCTTGGAGTCCTCGACCTTGACCTCGGTCAGCTTGCCCTTGGCCGCCGTCACCTTCAGGGCACCGCTCGTGTCCACGGCCTTGGCCCCGTCCTTCGGGGCTATCGTGACCACGGCCTGCGACTGCTTGCTCGCGGCCTTGGCCGACTCATGACCCTTGCCGTCGGCGGTGGTCGCCCCCGAGTGCCCGCCCCCGCCGCACGCGGTGGCGGTGACCAGAAGGGCGCCCAATATCAGCGCCGACAGTCCTTTCCGTCCCGTACGCATCCGCGTACCAACCGACGCCCCCGATATCGGTCGCCCGTTCACGTTCTTTCTCCCCTCGCACGGCCTGCTGAGGCCCGCACCCCGCCAGTTTTCCCCGCCCCAGAACCGGCCGAACCGGTGCCGCAACACCGATCGTGCTCGGCCCTCGGGGCTCTCTGCTCACTTGGTCTTCCGGCACCGGCGCGTCCCTGCGGCTACAGCTCGCGACACCCGCGTGCACTGCGCAAATTAATCACACCCCCTGCCCCGATGACTCCCCGCGATTGTCACTGTTCAGTCCCAAATCAGCGGCGTGCTCAGGCGCATTGGGGCCAATGGGTGCGCACCCCCCGCGCGCCCCCGGCCCGGCTACCGGATCGCGCTGCCCGACGTCCACTCGCTCCAGGTCATGTTCCATCCGCCCAGCCCGTTGTCGGGAGCGACCTTCTTGTCGTCGCTGTGCACGACCTCGATGACGTCGCCGACGAGACTGCGGTCGAAAAACCAGCGCGCGGGGGTCTCGGCACCGCCGCCCTTGACGTCCTTCAGACCGACGCAGCCATGGCTGACGTTGATGTGCCCGGGGGCGTTCGGGGCCCAGTAGTTGCCGTGCACGAAGGTGCCGGAGTCGGTCAGGCGCAGGGCGTGCGGGACGTCGGGGATGTCGTACTCGCCGCCGAAGCCGACCGTGCGGCCGTCCATGCGCGTGACCTCGAGCATCTCCATCACCACCATCTTCCCGTTGTACGTGGTGCTCTCGGGGGCACCCGCGGTGATCGGCACGGTGGCCACCAGCACGCCGCCGCGTCGGACCTGCATGGTGTGCGCCGCCGCGTCGACGAGCGAGACCTGGCTGCGGCCGATGGTGAAGTGGACGTCCTTGTACTGCCGTCCGTACACGCCGGGCGCACCCTCGACGTCGCGCAGCCGCAGGGCGACCGTGACCCGGGTGCCGGGGGTCCAGTACGTCGCGGGCCGGAAGTCGACGCGGTCCTCGCCGAACCAGTGCGGGCGGATCTCGACAGCGGGTCTTGAGGTCACCCGGATCGCGCGCTCGACGGCGGCACGGTTCTCGATCTTCCGGTTGAACTGCACGGAAACGATCATTCCGGTCCCCACGACGGCTCGGTTCTCCGGCATCAGGTACCCGATGAAGCGCTGGTCGGGGACGAAGGTGGTGAAGGTGGCGTGGCGGGCGGCACGATGACCGTCGCCGTCGTGGGCCACCGCGTCGACCGTGTATTTGGCGGCGAGGGTGAGTCGGGGGTCGTCCGGCTCCCAGACGAGGCCGTCACCGGAGAGATGGCCGGGCACCGGTGTGTCCTGACCGTCCAGGGACCTGACGACGGTCACCGACTCCAGGCGGCCGCTCGGCACCCGGACCCGCAGCCGCCGGCCAGCACGAACGTCCTTGCTGCCGTTGTCGGGAGAGACGCGGATGACCTCGTCGGGAGCGTGCGCCTTCCCGAGCAGGTCGTCGACCCCGTGCGAAGTGCAGCCTGTCAGGAGAGCAGCCCAGATCAGTGCCGCGGCCAGTGCGGCCCCTGCGCGCCGCGCGCGCGTCTGTACGTGCATCACGACGATCCCAACGACCCAGCCCGTGCTGGGGAAACGTGAGTGCGAGGCACGCTCTGGGCAGAACAGTGGGGAGGACGACGTGATGGGGAGCCGCGCCCGTGAGCCGCAGGGGCGTGCCGGAACCGAGAGGCCGAGCGTGCGAACGCCCTTGGGGCTGAGCACGGCCCGGCTTCCCGGCACCGGCTCCCCGGAGGCGAGCAAGCCAGGAAGAGGGCGGGGCACCGTGCGCCCTCTTTCCGTGTCGGCCCACCGAGCCGCGGGAGGCTGAGAGGTGTCCAGCGCAGCCGAGCAGGAGGCAGTGCAGGGGGAGCGGGCGGACGAGGAACGGTCCGCGCGCCCGGCCGCCGTGCTCGACGGCAGTCGGCAGAAGGTGCCGGCCGTGCCGTTGTGGCCGGGCGCGCCCACACCTCTCGGGGCGCGCTTCCGCGCGGGCCCGGACGGGGTCGTGGGCACCAACTTCGCGCTGTGGGCGGGCGGTGCCGAGGCGGTGGAGCTGTGTCTGTTCGACGGCCGGGGCGCCGACAGCCGGGAGACCCGGGTGCGGCTCACCGAGCTGACGCACGAGATCTGGCACGGTTTCGTGCCCGGAGTGATGCCCGGGCAGCGCTACGGCTACCGGGTGCACGGACGCTGGGACCCGTGGACCGGAGCGCGCTGGAACCCGGCGAAGCTGCTCCTCGACCCGTACGCGCGCGCGGTGGACGGCGACTTCGGCCTGCCGCCGGAGGTGTACGGCCATGTGCGGGACTGGCCGCAGCAGAGTGTCGCGGACACCGTGCGCGACGAACGGGACTCCGCGCCGCACGTCCCCAAGGGCGTGGTCGTGCACGATGACGACGACTGGGCGGACGACCGGCGCCCGAAGACCCCGTGGGCGGACTCGGTCATCTACGAGCTGCACGTCCGCGGTTTCACCCGGCTGCACCCGGACATCCCCGAGGAGCTGCGGGGCACCTACGCCGGTCTGGCGCACCCGGCGGCCGTCGACCATCTGGTGAAGCTGGGCGTGACGGCCGTGGAGCTGCTGCCTGTGCACCAGTTCGCGCACGAGGACCATCTGCTCAGAAGGGGATTGAAGAACTACTGGGGCTACAACTCGATCGGCTACTTCGCCCCGCACGCGGCGTACGCGGCCTCCGGCACAACGGGCCAGCAGGTCGGCGAGTTCAAGCGAATGGTGCGGGCGCTGCACTCGGCCGGCATCGAGGTCATCCTCGACGTGGTCTACAACCACACGGCGGAGGCGGGCGAACTGGGCCCGATGCTGTCCCTGAAGGGCATCGACAACCGCGGCTACTACCGGCTGCAGTCCGACGCCCGCCGGTACGCGGACTACACCGGCTGCGGCAACACGCTGCACGTGGTGCAGCCGCACGTCCTGCGGCTGATCACGGACTCCCTGCGCTACTGGGTGACGGAGATGGGCGTGGACGGCTTCCGCTTCGACCTGGCGGCGGCGCTGGCGCGGTCGATGCACGACGTCGACATGCTGTCCCCGTTCCTGGCGGTCATCGCCCAGGACCCGGTGCTGCACCGGGTGAAGCTGATCGCGGAACCGTGGGACGTGGGCTCGGGCGGCTACCAGGTCGGCGCCTTCCCGCCGCTGTGGACGGAGTGGAACGACCGCTACCGCAACGCCGTGCGGGACTTCTGGCGCGGTGCGCTGCCGGACGTACGGGACCTCGGGTACCGCCTGTCGGGGTCGAGCGACCTGTACGCGTGGGGCGGCCGGCGGCCCTACGCGTCGGTCAACTTCGTCACGGCGCACGACGGTTTCACACTGCGCGACCTGGTGTCGTACGAGCGGAAGCACAACGAGGCCAACGGCGAGGGCAACCGGGACGGTTCCGACGACAACCGCTCGTGGAACTGCGGCACGGAGGGCGAGACGGACGACGAGCGCGTGCGGGCCCTCAGACGACGGCAGTTGCGCAACCTGCTGACCACGCTGCTGCTGTCGACAGGGGTGCCGATGCTGGTGGCGGGCGACGAGATGGGCCGCACCCAGCGCGGGAACAACAACGCCTACTGCCAGGACAACGAGATCGGCTGGGTGGACTGGAGCCTGAAGGAGGAGCCCGGCTGGCGGGCGCTGTTCGAGCTCACCTCACGGCTGATCGAGCTGCGCCACCGCCATCCGGTGCTGCGCCGCCGGGCGTTCTTCTCCGGGCGGGCCCATTCGGCGGAGGGCCTGCGGGACCTGGCGTGGTTCACGGAACGCGGGGCCGAGATGACGGAACGCGACTGGTATGCGCCCGCGGCGACGCTGGGCATGTATCTCTCCGGCCGTGACATTCCGGGCCGCGACGCGCGGGGCGCGCCGGTGGTGGACGACAGCTTCCTCGCCGTCCTGCACGCCGGGGACCGCCAGGCGAGTTTCGTGCTGCCCGGTCCGCCGTGGGCACGGCGGTACGAACTGGTGGTGGACACCTCCCGCGAGGAGCAGACGCAGGCGCCGGGGACGGTGCACCGGGCGGGCACCACGGTGACGGTGCCGGCGCGGGCGGTCCTGCTGCTCCGGGTGGTGGACTGAGCGGAGGGGGACGCATGCGCAGGAGCACCGGCCGGCAGGCGGCCACGGCCTTACGGCCCGTCGAAGACCCAGGTCGTAGGTCCTCAGGCGGACGAGGGTCCGGCCAAAACTCGGTGGGCACTGTCAGTGCCGAACCGTAGGCTCGCCCCTGATGCCCACACAACGTGTAACACCCAAGGACCGTTCCGCCGTCCGGACGCTGCTTCGCCTGTGGCCGTACGTGCGGCCGGTGCGGACGCGGCTCTTCACGGCCGCGTTCATCGCGATCGTCGCGTCCTGCGTCGGCCTGGTGATCCCCCTCGTCCTGAAGTGGCTCGTGGACGGACCGGTGGCCGACCGGGACCCCGCGGGCGTATGGCTCGGGGCGCTGTACCTGCTGCTGCTCGGGATCGCCGAGGCGGTGCTGTTCGGGATACGGCGGTGGTTGGTGGCGCGGCCGCTGTCCCGGGTCGAGGCGGACATGCGGGCGGATCTGTACCGGCATCTGCAGCGGCTCCCGATCGCCTTCCACGATCGCTGGGCCTCGGGCCAGCTCCTGTCGCGGGGCACGACGGATCTGATGCTGGTGCGTATGTTCCTTGCCTTCCCGCTGACCTTCTTGCTGGTCAACGGGGTGACGATCCTGATCGGCGTGATCATCATGCTGGTCCAGGACTGGACGCTCGGACTGGTCATCCTGGGACCGGGCATCCCGGTCGTGGTCATGTGCGCGATCTTCGAGCGGCGGTACGCGCTGGTGGCGCGGCGGGCGCAGGACCAGGTGGGCGATCTGACGACGGTGGTCGAGGAGAGCGTGCTCGGCATCCGGATCATCAAGGGGTTCGGCCGCCACCGCAGCCAGGCGCGGGCGTTCGGTGAACTGTCGCGGACCCTGCGCGGCACGGAGCTGGAGAAGGCGCGGCTGCTCGCGTCGATCTGGGCGGTCATCGTCACCCTGCCGGAGGTGGCGATCGGGGCCGCGCTGGTGCTGGGCATCATCCAGGTGGCCAACGACGCGCTCTCCGCGGGGACCTTGGTGGCGTTCCTGTCCACGGCGCTCGCGCTGCGCTGGCCCGTCGACTCGATCGGGTTCCTGCTGGCGATGAGCCAGGAGGCGGCGACGGCGACGGAACGGTTCTTCGAAGTCATGGACGAGACGCCCGAGTCGGCACGGCCCGCGGCCCAGGACAGCCTGCCGCCGGAATCCGCGGACAGCGGGCTCCGGTTCCACGGCGTCCGGTTCCGGTACCCCGACGGCGCCGCCGACTCGCTCCCCGTTCTCGACCGCATCGACCTCCACATCCGCCCCGGCGAGACCATGGCACTCGTCGGTGCCACCGGCAGCGGGAAGACCACGCTCACCGCGCTCATCCCCCGGCTGCACGAGCTGACCTCGGGCCGTATCACGCTGGACGGCGAGGACATCACGGCCATGTCCCGCGACGACCTGCGGACGAGAGTGGCCGTCGCCTTCGAGGAGCCCACGCTCTTCTCCGCCACCGTCGGCGACAACGTTCTCATGGGCGCCCCGGGCACGGCCGGCGTGCAGGAGCTCGAGCGTGCCCTCGGCATCGCCCAGGCCGACTTCGCGTACGCCCTTCCGCAGGGCGCCCGCACCCAGGTCGGCGAGCAGGGCCTCAGCCTCTCCGGCGGCCAGCGGCAGCGACTCGCGCTCGCCCGCGCGGTCGTCGGCAGCCCCCGCTTCCTGGTCCTCGACGACCCCCTGTCCGCCCTGGACGTGCACACGGAGGCCGCGGTCGAGGCGGCTCTGCGCCAGGTGCTGAGCGGGACCACCGCCCTCGTCGTGGCGCACCGCCCGTCCACGGTCCTGCTCGCCGACCGCGTCGCCCTGCTCTCCGGCGGCCGCATCGCCGCCGTCGGCACCCACCAGGAACTGCTCCGCACGAACGCCGAGTACGCCCATCTGATGTCCGGAGACTCCGGGAACAGCGAGGAGGCCAGATGACGGCGCCCTTCCCCAAGCTCTCACCTTCGTCCGAGCAGCGGAGACCCCGGTCGACCGCGCCGAACGGCGAGGAGAACGGGGACAGCGAGGACGCGACCGGCAAACGGCCCGACCTGCCGCCCGCGGTCTCCGACGACCCCTTCGACCAGGACGCCCTGCCCACGCTCCCCGGCGCCACGGCCGCGCTGCTGCGCTCGCTGCTCGCCCCGCTGAGGGCCCGGGTCGTGGTGACCTGCCTGCTGCTCCTGCTCCAGCAGGCCGCGGTGCAGGTGGGCCCGCTGCTGGTGGCGTACGCCATCGACCGCGCCGTCCCGGCCTTCCGGCACCACGATCACGGCCCGCTCATCGCGGTGGCCGTGGCCTATCTGCTGTCCGCCCTGGCGGGCGGCGGGCTCCAGTACGTGTTCATCCGCGCCTCCGCCCGCGTCAACCAGGATGTGCTGCTCGAGCTGCGCGGCCGGATCTTCAAGCACGCCCAGGCACTGAGCGTCGACTTCCACGAGCGCTACACCTCGGGCCGGCTGATCTCCCGCTCCACGACGGACGTCGAGTCGCTGCGCGAACTGCTCGCCGAGGGCCTGCAGGAACTCGTCACGGTGATCCTGTCGTTCGTCTACATCTCGGCGATGCTGCTGTGGCTGGACCTCGGCCTCGGAGCGGTCGCGGTGGCGTCTTTCGTGCCGCTGTACGGGCTGGTGCGGATCTACCAGCGCCGGTCGGGCCGCATCTTCCGCCGCCGGTCCACCGCGATCGCCGCGGTCATCGTGAAGTTCGCGGAGACGATGAACGGCATCCGGCCGGTGCGCGCGTTCCGCCGCGAGGCGGCCAACGACGCCGCCTTCGCCGTCCTCAACGAGCGGCACGCACGGACCAACGGCGACGCGCTCCTGGAGATGGCCCGCTATGTCGTCGGTTCCCGGCTGGTGGCCAACACCGCGGTGGCCGGGATCGTGCTGTGGGGCGCGTACCGGGTGGCGGAGGGCTCGCTGGCGCTGGGCGTACTGGCGGCCTCGGTGCTCTACCTGCGGCGCCTGTACGACCCGATCGACCGGCTCGGGATGTTCCTCAACGCCTATCAGTCGGCGGCGGCCTCACTGGAGAAGATCGCGGGGCTGCTGGCGCAGACCCCTTCGGTGCCCGAGCCGTCCACCCCGGTGCGGCTGCCCGCACGGGAGGGCGAGCACCCGGGCCGCACGGTCGTCTTCGAGGACGTCCGCTTCGCGTACCGCACGGGCGGCGAGGTGCTGCCGAGGTTCTCGCTGACCCTGCCCGCCGGTCAGACGGTCGCGGTGGTCGGCGCGACGGGCGCCGGCAAGTCGACGCTCGCCAAACTGCTCGCCCGCTTCTACGACCCCACCGACGGCCGGGTCCTGCTGGACGGAGTGGACCTGCGCGACCTCGCCCTGTCCGGGCTGCGGCGCGGTGTCGTGATGGTGACCCAGGAGGCGTTCCTGTTCTCCGGCACGGTCGCCGACAACATCGCGATCGGCCGTCCCGACGCGAGCCGCGAGGAGATCGAGCAGGCGGCGAAGGCGATCGGCGCGCACGATTTCATCAGCGCGCTGCCCGAGGGCTACGACACCGACGTACGCAAGCGCGGCGGCCGGATCTCGGCGGGGCAGCGGCAACTCGTCGCGTTCGCCCGGGCATTGCTCGCGGACCCGGCCGTCCTGATCCTCGACGAGGCGACCAGCTCCCTGGACATCCCCGGGGAACGGGCCGTGCAGCGGGCGATGGAGACGGTGCTGCGCGGCCGCACGGCCGTCGTGATCGCCCACCGGCTGTCGACGGTGGAGATCGCGGACCGCGTCCTGGTCATGGAGGGCGGCCGCATCGTGGAGGACGGCAGCCCGGCCGAACTGATCGCGGGCACCGGTCGGTTCGCGGATCTGCACCGGGCGTGGCGGGACAGTCTGGCCTGAGCGGACGCGGTGCGGTCTTGCGGACAGGGCCGTGCAGACGTGCTCCGTACCGTCCGGCATGGGGCGGTACGGAGCACGGGCGGGTCCTCGGTCTTCGCGTCGCTCACCGCGGGCCCGGTCAGCCGCCTAGGGCGTGGACCTCGTTCACGATCGTGCGCATCTGCGGTGCCGACTTCTGGGCGACCTGGTGCGCACCGGGCTCACATACTTCGCCTGCGACGGCAGCCTCGCCCGTATTGCCACGGCGCTCTACATCCACGTCAACACCCTCTACCAGCGCATCGACCGGATCTCGGCACTGCTCGGCCCGCAATGGCGCCACGGCGACCGGGCCCTGCAGGTGCATCCGGCCCTGAAGACCCACCTGGCCTCCGCCTGAACCGGCCCTGCAACACGAACGGTTCGTATACCGAACACGACCTCCCGGCCAACGAACGATTCCGGACAAGTTCTTGACGCGCTCCTGACAGGAAGCGGCGTCCTCTGGCACGCTTCCCACGGCCGCTTCACAGCAACCCCACAGCTTTCCCGCTGTGCGGTGGCCCGTCACCTTCATGCACCTGGTTCCGCGTTCCGCCTGTTCTGCCCGGACGGCTGACTTCCGTCCGGTCTCCCCTGGCCGCGCGATCCGCGGCCATGCAGAAGGAGTCAGTGTGAGCAGCAGTTCCTCTCGCAGACGCACCTCCCACACCCCCGCGCGGCGCGCCGCAGCCGTCGCCCTCGTCGGCGTGTCCGCCCTGCTGGCCGCCGCCGTCCAGTCCGGCGCCGCGCATGCCGCCCCGACCGGCCCCGCCGCCGGCAAGGCCGACCCCGCGCACATGGCCCTGAAGCTCTCGCCCTCGCAGCGCGCCGAGCTGATCCGCGACGCCGACGCGGCGAAGGCGGACACCGCCCGGGCGATAGGCCTCGGAGCGCAGGAGAAGCTGACCGTCCGTGACGTGGTCAAGGACGGCGACGGCACCCTGCACACGCGCTACGAGCGCACCTACGCGGGCCTTCCGGTCCTCGGCGGCGACCTGGTCGTGGACACGGCCAAGTCCGGCGCGACCGAGCGGGTCGTCAAGGCCACGACGGCCACCATCAAGGTCGCCTCGCTCACGCCGGCCGTCAGCGCCGCCAAGGCCGAGAAGCAGGCGCTGTCCGTCGCACGGGCGGCGGGCTCGGCGAAGACGGAGGCCGACCACACGCCCCGCAAGGTGATCTGGGCGGCGAGCGGCAAGCCGGTCCTGGCGTACGAGACGGTGATCGGCGGGTTCCAGGACGACGGGAGCCCGAACGAACTGCACGTCATCAGCGACGCGGCCACCGGCAAGGAGCTCTTCCGGTACCAGGGCATCAAGAACGGCATCGGCAACACCCAATACAGCGGCCAGGTCACCCTGACCACCACGCAGTCGGGTTCGACGTACACGCTGAACGACGGCTCGCGCGGCGGCCACAAGACGTACAACCTCAACCGCGGCACGTCCGGCACCGGCACGCTGTTCTCGCAGTCGAACGACACCTGGGGCAACGGCACCACGTCGAACGCCGCGACCGCGGGCGCAGACGCGCACTACGGCGCCGCGACCACCTGGGACTTCTACAAGAGCACCTTCGGTCGCAGCGGCATCAGGAACGACGGCAAGGCCGCGTACTCCCGCGTCCACTACGGCAACTCGTACGTGAACGCGTTCTGGGACGACAGCTGCTTCTGCATGACCTACGGCGACGGCTCGGCCAACGCGGACCCGCTGACGGCCCTGGACGTGGCGGGCCACGAGATGAGCCACGGTGTCACCTCCAACACCGCGGGCCTGAACTACTCCGGCGAGTCCGGCGGCCTGAACGAGGCCACCTCGGACATCTTCGGCACCGGCGTGGAGTTCTACGCCAACAACGCCTCCGACCCCGGTGACTACCTCATCGGCGAGAAGATCGACATCAACGGCGACGGCACCCCGCTGCGCTACATGGACAAGCCCAGCAAGGACGGCGCGTCCAAGGACAGCTGGTACTCGGGGATCGGGTCGATCGACGTCCACTACTCGTCGGGCCCCGCGAACCACTTCTTCTACCTGCTCAGCGAGGGCAGCGGCGCCAAGGTCATCAACGGCGTCAGCTACAACTCGCCGACGGCGGACGGCCTCCCGGTCACCGGTATCGGCCGCGACAAGGCGCTGCAGATCTGGTACCGGGCGCTCACCACCAAGTTCACCTCGACCACCAACTACGCGGCGGCGCGCACCGGCACGCTCGCGGCGGCGGGCGAGCTGTACGGCACCACCAGCGCCGAGTACAAGGCGGTGCAGGACGCGTGGGCGGCCGTCGCGGTCGGCTCCCGCTCCGGCGGGGGCGGCGGTGGCGGGACCTCGTACGAGAACACGACCCCGCTGTCCATTCCGGACAACGGACCCGCGGTCACCTCGTCGATCGCCGTGTCCGGCAGGACCGGAAACGCGCCGAGCAACCTCCAGGTGACCGTGGACATCACCCACACCTGGCGGGGTGACCTGGTGATCGATCTGGTGGGTCCCTCGGGCGCCTCGTACCGCCTGAAGAACTTCAGCTCCTCCGACTCGGCGGACAACGTGAACGCCACCTACACCGTCAACGCCTCGTCCGAAACGGCCAACGGGACCTGGAAGTTGAAGGTCCAGGACCAGGCGAGGCTGGACACCGGCAAGCTGAACAGCTGGAAGCTCACCTTCCCGTAGACCGCACGGGGAAGCGGCATGGACAGGGCGCCGTCCCGGGGTCACGACACCCCGGGGCGGCGCCCGTTCACATTTCCGCAATTTCACTCGGCTGTCTTTTTTCAGCCAACATCACGTCGGAGTCCTGACATGTACGCGACTTAAGTGTCACTCTTCCACCGCACGGCTCACCCGCACCGCAACTTCATTCCGTCCGTACGGCCACCCCACGCCGCATGGGCGCCCCCACAGAAGGAGCTTGCGTGACTCCCCTCTACGCGCGTCACAAGCGCACCACTCTCGCCGTCGCCACCGCCGTCGCCGCCGGAGCCCTGCTCACCACCGGTCTGAGCACGGGTGCCGCCTCCGCCCAGGTCCCCGCCTCCCCGGCCGGCACAAGCGCCAAGCCGCTCGCCGCCGCCCCGCTCGCGCTGTCCGCGGCCGCGCGTACCTCCCTCATCAAGGAGGCCCAGGCCGGCGCGTCCGAGACGGCCCGGAAGATAGGCCTGGGCGTCAAGGAGCAGCTGGTCGTCAAGGACGTCGTGAAGGACGCCGACGGAACCGTCCACACCCGCTACGAGCGCACCTACGCGGGTCTGCCGGTGCTCAGCGGCGACCTCGTCGTCCACGAGTCCGGGTCCGGCAGGACCGAGGGGGTGACCCGGGCGAACAAGGCGGCCATCAAGGTGGCCTCGCTCAAACCGCAGATCACCGCGGCCAAGGCCGAGAAGCAGGCCGTGACGGCCGCGCGGTCGGTGGGCTCGGCGAGGACGGCCGCCGACGCCGCGCCGCGCAAGGTCGTCTGGGCCGGCTCGGGCACTCCGGTCCTCGCGTACGAGACGGTCGTCGGCGGACTGCAGGACGACGGCACCCCGAACCAGCTCCACGTCATCACGGACGCCGCCACCGGCAAGAAGCTGTTCGAGTACCAGGGCATCGAGACCGGCACCGGCAAGAGCCTGTACTCGGGCACGGTCACCCTGAACACCACCCTGTCGGGCTCGTCCTACCAGCTGAACGACACCACGCGCGGCGGCCACAAGACGTACAACAAGGCGAACGGCACCAGCTCCTCCGCGGGCACCCTGTTCACCGACGCCGACGACACCTGGGGCACCGGGTCGGCCTCCAGCTCCACCACCGACCAGACCGCGGCCGTCGACGCCGCCTACGGCGCCCAGGTGACCTGGGACTTCTACAAGAACGCCTTCGGCCGCAGCGGCATCAAGAACGACGGCAAGGCCGCCTACTCCCGCGTCCACTACGGCAACTCGTACGTGAACGCGTTCTGGGACGACAGCTGCTTCTGCATGACCTACGGCGACGGGTCCGGGAACACGCACCCGCTGACCTCGCTGGACGTGGCCGGCCACGAGATGAGCCACGGCGTCACCTCCAACACCGCGGGCCTGAACTACTCCGGCGAGTCCGGCGGCCTGAACGAGGCCACCTCGGACATCTTCGGCACCGGCGTGGAGTTCTACGCCAACAACGCCTCCGACCCCGGTGACTACCTCATCGGCGAGAAGATCAACATCAACGGCGACGGCACCCCGCTGCGCTACATGGACAAGCCCAGCAAGGACGGCGGCTCCGCCGACTACTGGTCCTCGTCCGTCGGCAACCTCGACGTGCACTACTCGTCCGGTGTCGCGAACCACTTCTTCTACCTCCTCTCGGAGGGCAGCGGCGCCAAGACCGTCAACGGGGTCAGCTACAACTCCCCGACGTCCAACGGCTCCACCGTCACCGGCATCGGCCGCGCCAAGGCGCTGCAGATCTGGTACAAGGCACTGACGACGTACTTCACGTCGACGACCAACTACAAGTCCGCCCGCACGGGCACCCTCTCCGCGGCGGCCGCCCTCTACGGCTCCGGCAGCGCGGAGTACAACGCGGTGGCGGCGGCCTGGTCCGCGGTCAATGTGAGCTAGTACGCACAGAGCGACACAGCGGCCCCCGGCGCGAAGGCAGCACAGGGGGCCGCCCTACGCTGGGGTCTCATGTCACTGGCGGACTTCACCTATGAGGATGTCGGCGCGACCCGCGAGCCCGGTCACTGTCCCGACGGCTTCCGCGCCCTGCACGTCCGCACGCGGATCGGCGAGGGCCAGGAGGTCTTCGACCGGGCGTCCGAGGCGCTCCTCGGCTGGGAGATGCACCGGGCGCTGGGCGTCGGCGTCCAGGTCGACGCGGAGCGGGCGGCCCCGGGCGTGGACGTCACCGTCACCCTGGCCGGTGTGATCAAGGCCCCGTGTCGGGTGGTCTGGACGGTGGAGGAACACCGCCGCACGGGCTGGGCCTACGGCACACTGCCGGGCCACCCCGAGTGCGGCGAGGAGGCGTTCGTCGTGGACCGCACCGGGGACGGCACGGTCTGGCTGACGGTCATGGGCTTCAGCCGCCCGGCCAAGTGGTACGCGAAGGCAGTCGGCCCGGCGGCCCGCGGATTCCAGCAGGCATACGCCCGACGCTGCGGAGCGGCTATGCGCCGGCTGTGCGCGACGGAGGAGGCCTGACGGCCGCACCTCCGCCGCGCCGAGAGATCAGTCACGGAAGCGCGTCCTCACCGCATCAGCACCCCTGCGGCCTCGGCCAGCTCCTCCGCCGGTACCGCCACCAGGCCCAGCTCCGCGCCCGACGCGAGCAACCGGTGGGCCGGAAGAATCCGGACCGTACAGCCGAATGGACCCGTCCGATCCAGTGACAGCGGGCCCTCGTACACCCAGCGGCCGTCCGCGTCCGGAGCCTCCGCCGGTTTCAGCGCCGTCGCCGTCGCGTCCTCGAGGCGGTCGTCCGTGTCGACGCGCCCCGAGACCGCCTGGACCTCCACGTCGTCGGGCCCCAGGTCGCCGAGACCGACTCGGACGCGCAGCGAGAGCGTCGTGCCCAGTTCCGCCGTCGCCGTCGCGGCCGAGGTCTCCACATGGTCGACCGTCACACCCGGCCAGGCCGCCCGGACCCGCGCCTTCCAGCCCGCCAGCTCCCGGGCCGCGTCCGCCGTCATCGCCCGGTGCGCATGGGCCGCCGGGGTGTACAGGCGCTCCACGTACTCGCGCACCATCCGCCCGGCGAGCACCTTCGGCCCCAGGTTCATGAGGGTCTGGCGGACCATCTCGATCCAGCGGTCCGGCAGCCCGCCCCGGCCCCGCTCGTAGAAGCGCGGCGCCACCCGCTGCTCCAGCAGGTCGTACAGCGCCGCCGCCTCCAGGTCGTCGCGCCGGTCCTCGTCCGTTCCCACGCCGTCGGCGGTGGGGATCGCCCAGCCGAAGTCCGGCTGGTACCACTCGTCCCACCAGCCGTCCAGGACGGAGAGGTTGAGGCAGCCGTTGAGTGCCGCCTTCATACCGCTCGTCCCGCAGGCCTCCAGCGGGCGCAGAGGGTTGTTCAGCCAGACGTCGCAGCCGGGGTAGAGCTTCTGCGCCATCGCCATACCGTAGTCGGGCAGGAAGACGATGCGGTGGCGCACACGAGGGTCGTCCGCGAACCGGACCAGCTCCTGGATCAGTCGCTTCCCGCCGTCGTCCGCCGGGTGCGCCTTGCCGGCCACCACGATCTGGACAGGGCGCTCCGGATGCAGCAGCAGCTCCATCAGCCGGTCCCGGTCGCGCAGCATCAGTGTCAGGCGCTTGTACGACGGCACCCGGCGGGCGAAGCCGATCGTCAGCACGTCGGGGTCCAGCACTCCGTCGATCCAGCCGAGTTCGGCCGTCCCGGCGCCGCGCTGCCGCCAGGAGGCGTACAGCCGCTCCCGCACCTCCAGCACCAGCTGCTCGCGCAGCACCCGGCGCAGGTCCCAGATCTCCTGGCCGGCGATCTCCGCGATCGCGTCCCAGCGTTCGGAACCGCCCACCGTCATGGCGTCCTCGGTGCGTTCGGCGCCGATCTGCCGCGCCCCGAGCCGGAACACCTCCGGCGCCACCCAGGTCGGCGCGTGCACCCCGTTGGTCACGGACGTGATCGGCACCTCGTCCGCGTCGAATCCCGGCCAGAGGCCCGAGAACATCTGCCGGCTGACATTGCCGTGCAGCAGGGAGACGCCGTTGGCACGCTGGCCCAGCCTCAGGCCCATCACGGCCATGTTGAACAGGTTCGGCTCGCCGCCCGGGTACGTCTCCATCCCGAGCCGCAGGATCCGCCCCACCTCGATCCGCTCGAGTTCCGCGCCGGGTCCGAAGTGCCGGGCCACCAGTTCCCGGTCGAAGCGGTCGATGCCGGCCGGGACGGGTGTGTGGGTGGTGAAGACCGTTCCTGCCCGCACCGCCTCCAGGGCCGAGTCGAAGTCGAGGCCGGCGTCGGACAGCTCGGCGATCCGCTCCAGGCCGAGGAAGCCGGCGTGGCCCTCGTTGGTGTGGAACACCTCGGGCTCGGGGTGCCCGGTCAGCCGGCAGTACGTGCGCACCGCGCGTACCCCGCCGATGCCCAGCAGCATCTCCTGGAGCAGCCGGTGCTCGCTGCCGCCGCCGTACAGCCGGTCGGTGACGCCCCGCTCGCCGAGGGCGTTCTCCTCCACGTCCGAGTCGAGCATCAGCAGCGGTACCCGGCCCACCTGTGCGAGCCAGATACGGGCCTGCAGCCGTCGGCCGCCGGGCAGGCCGAGCGAGACCTGGGCGGGGGTGCCGTCGGGCTCGCGCAGGGGCACCACGGGCAGTTCGTTCGGGTCGAGCACCGGATAGTGCTCCTGTTGCCAGCCGTCCCGCGAGAGGGTCTGCCGGAAGTAGCCGTGCCGGTACAGCAGTCCGACGCCGATCAGCGGGACGCCGAGGTCGCTGGCCGCCTTCAGATGGTCGCCGGCGAGGATGCCGAGGCCGCCGGAGTACTGGGGCAGCGCCGCCGTGATGCCGAACTCGGGCGAGAAGTAGGCGACGGCGGCGGGGAGATCGGAGCCGGACGCGCGGGACTGGTACCAGCGGTCGCCGGTCACATAGTCGGCCAGATCGTCGGTGGCCGCGGCGAGACGGCGCAGGAAGCGACGGTCCTCGGCGAGCACCGCGAGCCGGGCGGGAGGCACGCTCCCCAGCAGCCGCACCGGGTCGCCGCCGGAGGACGCCCATCGCTCGGGGTCGACGGACTGGAAGAGGTCACGGGTCTCCGCATGCCACGACCAGCGCAGATTGCGCGCCAGATCGCTCAGCGGGTGAAGGGCTTCGGGGAGGACGGGACGTACGGTGAACCTGCGGATGGCCTTCACGAGTTCCACCTTCACGGGGGACGTACGCGGAGTGTCACCCCCGACGGTACGCCGCGCGGCAAGGGCGCGTTTCGCTTCCCGAGGGGTTCGCAGGCAGCCGCGGTCGCGGTGAACGGACCCCGGAAGCGGCGCTCCGGAACCCCGCTCGGGCCCGAACGGCCCGGTCCTCACGCGCCGGACGGGCCGCGATCGCCCGGCCGCTCCCCCTCGCCGGCTCCTGCGCGAGCGGTCCAAAAAAACAACGCAACCTTTACATGCCGAGGAGGGCTGATATGACCGGTTCCGCCCTCCCGGTCGACGGGCGGCCTCACCTCACACGAAAGCCCTCCCACGGGCGTACCGGCCGCGACAGGAAGCCCCGATCCGGGTGAACTTCTGCCCGACGGTGCCGACTCGTCGATGACGACCGCGCACGTCGCGGGCGCCTTCGCACTCCGTCCCGCCGGCCGCTGCCGGGCTCCCGCGGCGCTGGTGAGCCGGGCGCTCATGAGCGTGCGGTCTCCGGCACGGTCAAGGGCACCGGCGCCCGATCACCGAACAGGCCGACGCAAGTGGACAATCCTTGACCGCGCCCGACCGGGCACGCGTAAACAAGAATTAACCGGACACGCGTAACGTTGCCGGCCTCGCCCCTCCAGCAGGCGGGACCGGACATTTTCTCGCTGTTACGGATGCGGCCGGTCTTGAAGGTAGACATACGCGTGAGTAGTTAAGAAAGTGCCGGAATGCCCACCCCCGCAGGGTGGAAGGCTCCTCCGGTACCTCGCCTTCCGGCACCCTCATCCGCCACCGACGTTGACGCGGACAGGAGCGGTCATGCCCCCGACGCACCACTCGCCGGAATCCCCGGCAACCGGTTCATCCTCGACACAGCAGACCGACACCGTGCCCTCCGCTCCGCGGACACCCTCCGCGGGCCCGAGTCCCACCCCGACCCCGCAAGCCGGTCCCGCTGTGGGACGGATCCCCGTGCTGGACGTACGCCCCCTCGTCCTCCAGGGCCGCCGCCCGGCGAAGGCGGTGGTGGGCGAGGAGTTCGAGATCTCCGCGACGGTCTTCCGCGAGGGCCACGACGCCGTCGCCGCCGACGTCGTGCTCACGGACCCGCAGGGGCGCCCCGGTCCCTGGACGCCGATGCGTGAGCTCGCCCCCGGCACCGACCGCTGGGGCGCCACCGTCTCCGTGGCGAGCGAGGGCCGTTGGACCTACGCCGTGGAGGGATGGGGCGATCCGGTCGCCACTTGGCGGCACCACGCGGAGATCAAGATCCCGGCCGGGATCGACACCGAACTGGTCCTGGAGGAAGGCGCACGGCACTACGAGCGCGCGGCCGCCGGCGTCCCGGACGGCGAGGCCGGGCGGGACGTGCTCCTCGCCGCGGTGGACGCCCTGCGCGACACCGGACGTCCTGCCTCGTCCCGTCTGGCGGCGGCGTTGACGCCCGAGGTGGAGGGGGTGTTGGGCCGGTTTCCGTTGCGGGAGTTGGTGACGTCCTCGGAGGCGTTGCCGTTGGTGGTGGAGCGGGAGCGGGCGTTGTTCGGGTCGTGGTACGAGTTCTTCCCGCGGTCGGAGGGGACGGCGGAGTGTGCGCACGGCACGTTCCGGTCGGCGGCGCGGCGGTTGCCGGTGATCGCGGACATGGGCTTCGACGTGGTGTATCTGCCGCCGGTGCATCCGATCGGGACGACGTTCCGCAAGGGGCCGAACAACACGTTGTCGGCGGGTGCGGGGGATGTGGGGGTGCCGTGGGCGATCGGGTCGCCGGAGGGCGGGCACGATGCGGTGCACCCGGAGCTGGGGACGGTGGAGGACTTCGCATGGTTCGTTGAGCGGGCGCGGTCCCTGGGGCTTGAGGTGGCGCTGGATTTCGCGTTGCAGTGTTCGCCGGATCATCCGTGGGTGGGCAAGCATCCGGAGTGGTTCCGGCAGCGGGTGGACGGGTCGATCGCGTATGCGGAGAACCCGCCGAAGAAGTATCAGGACATCTATCCGGTCTATTTCGATGGGGACCTTGAGGGTCTGGTGGCGGAGACGCTGCGGGTCCTGCGGTTCTGGATGGGGCTGGGGGTGCGGATCTTCCGGGTGGACAATCCGCACACCAAGCCGGTGGTGTTCTGGGAGCGGGTGATCGGGGAGGTCAACGGCACGGATCCGGATGTGATCTTCCTGGCGGAGGCGTTCACGCGGCCGGCGATGATGCACACGCTGGCCAGGGCCGGTTTCCAGCAGTCGTACACGTATTTCACCTGGCGGAACACGAAGCAGGAACTGACGGAGTATCTGAGCGAGTTGTCGGGTGAGGCGGCGGCGTACATGCGGCCGAACCTGTTCGTGAACACTCCGGACATTCTGCACGCGTATCTGCAGCACGGGGGGCGGCCGGCGTTCGAGGTGCGGGCGGTGCTGGCGGCGACGCTGTCGCCGACGTGGGGGATGTACTCGGGGTTCGAGCTGTGTGAGAACGTGCCACTGCGCGAGGGCAGCGAGGAGTATCTGGACTCGGAGAAGTACCAGTTGCGGCCCAGGGACTGGGAGGCGGCCGAGCGCGAGGGCCGCACCATCACACCGCTGATCACGCGGCTGAACCGGGTGAGGCGGGCTCATCCGGCGCTGCGGCAGCTGCGCGACCTGCACTTTCATCATGCGGACAAGGACGAGGTGATCGTCTACTCGAAGCGTGCGGGTTCGAACACGGTTGTGGTGGTGGTCAACCTGGATCCGCACCACACCCAGGAGGCGACGGTTTCGTTGGACATGCCGCGACTCGGCCTGGACTGGCACGAGAGCGTGCCGGTGCGTGATGAGCTCACCGGTGCCACCTACCACTGGGGCAGGACCAATTATGTGCGGCTTGTGCCGGGTGAGAGTCCGGCGCATGTGCTCAGTGTTCTGCGACCGTCCTCACCGCAGA
>NZ_JBEYXD010000008.1:64988-229970 GCF_040644975.1 Streptomyces sp. NPDC046900 | reverse complement strand
GGATGGGCCGTCGCCCCCGGCGCCCGCTACCGGATGAGCGCGCCGCCCGGTATGCGGATCACCGTCTCGACGCTGACACCGGACGAGACCGAGAAGGGCCATGAGGCGGTGCGTCCGGACGCCGCCGTGGTCTCCGTGCGGGCAGCCTCCCCCGAACTGGCCGTACAGTGGGCGGCCGGGTGCCGGGCGGCGGGGGTCGCCGTCGGCTGCTTCCGTCCGCCCTCGGTGCCCGACGGCATCTCACGGCTGCGGCTGACCGCTCGTGCCGACCTCACCGACGGTCAGATCGAGCACGCCGTGGGGGTGATCGGCGAAACGCGACCGTGAGTCGGCGAAACGGCCGTGCCTCGCGCGCCGTACGGGTGATGCCTACGAGCTCGTACGAAGAGAGTGGGGGAGGAATTGCTACGGAAGTGACTCGGAAAGCGGTTCGAAATTGGCCGATTTGCTACCGAGTCGCAGGAACGTGATCACCTCAGTTCGGTCAGGAACTCCTTCCAGGCGTCGGGGCCGAAGACCAGGGCGGGTCCGCTCACGTTCTTCGAGTCGCGCACGGCCACCAGGCCGGACCAGCGTCCGGGGCCGGGCAGAGCGGTCTCGACGCAGTTGTTCATTCCCGTGCTGCGACTGCTGCGCAGCCACCGCACTCCGTGCAGCAAGGTGCTGGAAGGGATGTGTCGAGGCAGTGCTGACATGGTGACTCCTTATGCGTCGCCGGCCAACGCGGCGATGTAATCCAACGTGTCCTCGGGGGAAAGGGCGTGGATCCGAAGGGAGTTGAAGGCCTCGCTGTAGGCCTGGAGGTCTTCTTTCCGCTCCAGGTAGAGGCTACTCGTCAAGTGGTCGAGAACAACTACATCCAGATCAGATCTGCTCGGAAATGAGAAGATAACGAAAGGTCCGGTAACGCCGATATGCGCCCCGGCGGCGAACGGCAGGACCTGGAGCCGGACCTGGGGCAGTCTGGCCGCGTCCAGGAGCCGTTGCAGCTGGCGCGCCATGACCTTCGGACCCCCGACCTCCCGGTGCAGCACCGCCTCGTCCAGAACCGCCCACAGGCTCAGCGGCGGATCGGCGCGCAGCACGTCCTGCCGGGCCAGCCGCACCTCCACCAGGGCGTCCAGCTTGTCGTCCTCCAGGCCGCCGACGGCGGCCCAGGTCACGGCCCGGGCGTACTCGGGCGTCTGGAGCAGCCCCGGCACCACGGAGGTCTCCAGCGTGCGTATCCCGCTCGCCTGTGACTCCAGGCTGATGAAATCGCGGTAGGTCGGCGGCAACACCCCGCGGTAGGCGTTCCACCAGTTCTGCCGCCCGCCGCCGTCCTCCGAGCCCGCGAGCATGAGCAGCAGCTCCCGCAGCTCGGGCTCCTCGACACCGTACGCGTCCAGCAGCCGGCCCACGTCGGCCGGTTTGACCCCGCTGGCACCCGTCTCGATCCGGCTCACCTTGGACTGGTGCCAGCCGACCAGGGCGGCTGCCTCACCGCTCGTGAGCCTCGTCCGGGCGCGCAGGTCGCGCAATTCGGCGCCGAGTTTGCGGCGGCGCACCGCTGGTCCGTACTGCATGGCCGACTCCCTCCGCATGGCGCGCGGTTTTCACGGCGACGGTAGAGGATGAGCCCCGGGGTCGCCCAAATACGGTCGGTCGTCGGAGAGTTCACCGCTTTGGGCGACAGATATATGCATATCTCGGGGGATCGCACCCGACAGGGGCCAGGTGATGGCAGGCTGGCGAGCAGCACCAAGTCCGGAACCGTTACTCGAACCAACCCCTCGTGTCGGACTCCGGTCCCGTGGGAAAGGGACGACGTCGCCATGGCAGATCATCAGGAAGCATCCGTCACTCTGCCGAGCGATCCCGCCTCGGTCTCCGCCGCCCGGAAATATGTCTCCGACATTCTCATCGAATGGGGACTGCCGGGCGACGCCGAAGTCGCCGACACCGTACGGCTGATCGTGTCCGAACTCGCCACGAACGCCGTCCAGCACACCCTGGGGCAGTCACCCACGTTCACGGTGGACGTCGTCCTCGACCGGGACGAGTTATTGCGCATCGCCGTCACCGACAGCCACCCGCGTTTCCCCAAACGCCTGCCCGCGGCCGTGCAACAGGACAACGGCCGCGGAATGGTGATCATCCGCTGGCTCGCCGCGGAGTACGGCGGCAAGCTGAGCGTGCGGCCCACCCGCGAGGGCGGCAAGACGGTCGCGATCGAACTGCCGTGGGCCGCACCCGTGGAGCCGGTCGCGGCGGGCGGCCAGCAGGGCCCCTGAGACCCGGCCGGCGCACTCGGCGCCGTGTCGTCTCGTCGCCCCGGGCGGGACCGGCGGCCGCACGTCAGCGAGAGGGCCCGGGGGTGTCCCGGCCGTCCGCCTGGTCCGTCGTCCGGTGATCGGTGATCGTGCGCTGGACCATCCGCGGCATGACACGCCACAGGCCGACGTAGACCAGGAAGGTGCTCGCACTGGCGGCGATACCGGCGATGCGACCCATGGCCACGTCCACCACCAGCAGCACCGACCCGGTGAACGCCAGCGTCAGGACCACAAGCCCGAGCGCGGCGAGGCGGGACGAGATCCGCACCACGGAGGGCTTCACACGCTGCTGGAAGAGGGTGCGGTGCAGCGCCGCGGGCGAGGTGAACAGGGCTGCGGCCAACACGGCCAGCAGGAGGGTGGTGACGTACGTGATGCGCTGGACCGTGTCGAGGGACGGGAAGCGCGAGGTGAAGGCGAGGGTCAGCAGGAACGCGAAGAGGATCTGCACCCCGGTCTGGGTGACCCGCAGCTCCTGAAGCAACTCGGAGAAGTTGCGGTCGGCGCGCTCCAGGGGTGTCTCGTTCCGATCCTGGTGAGGTAGTGGGTCGGCCATGGTGAACAAGTAACCGATTCGACCCGGCGCACGCCCCGGCGGGGTGGCGGCGCGCCGTGCCGCCACCCCGCAGGTCGAATCAGCTGACCCGTCCGTACCACACGCTCTTCGTCCAGATCTTCTGGAGCCTCACTACGTCCCCGGTCCTCGGGGAGTGCCAGATCCTTCCCTTCCCGGCGTAGATGCCGACGTGGTAGACGCTGCGGCCCCAGTGGAAGAACACCAGGTCTCCCGCCCTGCGGTGCGACGCGGAGATGTGGCGCGTCTTGTTGTACTGTGCCGCGGCGGTGCGGGGCAGCTTCTTGCCGGCCTTGTTGAACGCGTACACCGTGAGCCCCGAGCAGTCGAAGCGGCGCGGGCCGGTGGCACCGTACTGGTACGGCGATCCCTTCTTGGACGCCGCGATCTGCAGCGCCTTGGTAGCCGGAGCCGCGGCGGCGGCGTCGGTTGCGAGGCCGGGGGCCACGATGCTGCCGCCGACGGCGGCGAGAGTGAGAGCCGAGGCCGTGCCGGCCCGGGTCAGCAGCGACGGGACACGATTGAGCGCAGTCATGCGCAACCCTTCGTCAGCCGCCTGTGAAGGATGTCCTGTCGGATTCGGGCTGGCGAAGTAGCCCGGCCGCTCACGCGGCTTCACCCCAAGGACCGCCCGGATCTCTCCGGCGGCCCGCCTTGCTGGGTCCTCCACTCCTGCCGATCCATTTCTGTCGACCCGTCATCCGGGCGGCGGCAGGATTCGGCGTCCGCCCGGACCGCCCCGCCGTGGTGGCGGGGGCTTGTCGTCAGCAAGGGATCTTCACTCACGAGTGTCCAAAAAACACAATGGAACCGGTGGTTTGTGGCATTACTCACCACTCACCCGTTCGGCTGGACAGCCCTTTGTTCGGGCCGCGTTGAGGGGTGGGACGAGGCCCGGACCTGCGGTGGAACACCTCATCCTGGCCCAAGGGCAAGCGCGTTGCGCATGCCTCGCGGGCCCTTGGGATCATGGACGTCTACTCCGAGTGTGGGTAACCCGTTCGGCGCGTTTGAGCCGCGGTAAAGGGGTAGGGGTCGCCGCCCGATGCGCGGTGCGCGGCGACCGTCCAGTCAACTGCCCCGCCCCCGCGCACCAGTCACTACCCGTCAGCCAGCCGTCCCGCGCGGCGGTGGAGGACGGCGGAGCCGTCGCTCAGGCCGGCCCCGCATCCGCACCGATCCATCAGCTCAGTCGTCCGGTCCGGGAGGCACCGTGACACGGGCCGCGCGGCGTTCGCCGTCCAGGACGCGCAGCGCCCGGGCGAGCGTGCGGCCGTGCAGTTCGCTCTCCCCGCGCTGGTGCATCAGCGCCAGGGCCTCGCGCAGGGCCACCGCTTTGCCGACCAGGGCCTGGGCGGCGCGCAGTGAGCCGTAGGTGTCCCCGGAGTGCGCGGGGTTGATGCGGCCGACGAGGTCGACCACGTCGAGGTAACGGTCGATCAGTTCGGCTTCCGCACGGGTCAGCGGGGGCAGCGGAGGCAGTTCGGGCGGCAGCATCGACGGCTCACCTCGCGCCGGGCGCGGTGCGCGACGCCTTGCGGCTCGGGATGATGCGATCGACCAGCCCGTACTCCACCGCAGCCGGGGCGTCGAGGATCTTGTCCCGCTCGATGTCGGCTGCGATCCGCTCGGGACTCTGCCCGGTGTGCCGCGCGAGCATCTCCTCCAGCCGCCTGCGCGTGCGGATGAGCTCCTCGGCCTGGATGGCCAGATCGGTGGCCTGTCCCTGGATGGGCTCCGGCAGGGACGGCTGGTGGATCAGTACGCGTGCGCCCGGCAGCGCGAACCGCTTGCCCGGCGTGCCCGCGGCGAGCAGAACGGCCGCGGCGGACGCCGCCTGGCCGAGACAGATCGTCTCCACATCGCAGCCGACGTACTGGATCGTGTCGTAGACGGCCGTCATCGCGCTGAACGATCCGCCGGGGGAGTTGATGTACAGCGAGATGTCCCGGTCCGGATCCAGGTACTCGAGATGCATGAACTGCGCCATCACGTCATTGGCCGAGGTGTCGTCGATGGGCGTTCCCAGAAAGATGATCCGCTCGTCCAGCAGTTTGGAGTACGGGTCGAGGGTCCGCTGCCCGTAGCCGGTGCGTTCGGTGAACTCCGGCAGGACATAGCGGGCGGACGGTCGGTTCATGGCACGCGCCTCCTCGGAATCGGCTTCCGTACAAAATGTACAGGACGTACGCTGGGTCTGGAGGTGAGCATGCTGAGAGCGAAAAACGAGGGGACCAGTGGCGGATCTTTCGTTCGAAGAGGACCGTCAGGCCCTCGGTCTAAGCTGGAACACATGGCCTACGAGATTCCGGTGACGCAAGCCAGGGCTGAGCTGGCCGATCTGATCAACCGCGTGGTGTACGGCGGCGAGCGGGTCGTCGTGACGCGGCACGGAAAGCCTCTCGTCGCCCTGGTCTCCGCCGCTGACCTCGAACGGCTCGCCGAGCTGGATGCAGCCGAAGAGCAGGTGATCAGCTCGGTCTCCAGCGTCCGCGACGTCTCCTCGGCCCCGCGGGAGCCCCGCCGCTTCGGCATCACGGCCGAGCACCGGGGGTCCGACGCGTCCTGACGGCCGCCGGACGCGGCCGTCAGCCCGTATCCCATCCCGACGCGGTGGCCGAGCGCCGGAACGAAGCGTGGACCGCGAGGGCCATGCGCTGATCAGGCTGCGGCAGCCGCACTCTGCGGCACGGCCGGATCACAGCTCGGTTAACGTGGGCGAAACCCGGTCCAACTAGCCTGCCCCACCACACCATCAGGGACTTTTCCCTGTGGCCGCGGCAACCGGGCCCCGCACGGTCCGGAGCGAGGACTGTGAGGTGGGACGTGCAACTGACCCCGCACGAGCAAGAGAGGCTGCTCATCCACGTCGCTGCCGACGTGGCCGGGAAGCGAAGGGCCCGCGGACTCAGGCTGAACCACCCGGAGGCGGTCGCGCTCATCACGTCGCACATCCTCGAAGGCGCGCGTGACGGCCGGGCGGTGGCCGAGCTGATGGCCTCCGGGCGCACACTGCTCACCCGGGACGACGTGATGGAGGGCATCCCCGAGCTGATCCACGACGTCCAGGTCGAGGCGACCTTCCCGGACGGCACCAAGCTCGTCACCGTCCACGACCCGATCGTCTGACGGGGAGCCGCATGATTCCCGGAGAGATCCTGTTCGCGGGCGACCCGGTCGTCTTCAACGAGGGTCGCGAGGTCACCCCGCTGACCGTGCTCAACGCCGCCGACCGGCCCGTCCAGGTCGGCTCCCACTACCACTTCGCCGAGGCGAACCCCGGGCTGCGCTTCGACCGCGCGGCCGCGCACGGCAAACGCCTGAACATCGCCGCCGGCACCGCCGTGCGCTTCGAGCCCGGCATCCCCGTGGACGTGGAACTCGTGCCGCTCGCCGGGGCCCGTATCGTGCCCGGACTGCGCGGGGAGACCGGAGGCGCCCTCGATGCCTGAGATCGCGCGCGCCGCGTACGCCGACCTGTTCGGACCGACCACCGGGGACCGCATCCGGCTCGCCGACACCGATCTGCTCGTCGAGATCGAGGAGGACCGCTGCGGCGGGCCCGGACTCGCCGGTGACGAGGCCGTCTTCGGCGGTGGCAAGGTCATCCGCGAATCCATGGGCCAGTCACGGGCCACGCGCGCCGACGGAACCCCCGACACCGTGATCACCGGTGTCGTCGTCATCGACCACTGGGGCATCGTCAAGGCCGACGTCGGCATCCGCGACGGCCGGATCAGCGCGATCGGCAAGGCCGGCAACCCGGACACGATGGACGGCGTCCACCCGGATCTGGTGATCGGCCCCGAGACCGAGATCATCGCGGGCAACGGCCGGATCGTCACCGCCGGCGCCATCGACGCGCACGTCCACTTCATCTGCCCGCAGATCGCCGACGAGGCGCTCGCCTCGGGCATCACCACGCTGATCGGCGGCGGCACCGGACCGGCCGAGGGATCCAAGGCGACCACCGTCACGCCCGGCCCCTGGCACCTGGCGCGGATGTTCGAGGCGATGGAGCAGTACCCGGTCAACTTCGGGCTCCTCGGCAAGGGCAACACGGTCTCCCAGGACGCGATGCTCTCCCAGATCCGCGGCGGCGCACTCGGTCTGAAGCTGCACGAGGACTGGGGCTCCACGCCCGCCGTCATCGACACGGCCCTCACCGTCGCCGACCGGACCGGCATCCAGATCGCCATCCACACGGACACGCTCAACGAAGCCGGTTTCGTGGGCGACACGCTCGCCGCGATCGACGGCCGCGGCATCCACGCGTACCACACCGAGGGCGCCGGCGGCGGGCACGCGCCGGACATCATGACCGTGGTGTCCGAGCCGTACGTCCTGCCCAGTTCCACCAACCCCACCAGGCCCTTAACCGTCAACACGGCCGAGGAACACCTCGACATGCTGATGGTCTGCCACCATCTGAACCCGGCCGTTCCGGAGGACCTGGCGTTCGCCGAGTCGAGGATCAGGCCGTCCACGATCGGCGCGGAGGACATACTTCACGATCTGGGCGCGATCTCGATCATCTCCTCCGACTCCCAGGCCATGGGCCGGGTCGGCGAGGTCGTCATCCGGACCTGGCAGACCGCACATGTGATGAAGCGGCGGCGGGGCGCATTGCCCGGTGACGGCCGCGCCGACAACCACCGGGTACGTCGCTATGTCGCCAAATACACGATCAATCCGGCGCTGGCCCAGGGCCTCGCCCATGAGATCGGCTCCGTCGAGACCGGGAAGCTCGCCGACCTCGTGCTGTGGGAGCCCGCGTTCTTCGGGGTCAAGCCGCACTTGGTGATCAAGGGCGGACAGATCGCCTATGCGCAGATGGGCGACGCCAACGCGTCCATCCCGACCCCGCAGCCGATCCTGCCGCGGCCGATGTTCGGGGCGATCGGGCGAGCACCGGCGGCGAACTCCGTCAACTTCGCGGCCCCGCTCGCGATCGAGGACGGTCTGCCGGAGCGGCTCTCACTGGGGAAGCGGTTCGTGGCCATCGAGTCCACGCGCGGTGTCACCAAGGCGGACATGCGGGAGAACGACGCCCGTCCACGGGTGCGGGTCGACCCCGACAGCTTCGCCGTCCATATCGACGGGGAGCTGGTCGAGGCGACACCTGCCGCCGAACTTCCCATGGCCCAGCGTTACTTCCTCTTCTGATGTCCCGCGCAGCGCTTCTCGTACTGGCCGACGGCCGCTTCCCCGCCGGAGGGCACGCGCACTCCGGCGGGGCCGAGGCGGCTGTGCACGCGGGGCGGATCACCGGGGCCGCGACCCTGGAGGAGTTCTGCCGCGGGCGGCTGCACACGGCGGGGCTGGTGTCCGCCTCGCTCGCGGCGGCCGCCGCGCTCGGCGTGGACCCGGCCGTGCTGGACGCCGCCGCGGACGCCCGTACCCCGTCGCCCGCGCTGCGCCTCGCCGCGCGCAGACTCGGCCGGCAGTTGATGCGAGCGGCCCGGGCGGCCTGGCCCTCCGCCGAACTCAACGCGATGGCACGGGAGTTTCCCAAGGGGACGCACCAGCCGGTCGTGCTGGGGCTCGCCGCCCGGGCCGCGGGGCTCGGGCCGCAGGACGCGGCGCACTGCGCGGCCTACGAGAGCGTCAGCGGGCCGGCGACCGCGACGGTGCGGCTGCTGAGTCTGGACCCCTTCGCCGCGACGGCCGTGCTGGCCCGCCTGGCGCCGGAGACGGACCGGTTGGCCGACCGGGCGGTCCTGGCGGCGAGCAGGGTGCTCGACGACGGGACCGACGCTCTGCCCGCGGCCTCAGCTCCGCTGCTGGAGATCGGTGCGGAGGCGCATGCCGCCTGGCCCGTGCGTCTGTTCGCGTCGTAGGAGGGATCCGCCGCGCCGCCCCTGTCCTTCCGTCCCCGGGGGCTTTCAGCCCCCGGTTCGGCCTGAACGGCCTCGTCCTTGATCACCGCCCGCGCCGGCGACCACCGGCGGACCGATCTGGAGCCGTAGCATGCATCTCGACCACACCCACGAGGGCCCCGCCGCCTTCAGCGCCGACGCCCACCGCCCCGACGGCTCCCGCCGTGCCCTGCGGATCGGGCTCGGCGGCCCCGTCGGGTCCGGCAAGACCGCCACCGTGGCCGCGCTCTGCCGGGCCCTGCGGGACGAGTTGTCGCTCGCCGTCGTCACCAACGACATCTACACCCGTGAGGACGCCGAGTTCCTGCTGCGCGAGGCCGTACTGCCGCCCGAGCGGATCACCGCCGTCGAGACGGGAGCCTGCCCGCACACCGCCATCCGGGACGACATCTCCGCAAATCTCGAAGCCGTGGAGGACCTGGAGTACACGGTCGGGCCGCTCGATCTCGTTCTCGTGGAGTCCGGTGGCGACAACCTCACGGCCACGTTCTCCAAAGGACTCGTCGACGCCCAGATCTTCGTCATCGACGTCGCTGGCGGGGACGACATCCCGCGCAAGGGCGGTCCCGGTGTCACCACCGCCGATCTGCTCGTCGTCAACAAGACCGACCTCGCGCCGTACGTCGGCTCCGATCTCGCCCGGATGGCCGCCGACGCGAAGGCGCAGCGGGCGGGGCTGCCCGTCGTCTTCCAGTCGCTGCGGGCCGAGGAGGGCGTCGGGAGTGTCGCCGCGTGGGTGCGGACGCGACTCGCCGCGTGGACGGCGTGACCACGGGGGTGCGGGCCACCGCGCGGATCGTGGCCCAGGACGACGGCCGGGGCGGTACGTCCCTGCCGGTGCTGGCGGGCCAAGGCCCGCTGGCGCTGCGCCGCACCCGGGCGAGCGGTGACGGGGCGCGCGTGCTGCTCGTCGGCGCGATGAGCGGGCCACTCGGCGGCGACCACTTCACGGTCCTGGCCGAGGTGGCGAGCGGCGCCCGGCTCGAGGTGGGATCGGCCGCCGCCACCCTCGCGCTGCCCGGGCAGGCGAAGGGCGAGGCCCGCTACGACGTCCGGCTGGACGTGGCCGCCGGAGCCGAACTGCGCTGGCTGCCGGAACAGTTGATCTCGGCGCGAGGCAGTGACCTGCGCGTCTCCTCACGCATCGACCTCGCGGCGGGCGCCCGGCTCGTCCACCGGGAGGAACAGGTCCTCGGGCGCTTCGGTGAGGAACCCGGCCGGCTCACCAGCCGTCTCACCGTACGGCTGGACGGACGGCCGCTGCTCGACCAGGAGGTGTCGTGCGGCCCGGGCGCCCCCGGCGGTTGGGACGGGCCGGCCGTCCTCGCCGGCCATCGGGCCCTCGGACAACTGGTCGTCGTCCGGCCCGAGTTCGGCCCCTCTCCCGTGGGTGCGAGGATGCTCGGCGACTACGCCGCGCTCACCCCCCTGGCCGGACCCGCCGTCCTGGTCACCGCTGTTGCGCCCGATGCCCTGCGGCTGCGCCGGGTGCTGGACGAGGCGCTGCGCGACCTGGGCTGACGAAACCTCTCCGCTCAACGGAGAGTGACGTACCGGTTATCGGATTGGTAAAGAAAGTCAAGCAACCCCTATTCTCAGGTGGCTCACAGCCGACAAGATCCCCGTACCAATTCGGAACAAGGCACGGGGAGGTCCCACTTGAGGGGAATCAGACCGACGAGACGAGTCACCGCGCTCGGTTCCGCGGGGGCGCTCGTCACGGCGACGCTGATAGCCGGCGCCGTGGGGGCACCGTCGGCCACCGCTGACACGCGCCACGGCCAGGACCGGGAAGCGCGCGGGGCCGCGATCGCCGCGGCGCGCGCCGCCAAGACCGGAATCAACTGGCAGGACTGCCCGGCCGACTGGGGTCTGGCGAAGCCCATCCAGTGCGGTTGGGTCACCGTTCCACTCGACTACGCCCACCCGGGCGGCAAGCAGATCAAGCTCGCTGTCGACCGTATCGGGAGCACGGGCACCAAGGACGAGCGCCAGGGCGCTCTCGTCTACAACCCGGGCGGCCCCGGCGGCTCGGGGCTGCGCTTCCCCACCCGGGTGACCAACAAGAACCCGATCTGGGCCAATGTGGCGAAGGCCTACGACTTCGTGGGCTTCGACCCCCGCGGTGTCGGCCACTCGGCGCCCATCTCCTGCGCGGACCCCCAGGAGTTCGTGAAGGCTCCCAAGGCGGACCCGGTCCCCGACTCCGAGGCGGACAAGCTTGCTCAGCGCAAGCTCGCCGGTGAGTACGCGGAGGGGTGCCTCGAGCGCACCGGCCGCGCGATGCTGCAGCAGATGACCACGCCCAACACGGTGCGTGACCTGGACGTCATCCGCGCCGCCCTGGGCGAGAAGAAGCTCAACTACCTGGGCGTCTCGTACGGTACGTACATCGGCGCCGTCTACGGCACGCTCTTCCCGGGTCACCTGCGCCGCATGATCGTCGACAGCGTGGTCAACCCGTCGCGCGAGAAGATCTGGTACCAGGCCAACCTGGACCAGGACGTCGCGTTCGAGGGCCGCTGGAAGGACTGGGAGGACTGGGTCGCGGCCAACGACGCGGCCTTCCACCTCGGCACCACCCGGGCCGCGGTGCAGGCGAAGTGGCTCGAGCTGCGGGCCACCGCGAAGAAGAGCCCCATCGGCGGGGTCGTGGGCCCGGCCGAGCTGATCTCCTTCTTCCAGAGCGCCCCGTACTACGACTCCTCGTGGGTGCCGGTGGCCACCGTCTTCAGCAAGTACGTCGCCGGTGACACCCAGGCCCTCGTGGACGCTGCCGCGCCCGACCTGTCGGACACGGCCGGGAACATCGCGTCGGAGAACGGCAACGCCGTCTACACGGCCGTCGAGTGCACCGACGCCAAGTGGCCGACGAGCTGGCAGAAGTGGGACCGGGACAACACCCGGCTCAACAAGGACTACCCGTTCATGACGTGGGCGAACGCCTGGATGAACCTGCCGTGCGCCACCTGGCCGGTCAAGCAGCAGACCCCGCTGAACGTGACGACCGGCAAGGGCCTGCCGACCGTCCTGATCGTGCAGTCCACCCGTGACGCCGCGACGCCGTTCGACGGCGCGGTCGAACTGCACAAGCGTTTCAAGGGCTCCCGTCTGATCATCGAGAAGGACGCGGGCTCCCACGGCGTGACCGGTCTGGTCAACCCGTGCATCAACAGCCGGGTCGACACGTACCTGCTGACCGGCAAGACGGACGGCGCCGACGTGACGTGCACTCCGCACGCCACCCCGAAGCCGTAGCCGCAGGGCAACGCAACGCGAGGGGGCGGCCGGAATCCCGGCCGCCCCCTCGTCGTCCCTGGTGCCGTCAGGAGCACCGGGGAGGTGTTGGACGCGCTGCAGCGGCCCTGGGAACCCTTAGTAGGGGCCGTTGACGTTGTCGATCGAGCCGTAGCGGTGGTACGCGTAGTTGCACGCGGCGGTGATGTTGGCGACCGGGTCGTAGATGTCCCACGAGGTGCCGGGGACGTGGTAGGCCTGGAAGGTCGGGTCGATCACCTGGAGCAGGCCCTTGGAGGGGATGCCCTTCGCAGCGTTGGAGTCCCACAGGTTGATGGCCTTGGGGTTGCCGGAGGACTCACGCATCAGGTTGCGGTAGATGCCGTTGTAGGACCCCGGAATGCCGTGCTGGGCCATGACGTCCAGCGACTCCTTGATCCAGCCGTCCAGGTTGTTGGCGTAGGTCTTGGCCGGGGTGGCGGCCTTCGTGGTGGTGGCCTTGGCCGGAGTGGCGGCCTTCGTGGTGGTGGCGGCCTTGGCCGGGGTGGCGGCCTTCGTGGTGGTGGCCTTCGTGGTGGTGGTGTCCCCGGCGGGCGAGGACGAGCCGTCGGGAAGGACCAGGACCTGACCGATCGCGAGGCGGTCGAAGCGGTAGACGTCGTTGGCGTCCGCGAGGGCCTGCCAGCCACCCGGCACCTGGTACTTGTGGGCGATCCGGTACAGCGTGTCGCCCGGCTGGACGGTGTAGGTGGAGGGGGACGCCTTGGTGGGCGCGGAGGGGCTGGTGTCCGACGGCAGGGTCAGGACCTGGCCGGCCATCAGGGTGTACGGGCTGGAGATCTTGTTCGCCGATGCGAGGGCCTGCCAGCCGCCGGGCACGTTCTCGGCCCGGGCGATCCTGTACAGGGTTTCGCCGTCCTGGACGGTGTGGGTGGTTCCGAGCGTCTTGGCGGCGGGTGCGGCGCTGGCGGACTGGACTGTGCTCAGCAGGGCCGTGCAGGCCAAGGCGAACATGCCGACGACGGTCGTGCGACCCCCGAGTCGGCGAGCCCTGGGCCGTCGATGGGATGCGGGAATAGGCATGGTGCGGACCTCGTTCTGGGGATTACTTGCCCGCAGCTGCCGGTTCCCTCGACAGACAGCCCCGCATTTCGTTTAGCGGTGCGCTGCGGCGGAGTCATTCTTAGCCGCCGCAAATAACAGGACAATTGCTTTGCCAACTAAGTCGGATAGTTGTCCTGCATGGCGATCACCGTGTTTACCCCAGGAATTCGGGGTAATTAAAAGATCCGTAAGGCACTAAGCGCCTTCGTAAGTGAATTGCGTCACCCCGCCTTGCGGGATTACCGGTGGCGCGCAGGGGGGAATACATGTCATGCTCGGATTTTAGTGAGCAATGGCAGTTAAATTCCCTAATCGCCCAAAAACTGACTAATCGGCGTTTAGGTATTTAGCGCATTAAAACGGACATGTAGCTGTCATTCGCCGAGTGGGGCGGGCGTGTCCCGTTCCGCCGTGCGCCGTCAACTCAGCGGCAGGCGGGGGAGTTTGCGGGTCCGTTCCGCCTTCTCCTCGGACTCCTGCGCCTTGACGACGGCCGCGTACTGGTCGACGTACTCCTGCTCGGAGAGGGTCAGGATGGCGTACATGATCTCGTCGGTGACCGCGCGCAGGATGGCCTTCTCGTTCTCCATGCCGGCGTAGCGGGAGAAGTCCAGGGGCTTGCCGAACCGGATCACCACCGGGTGGATGCGCGGAACGACCTGACCCGGCGGCTGGGCCTCGAAGGTGCCGATCATCGCGCAGGGGATCACCGGGACCCGGGCCTTGAGTGCCATTGCCGCGACGCCCACCTTGCCTTTGTAGAGGCGGCCGTCGTGAGAGCGGGTGCCTTCCGGGTAGATGCCCAGCAACTCGCCTTTGTGCAGCACGCGGAGACCTTCTCGGAGCGCGGCTTGCCCGGCCTCTTTGCCGGAGCGATCAACGGGAATCTGTCCTGCGCTTCGGAAGAACGCTGCGGTGAGACGGCCTTTGATTCCCGGGCCCGTGAAGTACTCGGCCTTCGCGAGAAACGTGATGCGCCGCTTGAGAATTGCGGGCATCAAGAAGTGGTCGGCGAAGGAGAGGTGATTGCCGGCGACGATCGCCGGGCCGTCCGCAGGAACGTGTTCCAGTCCCTCGATGCGCGGCCGGAAGGCCAACCTGAGCAGCGGTCCGAGAAGGACGTATTTGAGCAGGTAGTAGAACAAGGGGGCGCTCCTCACTCCGGCGGATCGGCTCAACCGTCGCGTTCCAGCAGCTCAACCGGCCTGTTGTGGGGCGCAAGTCTAGGCTCAGGCGGGGGCCGCCGGAACCATGTGCGGCTGTACTCGGCCTGATGGGAACCTTCCTGACGGATCGACAGGAAAAACAGAGCCCCGAAACCGTTTCGTGCGGTCCGCGAGGGGCGGACCGCACGAAACGGACAGTGACACTGCGCGGTGGATGATCACAGATATTCGTCGTCTCCCTGCTCGGGGTGGGCACTCTCGTCGTCCGTCGGGCGGCCGCGCTGCTGCTGCTCCTGCCGGTGCTGGCGTTCCTGACGTGCCTGCTCCTGGGCGCCGAGGGTCTCCTCGGTCATGTCCCTGAGGTGACCCGATTCATCCGCGTACGGGTCGCGTCCCCGGTCGGTCATGTCGGCTCACTCCTCGATGAGGTGAGGGAAGGGCGCAGCTCTCCGCCCCTCTCGATCAGCGTGGCACGCGTCGTATTCACCCGCATATCGGCTCCGCGACGCGTCTGCGGGGTGCCGGGCCCACCGTGAGGTGCCTCGGCGCTCACCGGGTACAGAGACCGCGTGGAGTGCCTTCAAGGCCTCCTGGAGCTCCCCCAGGCGCCCTGCCGGGCGGCCCGGGGCGGCGAGGCTGCGGCCCCGGCGCCGGTTTCGCCAGTATCGTGCGCGCCGGAGGTGGGGCTGCATGGCGGTGCAGGTTGCGGTGTGCGGGCCGGCGCAGTGCGGCGAACGGGAACGAGCCCTCGCCTACGAGCTGGGCCGGTTGCTGGCGGAGCGCGGGGCCGCGGTGATCTGCGGCGGGCACGGCGGGGTCATGGCCGCGGTGGCGGCGGGCGCGCGGTCGCGCGACGGCCTCGTGGTCGGAGTGCTGCCGGGGGCCGATCGCGCCGGTGCCGCTCCGGATCTGAGCGTCGCGATCGCCACCGGCCTCGGGCAGGCGCGCAACAGCGTGATCGTGCACAGCGGGGACGCCGTCATCGTGGTGGGCGGATCCTGGGGCACGCTCTCCGAGCTGGCCCTGGCCGTGCGCCGGGGCGGGGTGCCCGTGGTCCAGCTGGGGGAGGGGTGGCGGCTCGTGGACCGGGACGGGCGGGAACCGCCTGGTGTCCGGCGCGCGAGAACGCCTGCCGAGGCGCTGGAGCTCACCGGGCTGTGGGACTGACACCGGCTCGGTGAGGGCTGGGGCTCGTTGGTGCGGAGGGACCGGATCCGCCCGGGGCTCGGCACGCGCGTGTGCCCGCCGCGGTACGGGACCTCAGCGGGCTGTTGGACTGATGACCGACGGACGGTACCCGGGGGACAGGCGTGGCGGCCCCCCGGGTGCGCGTCGTGTCAGGCCGTCAGGGCCTTCTCCAGGGTCCGCAGCGCGGAGCGCAGCTCCTCCTCCGTGATCGTCAGCGGCGGAGCCAGGCGGATCGTCGACCCGTGGGTGTCCTTGACCAGGATCCCCTCCCGCATCAGCCGCTCGCTGATCTCACGGCCCGTGCCGATGACGGGGTCCACGTCGACGCCCGCCCACAGCCCGCGCGACCGGAAGCCCACGACTCCCCTGCCGACGAGCGCGGCGAGCTCGTCCCGCAGCACCTCGCCCAGCTCGGCGGCCCGGCGCTGGTACTCACCCGTCTCCAGCAGGCCCACCACCGCCGAACCGACCGCGGCGGCCAGCGGGTTGCCGCCGAACGTCGAGCCGTGCTCGCCGGGCCGCAGCACGCCGAGGACGTCCCGGCGCGCCACCACCGCGGACACCGGCACGATGCCGCCGCCGAGCGCCTTGCCGAGCAGCAGGACGTCCGGCACGACCCCCTCGTGCTCCACGGCCATCGTGCGGCCGGTGCGGCCGAGGCCGGACTGGATCTCGTCGGCGACGAACAGGCACCCGGCGCGGCGGGTGAGGTCGCGCACCCCGGCGAGATAGCCCTCGTCCGGGATGATCACACCCGCCTCGCCCTGGATGGGCTCGATCAGCACGGCCGCCGTCGTCTCGTCGACCGCCGCCTCCAGCGCGGCCAGGTCGTTGTAGGGGACGACCCGGAAGCCCGGCGTGAACGGGCCGAAGCCCGACCGCGCCGTCTCGTCCGTGGAGAAGCTGACGATCGTCGTCGTACGGCCGTGGAAGTTGCCGTCCGCGACCACGATCGTCGCCCGGTCGGCCGGCACGCCCTTGACCTCGTACGCCCACTTGCGGGCCACCTTGACGGCGCTCTCCACCGCCTCCGCGCCCGTGTTCATGGGCAGCACCATGTCCAGGCCGGTCAGGGCGGCGAGGGATTCGGCGAACTCGGCCAGCTGGTCGTTGTGGAAGGCACGGGACGTGAGGGTCAGCCGGTCCAGCTGCCGGTGCGCCGCCTCGATGAGCACCGGGTTGCGGTGCCCGAAGTTGAGGGCCGAGTAGCCGGCGAGCATGTCCAGGTACCGGCGGCCCTCGACGTCCTCCACCCAGGCGCCCTCGGCGCGGGCCACGACCACGGGCAGCGGGTGGTAGTTGTGCGCGAGGACCGGCTCCTCGGCGCTGATCAGGTCGGCGGACGAACGCGTGCGGGCGGGTGCGGTCATGGACGGATCTCCTGGGTGCAGCACTTGATGCCTCCGCCGGCCTTGTGGAACTCGGAGAGGTCGACGGGGACGGGGTCGTAGCCGTGGTCGGCGAGCCGGGTGGCCAGCGCCTCCGCCTTCGGCGCGATGAAGACGTGGCGACCGTCGGAGACGGAGTTGAGCCCGAAGGCCATCGCGTCGTCGCGGGTGGCGAGCACCGCGTCCGGGAACAGCCGGGCGAGCACCTCGCGGCTGCCGGGTGAGAACGCCTCCGGGTAGTACACGATGTTGTCGTCGTCGAGGACGAACAGCGCCGTGTCGAGGTGGTAGAAGTACGGGTCCACCAGGGTCAGGCTGATCACCGGGTGCCCGAAGAACTCCTGCACCTCGCGGTGCGCCTCACGGGTCGTGCGGAATCCGGTGCCTGCCAGGACGTACCGTCCCGTCCAGACCAGGTCGCCCTCGCCCTCGCAGACCGACTCGGGGCGATGGACGTCGAAGCCGGCCGCCTTGAACCACGTCTCGTAGTGGACGGACTCGGGGCGCCGCTCGGGCGCGTGGAACAGGGATCCGAAGACGCGGCCGTCGACGACGACCGCTGAGTTCGCGGCGAACACCATGTCCGGGAGTCCGGCGACCGGGTCCACCGCGTCGACGCTGTGGCCGTGGGCACGGTAGGTGTCCATCAGCGCCAGCCACTGCTCCTGAGCCAGATCGACGTCGACCTTGGTGTCAGGATGCATCCAGGGATTGATCGCGTACTGCACGGCGAAATGTCTGGGTTCGCAGACGAGGAAGCGCCGCCGCCGCGGCACACGGATGTCGGGCACAGAGGGGTTCCTCCGCTTCCTGGGGGTGTCGAACTGAGAGTTGGCACCAAGGTAGGAAGTGACGCAGACGGGCGACAAGAAACGAAGACTGCGCGTCCGCGCAGCAATACTGCGTCTTCGAGCTGGTCAGCGCATGTCTGTTGCGCCATCCGGGGCAGCAAGGCTGGCTCCGGCCTCCGGACTCTCCGGCAGCAGGTGGGACAGGACCATCACGCTGATCGTCTTCCGGATGAACGGCTCCGTACGGATGCGCTCCAGCACCTCCTCGAAGTGCTCGACGTCCCGCGCCCGTACGTGCAGCAGCGCGTCGGCGCCACCGGTCACGGTCATCGCCGCGACGATCTCCGGGTGGTTGCGCACCACTTCCGCCAGGCGCCGGGGCGGCGCCGCGCCCTCGCAGTACACCTCCACGTACGCCTCGGTGCGCCAGCCCAGTGCCGCCGGCTTCACCGTGGCCGTGAACCCGGTGATCACACCGGTCTCGCGCAGCCGGTCGACGCGGCGTTTGACCGCGGTCGACGACAGGCCGACGGCGGCGCCGATCTCGGCGAAACTGGTTCTCGCGTTCGCCACGAGTGCGGTGACGATCTTCCGGTCGAGCTCGTCGAACGGCGCCGGCCTGCTGTTCATGCGGGCACTGTATCCAGCGGGAACGTCCATGCTCCGCACATGGGCAGGCGTACGGAATCCACCTACACTCCTCGTTCATGCTGCGCGCTCTCGCCGTCGACGACGAACGCCCCTCTCTGGAGGAACTCCTGTATCTGCTGCGCGCGGATCCGCGGATCGGCAGCGTGGAGGGTGCGAGCGACGCGACCGAGGCTCTGCGTCACATCAACCGCGCCCTGGAGTCGGGTCCCGGCGGCCCCGACGCGGTCGACGTCGTCTTCCTCGACATCCATATGCCCGGACTCGACGGTCTGGAGATGGCCAGACTGCTGACCGGTTTCGCCCGGCCGCCGCTCGTCGTGTTCGTCACCGCCCACGAGGGCTTCGCCGTACAGGCCTTCGACCTCAAGGCCGTCGACTACGTTCTGAAGCCGGTACGCCGGGAGCGGCTCGCCGAGGCCGTGCGCCGGGCCGCGCAGCAGCGGGAGACCGCGCCGCTGATACCCCTGCACGAGCCCGACCCCGACCACATATCCGTGGAGCTCGGCGGCGTGATGCGGTTCGTGCCCGTCGAGGACATCACCCATGTGGAGGCGCAGGGCGACTACGCCCGTCTGCACACCGCCCAGGGCAGCCATCTCGTGCGGATCCCGTTGTCCACCCTGGAGGAGCGCTGGCGCTCGCGCGGATTCGTCCGCATCCACCGCAGTCACCTCGTGGCGCTGCGCCACATCGACGAGTTCCGCCTGGACGCGGGCACGGTGAGCGTCCTCGTCGAGTCCGTGGAACTCCAGGTCAGCCGACGGCACGCCCGCGAACTGCGGGAGCTGCTGATGCGCCGGACCACGGGACGGTGAGGGGAGACGTGCCCCAGGACCCCGCCGAGCGCCGCGTCGTCGTCACCGGGCCGCCCCGGCGCACCCGCCCGGCCTCCGGGTACTACCGCCCGCGTACCGAGATCGACGAGCAGACCACCCTCGGTCACACCTATGTCCGCTCGCTGATGCGCAGCCAGCTCAGGGCCGCACTCGTCGTCCTCACGGTGCTCGTGCTCCTGGTGGGCCCCCTGCCCCTGGTCTTCGCCACCACGCGCAAAGCCGACCTGGAATGGGCCGTACTGGGCTTCTGCCTCTATCCACCGCTGGTCCTGCTCGCTCGCTGGTACGTACGCCGCGCCGAGCGCAACGAGAAGGACTTCGTCCGTCTCGTCGAGGACCGCTGAGGTGCCGTCGTGAACCAGAACTACTCGATCCCGGCGGTCGCCCTCGTCGTCCTCGCCACCGTCTTCGTCGGCGCGTTCGGTCTGCGCATCTCGCGCACCACCTCCGACTTCTACGTCGCCTCCCGCACCGTGGGGCCTCGGCTCAACGCGGCCGCGATCAGCGGCGAGTACCTGTCCGCCGCCTCCTTCCTGGGCATCGCGGGGCTCGTCCTCGTCCAGGGCCCCGACATGCTGTGGTACCCGGTCGGCTACACCGCGGGCTATCTCGTCCTGCTCCTGTTCGTCGCCGCCCCGCTGCGTCGCTCGGGCGCCTACACGCTCCCCGACTTCGCCGAGGCGCGCCTGGCCTCGCAGCACGTGCGCAGGCTCGCGGGCGCCTTCGTGGTCGGCGTCGGCTGGCTCTATCTGCTGCCCCAACTCCAGGGCGCCGGGCTCACCTTGACCGTGCTCACCGGCGCGCCCGACGCGCTGGGCTGTGTCATCGTCGCCATCGTGGTGGTCGCGACCGTCGCGGCCGGCGGCATGCGCAGCATCACCTTCGTCCAGGCCTTCCAGTACTGGCTCAAACTCACCGCACTGCTCGTCCCTGCGCTCTTCCTCGTGCTGGCCTGGCAGGGGGACGGTGCTCCGCGCGACGCCTTCGCGGAACCGCCCGCCCTCCGTGACCATCGGGTCGTGCGGATCGACGACGGCCTGGAGCTGAATCTGTCCCGCCCGCTCGACGTCACCGTCACGGGCACGGTCGACGGCCGCCGGTACACCGGGGGTCCTGCGCACCTCGCCACGGGTGCCCACCGCATCGAGCGCGGCACCCTGCTGACCTTCGGCAAGGGCGACCCCGTCCCTGTCGCCGACCGTGGCTCCAACGGGGGTATGTCGACCTCGCTGGCCTCCGGTCGCGAGGAACGTCCGCTGTACGCCACATACGGGCTGATCCTCGCCACCTTCCTCGGCACCATGGGGTTGCCGCATGTCGTCGTCCGCTTCTACACCAGCCCCCACGGCGTCGCGGCCCGCCGCACCACCGTCGCCGTGCTGGCGCTGATCGGCGCCTTCTACCTGCTGCCGCCCGTCTACGGGGCGCTGGGCCGGCTCTACGCTCCCGAACTCACCCTCAGCGGGGACGCGGACGCCGCGGTGCTGCTGCTGCCCGACCGGATGATCGGGGGCATCGGCGCGGATCTGCTGGGTGCGCTGATCGCGGGCGGTGCCTTCGCCGCCTTCCTGTCCACGGCCTCCGGGCTGACCATGGCCGTGGCCGGGGTGCTCACCCAGGACGTGCTGCCGTCGCGGGGTGTACGGCACTTCCGCCTCGGCACCCTGCTGGCGATGGCGGTACCGCTCGCGGCGAGCGTCCTGGTGGGCGGGCTTCCGGTGGCCGACGCGGTGGGGCTCGCGTTCGCGGTGTCCGCGTCGTCGTTCTGCCCGTTGCTCGTGCTGGGCATCTGGTGGCGGCGGCTGACCCCGCCGGGGGCGGCGGCGGGCATGCTGATCGGGGGCGGTTCGGCGTTCGTCGCGGTGGCGGCGACGATGGCGGGCTATCCCGGCACCGGGACCGGCACCCTGTACGCCCTGCTCGCCTGGCCCGCGCTGTGGTCGGTGCCGCTCGGGTTCCTGACCATGGTGCTCGTGTCCCTGGCCACACCCGGCCGGGTGCCCAGCGGTACGGCGGCGATCCTGGCCCGGTTCCATCTGCCCGAGGAACTGCGCGCGGAGGTGCAGTCGTGAGCGGCTTCCTCGCCGGGCTGTGCGTGGCCGTACTCCCTTTGCTCGCCGCCGGTTTCTGGCTGGGGCGGCGCACCGCGCGCCCCGAGAACCTCGGTGGCCTCGGTACGCCCGTCGAGCACGCCACCTTCCAGACCCTGCACACCGCCTCCCTCGCGGCGCCGCCCCTGCGCGCCGGGCTCACCGAGGAGACGGCCCGCAGGTCCGCGCGCCGGCTGCGTACCCTGCTCGGCACCGACGCCCTCTGCCTGACCGACCGGGAGACCGTGCTGGCCTGGGACGGCGCGGGGGAGCACCATCGCGACGAGGTGCTGAACCGGCTCGGAGGCCCGTTGGAGAGCGGCCGCGGTGAAGCCTTCCGACTCCGGTGCGCCGAGCCGGACTGCCCATGTCGCTGGGCCGTCGTCGCCCCGCTCACGGTGGACGACCGGGTGCACGGGGCGCTGGTGGCCTGTGCGCCCCGCGAGTCCGCGGTCCTCGTCCGGGCCGCGGGCGAGGTCGCCCGCTGGGTCTCCGTGCAACTGGAGCTGGCGGACCTCGACCGGTCCCGCACCCGGCTCATCGAGGCGGAGATCAGGGCGCTGCGTGCCCAGATCTCCCCGCACTTCATCTTCAACTCGCTTGCCGTGATCGCCTCGTTCGTCCGCACCGACCCCGAGCGCGCCCGTGAACTCCTGCTGCAGTTCGCCGACTTCACCCGCTACTCGTTCAGGCGGCACGGCGACTTCACCACCCTCGCCGACGAACTCCACGCCATCGACCACTATCTGGCGCTGGTGCGGGCCCGCTTCGGCGACCGGCTCTCGGTCACCCTCCAGATCGCGCCCGAGGTGCTGCCGGTGGCGCTGCCGTTCCTGTGCCTTCAGCCGCTGGTGGAGAACGCCGTGAAGCACGGCCTGGAGGGCACCACCGACAAGCGCCACATCAGCATCAGCGCGCAGGACGCGGGCGCCGAGGCTCTGGTCGTCATCGAGGACGACGGCGTCGGCATGGAGCCGGAGTTGCTGCGCCGCATCCTCGCCGGCGAGGCCGGTCCGTCGGGCGGTATCGGCCTGTCGAACGTGGACGACCGGCTGCGCCAGGTCTACGGCGACGACCACGGGCTCGTCATCGAGACCGCGGTGGGAGCGGGCATGAAGATCACCGCCCGGTTGCCGAAGTACCAGCCGGGTGTGCACTCGGCGGGACGACTGCCCCGGCAGTGACGGTCAGCTGTCCCGGGTGGCCACCATGCCGAGGGTGATCAATCCGAGGACGACCCAGCCGAACCACAGCCAGCCGCTGCTGCCGAGCGCCACCGTGTAGGCCGTCACCACAACGAGCCCACCGACGGTCAGCACCCCCATCGTCTTCGTGGAACCGGGCATCGCGACACCCTCCTCATGGTTCGTCCTCTCCCATGGTGCCCCGTTCTGCGTGAGTACGGTGTGCACGACGGAAGAGTTCCGACGAACAGGCCACCCTTACCCCGGCGGGCGGCGTCGCGGTCGTGGTCCTTGGGCCGCCGTCCGCTGGGGGTGGATGCCGACGTCACGGGCGCCGAACTGACGGCCGCAGTGCTCGTGGACGGCGACTTGCCGGTGGAGGGCGCACCGGTGGCGCCGGTCGCCGAGCAGGACACGGGCGGGCGAGTGCTGCCGGGCGGTGAGGAGGAGCCGCCCGCGGTGCGTCCGCCGCCCGCCGGCGACGATGCCGGCTCACCGGACGTCGGCGGCGTCGAGCGGTGAGGCAGAACTCAGCGGCCGCGTGCGTTGAGTGATGCCAGGTAGGCGTTGTACGCCTCGAGTTCCTTGTCGCCGTCCCGGTCCGCCGCGCGGTCCTTACGCCTGGCCTGCCGCTGCTCGGAGCCGTACCACTGGAAGAGCAGGGCCAGGAGCACCAGCACGGAGGGGATTTCGCTGAACGCCCAGGCGATGCCGCCGGCCGCGGTCTGGTCCGACAGGGGGTCGATGCCGAGTGAGGCGGGCGGATGCAGGTAGGTGCCGACCATGGGCGAGGACGCCATCATCAGTGCGATGCCGAAGAACGCGTGGAACGGCATGCCCGCGAACAGCTCCAGCATCCGCAGCAGGTGACCGGGGCGGTGCGGGCCGGGGTCGATGCCCATGATCGGCCAGAAGAACACCAGGCCGACGGCGAGGAAGTGCACCATCATCGTGATGTGTCCGGCCTTGGACCCCATCAGGAAGTCGAAGATCGGGCTGAAGTAGAGCCCGTACAGGCTTGCGATGAACAGCGGGATCGTGAACGCCGGGTGGGTGATGATCCGCATGTAGCGGCTGTGCAGCAGCATCAGCAGCAGTTCGCGGGGCCCCTTGCGGCCGCGGCCCGCGGTCGGCAGCGCGCGCAGCGCCAGAGTGATCGGCGCGCCGAGCAGGATCAGGATCGGGGACAGCATGCTGATCACCATGTGCTGCACCATGTGCACGCTGAACATGACCATGCCGTAGTCGTTGAGCTCGGTGCACATGACCAGCATCACGGTGAGCACACCGATGACATACGCGACGGTGCGTCCCACGGGCCACTTGTCGCCGCGGCGGACGAGCCGTGCGACACCCCAGCCGTACAGCGCGAGCCCGGCCAGGCAGGCGACCAGGAAGAACGGGTCCGCCGACCACTCGAGCCCCCGCCCCAGCGTGAAGGGCGGCAGATCCATGGTCATACCGTGCCCGCCGTGATCCATCCGCCGGCTCCTGGTTCGTGGGGGTTGCGCGCTGTCTGTCCACAGCTGTCTGTCCGCACCCAGAGTAGAACCGCCCCCGGTCGCCGCTGCGACCGGGGGCGGACTTTCAGGCCCCTACGGGATCAGTACCGCATTACAGGACGCACTCCGCCTCGGCGTAGCGCTCCGACGGCACCGTCTTCAGCGTCTCCACCGCCTCCGCCAGCGACACCATCACGATGTCGGTGCCGCGCAGCGCGGTCATGTTCCCGAACTCGCCGCGGTGCACCGCCTCGACGGCGTGCCAGCCGAAGCGGGTGGCGAGCACGCGGTCGTACGCCGTCGGCGTACCGCCGCGCTGGACATGGCCGAGGATCACCGGGCGCGCCTCCTTGCCGAGCCGCTGCTCCAGCTCCAGGGAGAGCTGTCGGGCGATGCCCGCGAAGCGCTCGTGGCCGTAGACGTCCTTGCCGCCCTCGTCGAAGTCCATGGTGCCCGCCTTCGGCTTGGCGCCCTCGGCGGCGACGACGATCGCGAACCGCTTGCCGGCGTCGAACCGCTCGCCCACCCGGGCTGCCAACTCTTCGATGTCGAAGGGGCGTTCGGGCACGACGATGGCGTGGGCGCCGGCGGCCATGCCGGAGTGCAGCGCGATCCAGCCGGTGTGGCGGCCCATGACCTCCACGATCAGCACCCGCTGGTGGGACTCGGCGGTGGTCTTCAGCCGGTCGAGGGCCTCGGTGGCCACGCCCACGGCAGTGTCGAACCCGAAGGTGACGTCCGTGACAGCGATGTCGTTGTCGATGGTCTTCGGCACGCCGACGATCGGCAGGCCGTTGTCGGAGAGCAGCCGGGCCGCCTTGAGCGTGCCCTCACCGCCGATCGGGATGATCGCGTCGAGACCCAGCTCCTCGACATGGCCCCTGGCCCGCTCCACACCGTCCCGCAGGTGCTCGGGACGGACCCGGGAGGAGCCGAGGATGGTGCCGCCGCGAGCCAGGATGCCGCTCACCGCGTCGAGGTCGAGCTTGAGGTAGTCGCACTCCAGGAGACCCTTCCAGCCGTCCCGGAAGCCGATGACCTCGTCGCCGTGGTCGACGACGGCGCGGTGCACGACGGACCGGATGACGGCGTTCAGGCCGGGGCAGTCGCCGCCGGACGTGAGGACACCAATGCGCATAGCCCGAAATACCTTCTCAACGTGGGCCGGGGACCGGACCACGCTGTCCGGTTCGATCCCCGCCACCCTACCGGCGACAGCGGGCGGGGAGGCACCGTGCGTCCGCCTGCTGGACGTGCCCGCTCACCTGTGCGGACAGGCCGTCAGACGGGCCCGCCGTACCGGGTCGTCCGGCGGGTCGACGCGCGCCCGGCGGGCCCTGAGGAACCGTTTCGGGGCCGTGGCGTGAAGGGCCTAGGCAGGCTGCTGGGCAGCGGTGATGCGCTCGTTGCGCAGCGCCTCGTACCAGCGGTCGTCGACGGGCGGGAGCGCGTTCACGTCGAGCGCCAGCTTCAGCAGCAGATCCGCGATCTGCGGGTTGCGCGCGAGGACGGGACCGTGCATGTACGTGCCGAAGACCGTGTCGTTGTACGCGCCCTCCGTGCCGTCGCCCGTGCCGTTGCCATTGCCGAACCGCACCTGCGCGAACGGGCGGGCGGTCGGGCCCACGTGGGTGACGCCCTGATGGTTCTCGAAGCCGGTGAGCTGGGGGAGGCCGAGGCGCGGGTCGATGTCAGCGAGCACGTCGCCGACGCACCGCTCGCCCTCGCCGCGTCCCGAGACCACGTCCAGCAGGCCGAGGCCCGGCTCCCGCTGCCCGAGGTCGTTGATGAACTCATGGCCCAGGATCTGGTAACCGGCGCAGACGGAGAAGACGATCGCGCCGTTCTCCACGGCCCGGTAGAGGCCGCCGTCGCGGCGCAGCCGCTCGGCCGCGAGCCGCTGCGGACGGTCCTCGCCGCCGCCGATCAGGTAGATGTCGCCGGAGGTGGGGATCGGCTGGTCGCTGCGCACGTCGAGCCGCGCCACGTCGAGGCCGCGCTGGCGGGCCCGGCGCTCCACGACGAGCGCGTTGCCCTGGTCGCCGTAGGTGCTCAGCAGGTCCGGGTAGATCCACACCAGACGCAGGCTGTTGTCACTCATCGATGATCGTCCTTCGTGGTCAGTTGCCGACGCGGCGGCGCAGGTCCTGGAACGCGGTGTAGTTCGCGATGACCTCGATCCGGCCCGGCGGGGCCTGCTGGACCGCCTGGTCGAGGTTCTCGCAGACCTGGAAGGACTGGTTGGCGACCTCCAGGCGGACGGCCAGGTCCAGCTTCCGGTCGCCGATGACGAAGATCGGGTGGCCGGTCAGCCGTGTGTAGTCGACGTCCCACAGCCAGGAGGTGTCGGTGCCGTCCGCGCCGCGCGCGTTCACCGAGAGGATCACCGGGGCCGGCGGCGGGTCGATCAGCGAGAACGTCTCCAGCCAGCCGGCCGGGTTCTTGGCGAGCAGCAGGCGCAGGTCGCGGCCCTGGAACTGGACGACGTCGTAGCGCCCGGCCACCGCCTGGACCTGGTACATGCGCTCGAGGGCGACCTGCGGGGGGACGCCGAAGACGGCGGCGACGGCGGCCGAGGTGGTGGCGTTGGCCTTGTTGGCGCGGCCGGGCAGCTGGAGGTGGATCGGCCAGGCGGAGCCGTGCGGGTCGAGCACGTGGTCGCCGGACAGGGCCCAGGACGGGGTGGGCCGGCGGAAACCGCACGCGCCGCAGTACCAGTCGTCGCCGGGGCGCTGCATCACACCGCCGCAGTTCGGGCAGGACCAGGCGTCGTCCTTCCACATCTGGCCGGCGGCGACCCAGATCACGTTGGGCGAGGAGGAGGCGGCCCACACGACCAGCGGGTCGTCCGCGTTGGCGACGATGACGGCCTTGGAACCGGCCAGGCCCTCACGCCAGTTCTCGGCCAGCATCCGGGTCTCGGCGGCCCGGTCGAGCTGGTCGCGGGAGAGGTTGAGCAGCGCGATGCACTTCGGGTCGGTGTCCCGGGCGACCCCGGCGAGGTACTTCTCGTCGACCTCGATCACGCCGAACTTGGCCTCCGAGCCGCCGGCCAGCGCCGAGGTGATACCGGCGGGCATGTTGGCGCCGAGCGCGTTGGAGACGACCGGGCCCGCGGCGCGCAGCGCCTCCGCGATCAGCCGGGTGGTCGTGGTCTTGCCGTTGGTGGCGGAGACCAGGATGACGTCCAGGTTCTGGGCGAGCCGGGCGAGGAGGTCGGGGTCGAGTCTGAGCGCGACTCGGCCACCGATCACCGATCCGCTGCCGCGCCCCGCGGCCCGCGATGCCGCAGCGACCGCCTTGCCCGCGGTCACGGCCAGCTTGGCCCGCGGCGTCAGCGGGTCCGAGTTGCCTGCCATCAGTTCTCGATCCTCCTTGCGTACGGCGCCGCGCGCTGTCCCGGGCAACGTCTGGACCTCAGCCTATCGAGATCCATTCACGCACCCGAATCGCGGCACCGTCCCGGCACCTGCACGGCTTTTTGGACCGTACCCTTGCCGCCATGCGACAAGGCTCGATCCCGGGCGCGCGAGGGCGCGTGAGGCCCGTCACCCTGCTCGGTGACAGTGTGCTCCACACATCCTGCGAGCCGGTCACCGACTTCGGTCCCGAACTCGCCCGGCTGGTCGAGGACATGTTCGCCACGATGTACGCCGCCCAGGGCGTGGGCCTGGCCGCGAATCAGGTCGGGGAGTCCCTGCGGGTGTTCGTGTACGACTGCGAGGACGACGAGGACGTCCGGCATCTGGGGCATGTGGTGAACCCGCGGCTCGTCGAGGCCGACGGCCTGGTGCTGCGCGGACCCGAGGGGTGCTTGTCGCTGCCGGGGCTCGAAGCGGGGACACAGCGGTACGACCACGCGGTCGTCGAGGGGTTCACGGTGGACGGCGAGCCGGTCACCGTGCACGGCACCGGGTGGTTCGCCCGGTGCCTGCAGCACGAGTGCGACCACCTCGACGGAGGCCTGTACGTGGACCGGCTCACCGGCCGGCGGCACCGCAAGGTGATGCGGCAGGCCGCCCGGGCGCCCTGGAGCCGCTAGGGCCGTGGCCGCTCGCCCCATGCGGCGGAGCCGCACACCGGCACGGCTCCGCGCCTCTTTCGGGGCGGTTCAGAACCCGGGGCCTCCGATGCGGTCCCCGGCAGCGGCCAGCCGGCCCCACAGCAGATCCGCCAGACTCCGTACCAACTCGGCGCGGGAACAAGGACGTTCTCCCAGCCACCAGTCTCCGGCCGCGTGCATCATGCCGACGATGCCGTGTCCCCAGACCCGGGCGAGCTGGTGGCTGCCCGGCCCGAGGTCCAGCCGCTCCTCGATGAAGACGGCCAGCTCCTCACCCATCCGGCGCAGCACCGGAATGGAGTGCCGTCCCGTGTCGAAGCCCTGGTCGCTGGTCTGGTCGCTCTGCGAGGCGCCCTCCGCCGGATGCATCAGGAAGCGGTAGACCTGGGGCCGTGCCTCGATGGCCGCGAGATAGGTGTCCAGCGTGGACTCGACCCGCTCCCGTCGGTCGGAGGGCGCGTCCAGCGCCGCGCGCAGGGATGCGAGCAGCGCGTCCGTGTGCCGTTTGGCCAGTGCGGCGTAGAGGCCGCCCTTGTCGCCGAAGTGGCGGTAGAGGATCGGCTTGGTGATGCCGGCTTCCGCGGCGATGGCGTTCATCGAGGCCCCAGGGCCGTCGCGCAGCACGACCCGGTCGGCGGCCTCCAGCAGCTCGCGCCGTCGGCGGTCGGCGGACCGCTGCTGATCGGCCCGCTGCGTGGTGTCCATGATCTCTCCCCACCCGTGCTGTATCGGTGACGCCTGCGCAAACTAACACTGAAACGCAGGTCGGTATCGAACGAGCTGCCGACCGCCCGGTGAAGCTGTGCCGCTCCGGCCAGGGAGTTGACTTTCCTACTGGTGAGTAACAGACTGCGGTTACCGCAAGTAACACGCTAGCGCAGTGCTGGAGGGGACATGGCCGAGTTCACCATGGAGCTCAACGACGAACAGAAGGAGGTCAGGGACTGGTTGCACGGTTTCGCCGCCGATGTGATCCGCCCCGCGGCCGCCGAATGGGACGAGCGTGAGGAGACTCCCTGGCCGGTCATCCAGGAGGCAGCGAAGGTCGGAATCTACTCCCTGGACTTCTACGCTCAGCAGTACTTCGATCCCACAGGTCTCGGCATCCCGATGGCCATGGAGGAGCTCTTCTGGGGCGACGCGGGTATCGCGCTCTCCATCGTCGGCACCGGCCTCGCCGCCGTGGGCGTCATCGCCAACGGCACCGAGGAGCAGATCGGGACCTGGATCCCCCAGATGTACGGCGATGTCAACGATGTCAAGGTGGCCGCCTTCTGCTCGTCGGAGCCCGACGCCGGCTCCGACGTGGCCTCCATGCGCACCCGGGCCGTGTACGACGAGGCCAAGGACGAGTGGGTGATCAACGGCACAAAGACGTGGGCGACGAACGGCGGCATAGCCAACGTCCACGTCGTCGTCGCCGTCGTCGATCCGGAGCTGGGCTCCAAGGGCCACGCCTCGTTCATCGTCCCGCCGAACACCCCCGGACTCGCCCAGGGTCAGAAGTTCAAGAAGCACGGCATCCGTGCCTCGCACACCGCCGAGGTGATCCTCGACAACGTGCGCGTCCCCGGCTCCTGCCTGCTCGGCGGCAAGGCGAAGCTGGACGAGCGGCTCGCCAGGGCCCGGGAGAAGGCGAAGGCGGGCGGGACGGGGGAGAGGGTGAAGAACGCGGCCATGGCCACGTTCGAGGCGTCCCGGCCCGCCGTGGGCGCGATGGCCGTGGGCACCGCCCGGGCCGCCTACGAGGTGGCACTCGACTACGCGAAGACGCGTGAGCAGTTCGGGCGTCCGATCATCGACAACCAGGGCGTCGCCTTCCAGCTCGCGGACATGCGGACGCAGATCGACGCCGCTCGTCTGCTGGTGTGGCGGGCCTCGTGGATGGCGATCAGCGGCAAGCAGTTCACGGCGGCCGAGGGCTCCATGTCGAAGCTGTTCGCGAGCGAGACGGCCAAGAAGGTCACGGCCCAGGCGATACAGATCCTCGGCGGCAACGGCTACACACGGGAGTACCCGGTGGAGCGGATGCACCGCGATGCGGCCATCTACACGATCTTCGAGGGGACGAGCGAGATCCAGCGGCTGGTGATCGCCCGTACGCTGGCGGGGATGCCCATTCGCTAGGCGGCGGGGGCGGTGCGGCCCGGGTCAGCGATGCTTCAGGGGCGTCAGCTGCTCGATGTCGTACCGCCTGCGCAGCTCTTCGATCGCCTCGTGATCCGGCGGGCCGTCCTCGCCGAGGATCTCGAGGAGTTCCTCGAAGTAGCGTTCGTGATCGGGCGGCGGGGACGCCTGGAAGAGCATCTTCGTCGGGGCCTCCGTCGGGTTGGCGAAGGCGTGCGGGCAGCCCGGCGGCACCACGATGACGGTGCCGGGCGTCGCCCGTACCACCCGGCTGCCCGATCGGGACTCCCACTTCTGCCAGTGGTCGGGAGTCCGGATGCGGGGCTCGAAGGCCAGCACGTCCAGCTCGCCCTCGAGCACGTAGAACAGCTCCTCGCTGCGGGTGTGCAGATGCGCGCCGACGTCGAACCCCGGCGGTACGACGACCTCGAACGTGGAGGCCGTACGCGAGTGCCTGCCCGTCACCTTGAACGTCACGTGCTGGGCCGGCGTGCGCACCACCCGGCCGTGGCCCGGTGGCACGAGCAGCCCTTCGACGGCTCCCGCTCCCTCGGCGGGCACTACTCCCTCGGTCGTCGTCATGAGCGGCTCACCACGTCACGGGCAGGGCCTCGGGCCCGCGGATCGACGGGCCCTTGCTGAACGGCACCCGGTCGGGCGGCACCGCGAGCCGCATTCCCGGCACCCGGTCGAGGAGGGCGTCCACCAGCAGTCCGGACTCCAGCCTGGCCACCATCCCGCCCGGGCAGTGGTGCGGGCCGAAGCCGAACGTCACATGAGCGTTCGGGTATCGCGCGAAGTCGATCGTCCCCGGCTCGGGAAACACGCTCGGGTCGCGGTTCGCGGCCGGATACGACACGTAGACCGCCTCACCCGCCCGGATCCGCACCCCCTGGACCTCCACGTCCTCCGTCGCGATGCGGGACAAGCCCACCGCGCTGCGGTGCGGGATGAAGCGCAGCAGCTCGTCCACGGCCTGCGGCCGGATCTCCGGCTCGGCCCGCAGCCGCCGAACCAGGTCGGGGCGGGTCAGCAGGATGTAGAACAACTGCCCGCTGTTCTCGGTGACCGCCTCCCCGTCGACCTGGAGCAGGACGGCGAGACCCACCGCCTCGTCCAGCGTCACCTCACCGCGGCCGACGGCGGCGCCGAGCAGGGAGGTGACGTCCTCGTCGATGCTGCCCTCACGGCCATGGATCAGCTCGGCGAAGTACGCCCGCAGCGCTGCCTTGGCCCGCTCACTGTCCGCCGGGCCGTCCGCCGGGGTGAGGACGAGCTGGGTCCAGGTGTGCAGGTTCCGCCGGTCCGCGGCCGGCACGCCCATGAGCTCGCAGATCACGGCGATGGGAAAGGGACTGAGCACGACGGCGACGAGATCGGCCGGCGGCCCGTCCTGGAGGAGTTCGTCGACGAGTTCGTCGAGTATCCGCCGTGACGTCTCGCGCACCCGCTCCACGCCGCGGGCCGTGAAGGCCGCGGCCACCGCCCGGCGCAGCCGGGTGTGGTCGGGCGGATCGAGGAAGCCGATCGCGCCCCGCGGCGCGACCAGATGCGGAGCCGGCCGGGTGCCCAGCCGGTCCAGGACCGCCTCGCGGCTGAAGCGAGGGTCTTTCGTGACCGTCCGCACATCGTCGTAGCGGGTCACGAGCCAGGCCCAGCCCCTGCCGTCGGACAGCTGGATCCGGGTGATCGGGCCCTCGTGCATCAACTCGGTCAGGACCGGGTCGAAGTCCACGCCCGTCGGGTCGACGGCGGGCCACCGGTGGACCGGCGGCATGGCGCCGGTGATCGTCTCTTCGGTCATCTCATGCCGCCTCCCTGCCCGTGCCGCCCGTCATGTCATCCGGACTTGATGCCGTTGCCGGCGATGTGCCAGCGGCCCAGGGCCATCTCCGCGGTGATGCCCGGTCCGAACCCGGCCAGCAGCCCGCGCGCCGTGTGCTCGGCCCCGCCCGCCTCGAAGAGCCGGCGCAGCGCGTCCAGGACGACGGCGCTCGCGATGTTGCCGTACTCGGTGAGCGTGGCCCGGCTGAAGCGGAAGGCCTCGGGTGCGACCTGCAGGAACTTGCACAGGTCGTCCAGGATCCGCGGGCCGCCCGCGTGGATGATGTAGAAGTCCAGTTCCGAGGCGTCCCAGCCGTGCTGCCGCGCCAGGCCCTGCAGCGCCGGGGCGAGCGGTTCCATCGTCGTCGGCACCCGCTTGTCCAGCAGGAAGTGGAAGCCGGTGGCCCGGACGTCGTACGCGATCCACTCCTCCGTCTTGGGGATCAGGTACGAGCCGTTGCGTTCCAGCTTGATCCCGGTGCCGCCCTTGCCGCGGACGGCCGCGGCCGCGATGCCGTCGCCGAACAGGCCGTTGGACAACAGGGAGCCGACGCCCAGGTCGGTCGGCTGATAACACAGCGAACAGAACTCGCAGGCCACGATCAGCGCGTTGGCCTCCGGGTAGGCCGTGCAGAAGTCGTGCGCCCGGTTGATGGCTGCGCCGCCCGCGGCGCAGCCCAACTGGGCGATGGGTATCTGCCGGGTGTCGGTCTTGAAATTCATCGTGTTGATCAGCCATGCGGTCAGTGAGGGCATCATGAACCCGGTACACGACACATAGATGATCACGTCGATGTCGGTGGTCAGCAGTTCGGCGTCGTCCAGTGCACGCTGGATGACCGCGGGGACGCGAGCCTTCGCCTCCGCCTCGTAGAGGTTGTTGCGCTCCTGGAAGCCCGGGTGTTTGAGGGTCTCCTCGATGGGCTGCACGATGTGCCGGGTGCGGACCCCGGTGTTCTCGATCAGTCGCAGTGCCAGCGGAAGTTGGGGGTGGTCAGGGTGGTGGGAGCGCGCCAGTTCGAGCGTCTCCTCCATTGTGATCACGTATTCCGGAACCGAGACCGCGGGTCTGCACAGAGTCGCCATGGAGCGCGCCTTCTTTCGCCTTGGCGGGGGACTTGCGGTCCCCCGGCGGAAGCGGGTTCACCCGTACGCGGGGTGCCCACCCACGATCACCCGGCGACGTGGGGATATCGCGTCGGCCTACTCCACTTCAGTGACGAACGCACAGTAATTATTCGCTTACGCAAAGCGATAAACGCTGGTCGCGAAGCCGCCTCCGGCACGACTCATCGACGCGAACTGTGCGCGATGCACGCCACGTCGATGCGGTCCGCGAGCTTGGCGAGTTCGATCGTCAGCGTTGCCACCGTGTCCTCGTCGAGCCCGTCCTCACCGGCCTCGACCAGCCGCAGCCACCGGCCGCCGAGCGTGCGCAGGAGCTTGCTGACGTCCGCGGCAGCAACCTGCAACGTGCCGCGGTCGTCGACGATCAGAGGCAGGGTCACATCGCGGTTCACACAACGGATCGTAGCCGCGGAACGCTCACGCCCCGTGCCATACCGTGGTGATGTTGCAGAACTCGCGGATCCCGTGCCCGGACAGCTCACGCCCGTATCCCGAACGCTTGACGCCGCCGAAGGGGAACGCCGGGTGCGATGCCGTCATCCCGTTGATGTACACCCCGCCGGCCTGAAGGTCCTGCACAAAGCGGTCCACCTCGATCCCGTTGTGCGTCCATACGTTGGAACTCAGCCCGAACGGCGAGTCGTTCGCGAGGGCCACCGCCTCGTCGAGGTCCGCGGCCCGGTAGAGCGTGGCGACGGGCCCGAACGCCTCCTCGTGGTGGATCCGCATCCCCGGGGTGATGTCGGTGAGGACCGTCGGCGGGTAGAACCAGCCCGGCCCGTCGGGGCGCTCGCCGCCGCACAGCACGCGCGCGCCGGCGCCGACCGCGTCGTCGACGAGTTCCTCGAGGTCCGCGAGGCCTCGCTCGCTGGAGACCGGCCCCACCTCGGTGTCCTCCTCCATCGGGTCGCCCATCCTCAGCGACTTCATCCCGGCCGTGAACCGCTCCGCGAAGGCGTCGAACACGTCCGCGTGCACGATGAACCGCTTGGCCGCGATGCACGACTGCCCGTTGTTCTGTACCCGCGCCGTCACCGCGACCTCGGCGGCCTTGACGAGGTCCGCCGACGGCATGACCACGAACGGGTCGCTGCCGCCCAGTTCCAGGACCGTCTTCTTGATCTCGTCACCGGCGACCGAGGCCACGGACCGGCCCGCGGGCTCGCTGCCGGTGAGCGTCGCCGCCTTGACCCGCGGATCGCGCAGGACCCGCTCGACCGCGCCCGAGCCGATCAGGAGGGTCTGGAAGCAGCCCTCGGCGAATCCCGCCCGGCGGAACAGGTCCTCCAGGTAGAGCGCGGTCTGCGGGACGTTTGAGGCGTGCTTGAGCAGGCCCACGTTGCCCGCCATCAGGGCGGGCGCCGCGAACCGCACCACCTGCCACATCGGGAAGTTCCAGGGCATCACGGCGAGCACCGGGCCGAGCGGCCGGTAGCGCACGAGCACCCAGGAGGCGCCGGAGTCCTTCACGTCCTGCTCGGCGGGCTCTTCGTCGGCGAGCAGTTCCTCGGCGTGGTCGGCGTACCAGTGCATCGCCTTCGCGCACTTCGCGGCCTCGGCGCGGGCCTGCTTGATCGGCTTGCCCATCTCGGTGGTCATGATGCGGGCGATCTGCTGCTGATCCTCGTCGAGCAGGTCGGCAGCCTTGTGCATGCGCAGCGCCCGTTCGGCGAACGTGGTCGTGCGGTGCGTGCGGAACGCGGCGTCGGCGGCGGCGAGCCTGCGCTCGATCTCCTCCTCGCCCAGGGCGTCGTACGTCTTGAGCGTCTCGCCGGTCGCCGGGTTCACGGTGGCGATGGGCATGGCTGACCTCCTGAGAACAGGGTCTGTTCCGACCTTCCCGCGGGGCGGTGACTCCCGCAACGCGGGCCGTGTTCAGCCCGAGTGCTCCATCAGCCGGTCGAGAAACGCGGCCTGTGCCTTCACGATCACGTCCCGGGCCCGGTCCAGAGCGAACCACGCCACGCGGTCCAGTTCGGGGAACTCCCGCAGGCGCCCCGACCTCGGCGGCCACTCCATGGTGAAGGTGCCCGGCTCGATGATCGCGGGATCCAGGTCCGCCTCGATCGCCCATGCCGTGACGAGCTTGCCGCCCGCCTGCCGCACCTCGCCCAGAGAGACGGCCTGCCCGTCGGGCGGCGGCAGCCCGAGCTCCTCCTGGAACTCGCGGCGCGCGGCCTCCCAGGGGGATTCCCCGGGCTCGTACTCGCCCTTGGGCATCGTCCACGCCCCGGCGTCGCGGCGGGCGAAGAACGGGCCGCCCATATGACCGAGCAGGACCTCCAGATGCTGGTCGCCGCGCCGGAACAACAGCAGACCCGCGCTGCGCCTGGCCCGTTCGCTCACGGTGCCACGCCCGGGTGGGCGTCCAGCAGAGTCCGCACGGTGTCGGCCTCCTCCGGCCGCTTGTCCTCCCGGTAGCGCACGACCCGGGCGAACCGCAGGGTCACGCCCGCCGGGTAGCGGCTCGACCGCTGCAGTCCGTCGTACGCGATCTCGACCACGAGTTCGGGGCGTACGGTCACCACCCAGCCGTTGTCGTCCACCGCCAGTTCCTTCAGCCGCTCGGTCTGCCAGGTGAGCATCGCGTCCGTCATGCCTTTGAACGTCTTGCCGAGCATGGCGAAGGAGCCGTCCGGGTTGCGCGCGCCCAGGTGCAGGTTGGAGAGCTTGCCGGTGCGCCGGCCGTGGCCCCACTCCGCGGCCAGCACCACCAGGTCGAGGGTGTGCACCGGCTTCACCTTGAGCCAGGAGGCACCGCGCCGGCCCGCGCCGTAGGGGGCGCCGAGCGCCTTGACCACCACGCCTTCGTGGCCCCGCTCAAGGGTCTCGGCGAGGAAGTCCTCCGCGGCGGCGACATCCCCGGGCCCGTCCACCACCGTGCGCCGCACCCGCATCGGCTCCGGTGCGAGCCGGGCCAGCTCGGCGTGGCGGTCGCGGAACGGCAGGTCCAGCAGGTCCCGGCCGTCCACGGACAGCGCGTCGAAGAAGACAGGGGAGACGGGGACGGCCGCGGCGGCGGTCGGCACGTCCACCCGGGAGCCGACCCGCCCGGCGGTCTGCTGGAACGAGCGCGGCCGCCCCTGCTCGTCCAGGGCGATGACCTCGCCGTCCAGGATGAACCGCTCGCCGGCCAGTTCCAGGGCGGCCGAGGTCACCTCCGGCAGTCGGTCGGTGATGTCGTCGAGGGTCCGGGTGTGGACGCGGACCTCGGCGCCGTCCCGGTGGACCTGGACGCGGATGCCGTCGAGCTTCTCCTCGACGGCGCACGCGCCCAGCTTCTCCACGGCCTCGGCGACCGACGACGCGGTCTGCGCGAGCATCGGCAGGACCGGGCGGCCCACTGTGAGCCGGAACCGGTCCAGGGCGGCCGGCCCCTGCTCGAGCAGTGTCTGCGCCACGGTCTGCAGCGATCCGGTGAGCATGACGGCCCGGCGCACGTCCACCGGATCCGCCCCCGTCGCCTCGGCCAGCCCTTCGACGGCGAGGGCGTCGAGCGCGCCCTGCCGCACCTCACCGGTGAGCAGCCCGACCAGGAACCGCTGCTCGTCCTCGGTGGCCGTCGCCATCAGCTCGCCGACCAGCCGCTTGCGTTCGGACTGCGAGCCGGTGCCGGTGACCCCACCGATCCGGGTCAGCCGGGCGTCCACGTCGCGGACGGTGAGGCTCGGCTCGGCGGCGGGTGCCACCGGCTGACCGAGCAGCTTCCAGCCGATGCCGAGCCGCCCCTGCGGCAGGCGCCCGGCCAGATACGGGATGACGACCGGGACGTCCTCCGCGTCGGCGACCCGGAACAGCTCGCCGAGCAGCGCGATCTTCCTGGACCGCGCCGACGTGGCGGCGACCTCCCGGGACACACGGGCGAGCCGGCTCAGCAGCATGCAGTCATGGTGCACCGACGAGGCTCGGTCTACACCCCCGCGGTCGCGTCCAGGTGGGTCATGAGCAGCTCGCCGTTGATCGCGGCACCGGCCCGGTATCCCCGGCTGGCGGCGTTCACCACCTGCTCGGCGAACCCGCTGGCGTTGCCCGCCGCCCACAGACCGGGCACGGTCGTCAGACCCCTCTCGTCGACCACGGGATAGGTGCCGAACGGGGTCTCGCTCAGCTCGGCGCCCAGCTGCTCGAACAGAGCGGTCTGCGGCACGGCACGCGGCGCCACGAACAGCACCGAGCGCTCGTGGGCCGTACCGTCCGCGAGCCGCACCCCGGTGAGCCGGTCGTCGTCCACCTCGAGCCCGGCGACCTCACCGGGCACCACCGCCACCCCGGCGGCGGCGAGCCTGCGCAGGTCCTGGTCCGGGATGTCGTCCTCGGCGACCGTGTGCAGGAACAGGGTCACGTCCTTCGACCACTGGGAGACCATCAGGGCCTGGTGGACGCTCATCGGAGTCGAGGCGAGCACACCGAACGGCAGGTCGCGCACCTCCCAGCCATGGCAGTACGGGCAGTGCAGCACATCGCGTCCGAAGCGCTCGGCGACGCCGGGCACCGCGGGCAGTTCGTCCTTCAGTCCGGTCGCGACCACCAGACGCCGGGCGTGCACGGTCCGCCCCGAGGCGAGCGTCACGCCGAACTCGCCGTCCGCGTCCCGGACGGCGTTCATCGCCCGGTCCCGGACCAGGTCCACGCCGTACCGGGCGATCTCCTCACGCCCCACGGCGAGGAACTCGGCCGGCGGCATGCCGTCACGCGACAGATAGCCGTGCATATGGGCAGCGGGCGCGTTGCGCGGCTCACCGGCGTCCACCACGAGCGTGCGGCGCCGTGCCCGCCCGAGGACCAGAGCCGCCGACAGTCCGGCCGCGCCGCCTCCGACGACAACCACTTCGTACTTCTCGGTCATGGGTTGACCACCTCCGAGGAGAAGGTCGCCCGGACGGTGCCGAATCGACAAACTTCTTTGCTGATTCAGCAAGGCGCGCGACAATACGGCCATGAGCACCGATGACGTTCTGGCCGACGTGGGCCCGCGCCTGCGGCGGATTCGCAAGGAGCGGGAGGTGACCCTGGCGGCGCTCGCCGAGGCGACAGGCATCTCCGTCAGCACCCTCTCGCGCCTGGAGTCCGGCCTGCGCAAGCCCAGCCTCGAACTGCTGCTGCCGATCGCCCAGGCCCACCAGGTGCCGCTGGACGAGCTGGTGGGTGTTCCGCCGGTCGGCGACCCGCGCGTGCGGGCCAGGCCGATCGTGCGGCACGGGCGCACACACTGGCCGCTCACCCGGCAGCCCGGCGGCCTGCAGGCCTTCAAGGTGCTCGAACCGAAGCGGAAGCTCGAACCGGACCCGCGGACACACGAGGGCTACGAGTGGGTGTATGTGCTCTCGGGCCGGCTGCGGCTTGTGCTGGGGGAGCACGACGTGGTGCTCACGGCGGGTGAGGCGGCCGAGTTCGACACACGGGTGCCGCACTGGTTCGGGTCGACGGGAGAGGGGCCGGTGGAGTTCCTCAGCCTCTTCGGGCCGCAGGGGGAGCGGATGCATGTGCGGGCGCGGCCGAGCCGTCCGTGACACCTCTGCCGTGACGCACGCGGCTGTTCCCTGATCGGCAAGCGACCGCTTAGTATGCGTCCGAGCCCGGTCGGACACGATGTGAGCCGAAGGGGCGCGTCGGAGGCGAGAGAGCCCGGGGTCCCCCGGCTGAGCGCGGGCGAGGTCTCCCGGCACCGGCCGAGGCGCTCCCGAGGCGAACAGAACAAGCTGGAGGCCCCGCATGCAGGCATGGCAAGTGCACGAGAACGGCGAGCCGGGCGAGGTGATGCGGCTGAACGAGGTGGACCGGCCCACGCCGGGCGACGGCCAGGTCCTGCTCAAGGTGCGGGCCGCGAACATCAACTTCCCGGACGCGCTGCTGTGCCGCGGCCAGTACCAGGTCAGGCCCCCACTGCCGTTCACCCCGGGTGTGGAGATCTGCGGCGAGACCGAGGACGGCCGCCGGGTGATCGCCAATCCCGCGCTGCCGTACGGCGGTTTCGCCGAGTACACCCTCGCGGATGCCGCGGCCGTGCTGCCCGCCCCCGACTCCCTCGACGACGCGGAGGCCGCGGCCCTGCACATCGGCTACCAGACGGGCTGGTTCGGCCTGCACCGCCGGGCCCGTCTGGAGGCGGGCGAGACGCTGCTCGTCCACGCCGCCGCCGGAGGGGTCGGCAGCGCGGCCGTGCAGCTCGGCAAGGCGGCGGGCGCCACCGTCATCGGTGTCGTCGGCGGCGCAGGCAAGGCCGCCGTGGCCCGGGAACTGGGCTGCGACGTCGTGATCGACCGGCGCGCGCAGGATGTCGTCGCGGCCGTGAAGGAGGCCACCGGCGGCCGGGGCGCCGATGTGATCTACGACCCGGTCGGCGGCGAGGCGTACGCACAGTCCGCGAAGACCGTCGCCTTCGAGGGGCGGATCGTCGTCGTGGGCTTCGCCAGCGGGTCCATTCCCAGCCCCGCGCTCAACCACGCCCTGATCAAGAACTACGCGATCCTCGGCCTGCACTGGGGCCTGTACAACACCAAGAACCCGAAGCTGATCCAGCACTGCCACGAGCAGCTCACCGAACTGGCGGCCCGGGGCGCCGTCAAGCCCCTGGTGAGCGAGCGGGTGCCGCTCGGCGAGGCCGCGTCCGCCGTACAGCGCGTCGCGGACGGCGTGACCACCGGCCGGATCGCGGTCGTACCGCAGAACGGAGCAGCCGCATGACCGACGCAGCCGAACTACGCCGCCGCACCCGCGAGTTGCTGGCCGCGCACCCGCCTGCCGGCACCGGCCGCCTCGACTTCCTCAAGGCCCGCTTCGACGCCGGACTCGCCTGGGTGCACTACCCGGAGGGCCTCGGCGGCCTCGGCGCCCCGCGCTCGCTCCAGGCCGTCGTGGACGCCGAACTGGGGGCCGCCGACGCCCCCGACAACGACCCGCGGCGCATCGGCATCGGCCTCGGCATGGCGGCGCCGACGATCCTCCGCTACGGCACCGAGGAGCAGAAGGAGCGCTTCCTCAGGCCCCTGTGGACCGGCGAGGAGGTGTGGTGCCAGCTGTTCAGCGAGCCCGGCGCCGGTTCCGACCTCGCGGCGCTCGGCACCCGGGCCGTCAGGGACGGCGAGGACTGGGTGGTCAACGGGCAGAAGGTGTGGACCTCCAGCGCCCATCTCGCCCGCTGGGCCATCCTCATCGCCCGCACCGACCCGGACGTGCCCAAGCACCAGGGCATCACCTACTTCATCTGCGACATGACCGACCCCGGTGTCGAGGTCCGGCCCCTGCGCCAGATCACCGGCGAGGCCGAGTTCAACGAGGTGTTCCTCACCGGCGTCCGCATTCCCGACTCCCGCCGGCTCGGGGAGATCGGCGACGGCTGGCGTGTCGCGCAGACCACGCTGATGAACGAGCGCGTGTCCATCGGCGGTATGCGCATCCCGCGCGAGGGCGGCATGATCGGCCCGGTCGCGAGGACGTGGCGCGAGCGCCCCGCACTGCGCACCCACGACCTGCACCAGAGACTGCTCCGGCTGTGGGTCGAGGCCGAGGTCACCCGGCTCACCGGCGAGCGCCTGCGACAGCAGCTCGTCGCCGGCCAGCCGGGCCCCGAGGGCTCCGGCATGAAGCTGGCCTTCGCCCGGCTGAACCAGGAGATCAGCGGTCTGGAGGTCGAACTCCTCGGCGAGGAGGGCCTGTTGTACGACGACTGGACCATGCGCCGCCCCGAACTCGTCGACTTCACCGGCCGCGAGGCGGGCTACCGGTACCTCCGCTCCAAGGGCAACAGCATCGAGGGCGGGACCAGTGAGGTGCTGCTGAACATCATCGCCGAGCGGGTCCTCGGCCTGCCCGCCGAGCCGCGTACCGACAAGGACGTCGCATGGAAGGACCTGGCCCGATGACGACGCAGCCGGACCTGCTCTACTCCGAGGAGGAAGAGGCGCTGCGCTCGGCCGTCCGCGACCTCCTCACCGACCACTGCGACGCGGCCGCCGTGATCGCGCGCGTCGAGTCAAACGCCCCGCACGACCTCGCGCTGTGGAAGGCGCTCGCGCAGAGCATGGGCCTCGCCGGGCTCCTCGTGCCGGAGTCCATGGGCGGCCAGGGCGCCTCCCACCGCGAAGCCGCCGTCGTGCTGGAGGAGCTGGGACGCGCGGTCGCCCCGGTTATGTATCTCACGAGCGCCGTCGTGGCGACCGAGGCCCTGCTCGCCTGCGAGGGCGAGGACGCCGTGAAGCTGCTGGCGGAGCTGGCGTCCGGGCGGACCGTGGCCGCGCTCGCGGTCGGGCTGTCCGCCCGGCCGGGTGGCGTGCACCGCGTCGTACGGCAGGAAGGCGGCACCCTGCACGGCACGGTGACCGCGGTCGCCGACGCGGCCGCGGCCGACGTACTGCTGGTCCCGGCCGGGGACGGAGCCCTGTACGCGGTGCGCACCACGGACACGCCCGCCGTGACCGTCACCCCGCAGGTGTCCTTCGACCTCACCCGGCCGGTCGCCACCGTCACCTTCGACGGGGCGGCCGGGCACCGGCTCACGGAGGACGCACCGGCGGCCGTGCGGCGGGCCCTGCGCGCCGGAGCCGGACTGCTCGCCTCCGAGCAACTCGGCGTCGCCGACTGGTGCCTGACGGAGACCGTGCGCTACCTGAAGGAGCGCAAGCAGTTCAACCGGGCCGTCGGCGGGTTCCAGGCGCTCAAGCACCGCCTGGCCCAGCAGTGGCTGGAGGTGGCGAGTCTGCGGGCGGCCGCGCGCAACGCCGCGGACGCGCTCGCCACGGGCGACGGCGACACGGACATCGCGGTGGCCGTCGCCGCGGCGTACGCGGCGCCCGTCGCCGTCCACGCCGCAGAGGAGGCCCTCCAACTGCACGGCGGCATCGGCATGACCTGGGAGCACCCGGCTCATCTGTATCTGAAGCGGGCGAAGGCGGATTCGATCGCGTACGGGACCGCCGGCGACCACCGGCAGGCGCTGGCAGGGCTGGTCGACCTCCAGCCGCCGTCGTAGACCCCGCCGGGGAAGGTCCGCCGCCGGGCGGGCCTTCCCCGTGCCCGCAACCCCGAGGAAGCGAACGCGGGGCGGCGGGCCGGCCGACTTCCGCCCGAATCGCGCCACTTGGCCACCGGCTCGGGAACGGCCGGTCCCCGAGACGGAGCGGAATAAGCCGCGCCGCATCCTCGAACAGGCGTACGCGCACCGGCAGAAGGTGCGCTTCCGGGCCGTGCGCGATTCCGCAGGTCCTGGAGGATTTCCCCAACTCCCGTCATCGGACCGAGAACCACACGTTCGGGGGACACGTCAGCCGCCCGGATGAACCCTCCGCTACGCCAAACTTGCGGCCGAAGGCCGCGCCGTGGGTGTGGCGGAGGAGGTTGACGATGGCCGTTTCCATCTCAGTGGTGCTGTTGCTTCTGATCATTGCGGTGATCTACATGCGCAACGGCGCGTTGAAGATCTCGCACGCCATCATCTGCATGCTGCTCGGCTTCTTTCTGGCCAGCTCGAGCATGGCTCCGACCATCCACCAGGGGCTGGCGGCGACAGCTCAGATCGTCGGCGGTCTGCGCCCCTGACCTCAGGAGTCGGCGAAAACGCCGATACCGTCCGCGACCGACCGTTCCACGCCTCCGCTGGGGTGGTTGCGGACCGTCGCCGTACTGGCGCCCGGCGACCTGGTGACCAGGGTCGTGGAGCCGCCACCGTCGAGGTTGAAGCCCTCCGTGGCGCCCAGCTTCCGCAGTGTTCCAGCGACTTCGGCGAGGGTGAGACCGCTGCGGTAAGGCGCCGCTCCGTCGGTGGCGAGCAGCAGCAGGCGACGGCCCCCGTCCCGGATGCCGACCGCGGTGCGTACGGCAGATGTCGCGCCGTCCAGACCGGAGACCGGTGCGCCGTGCCGCAGCACCGGAAAGCCGCCGATGGCGAAGAGGTAGGGAACGCCGGACGAGGCGGCCACCAGGCGCTGCTCCACCTGAACCTCCTCGCCCTGGAACAGCTTGCGCAACTGCTGCGCGCCCGCCTCACGGCCCAGCAGCACCGTGGTGCCCGGCGCGATGGGACCCTTGCCCGGTGCGTCGGCGGTGGCGACGACCTGCTCGTTCTTGATCGTCACCTCGTAGGTGTCGCGGCTGCACGGGCCGCCCCGGTTCGTGTCGGTGCCGCAGGTGGCCCGCACCCGTGATGCGCTGCCCCAGTCCGCGGTGTACGCCCCGATCGAACCCTGCGGCAGCGCGTACTGGTTGAGCCCGCGAAGCGGCAGCCGTCCTTCCGGTGTGATGAGCGAACCGGTGAGGGACAGCCGGTCGAGGCGCGCCGTGCGGTCGGTCCCCACCCCCAGGACGTCCTCGGTGCTCGTACCGGGTGGCAGCGCGGGTCCGAAGCGCTGTCCGCGCGGCACCGCGGCCTTGAGGGTGTGCCCGTCCGTGATGGCGGACCCCACGGCCGAGCCGGTCGCCTCGACCCCCGGGCGCTGGGTCTCGGAGATGTTGAAGAAGTCGCCGTTGATGCCCGCCACCGCGCCCTGCGCGTCCGCCAGCCGTGACACCGAGGCCCGCGCCGCGACGGCCCCCGGATACAGCAGGTCGACCCGTACGTGCTTGTTGCGCAGGTCGACGGTGAGCAGGTGGGCGCGCGTCGTCCCGTGGGCCGCGGGGATGTCGAACTGGCTGTACTGGATGCCGGGCGCGACCGTCCGGGTTCTCGGCGCTCCGTCGGCCGGTGCGGCCCCCGTGAGCGCCGCTCCGGCCAGCGCGCTCCAGGCCGCGAGAACTGTCAGTGCCGTTCTGAACCGTCGGTCGCGACGCCGCACGGTACCCCCCTGATGTCTCGTCAACTTGCTCGGGACTCAGGGGCAGTGCACCAGACCGTGGTGCCTCGTACGGTGTTCAGGCTTGGACGACGCGGGAACGGATGAGAAAACGCACTCCTTCGGGTGCTTCCAGCGAGAAGCCGCTGCCCCGGCCCGGCACGACGTCGACGATCAGCCGGGTGTGGCTCCATGCCTCGTACTGGCTCCGGGACATCCAGAAGCGCACCGGCTCGTCGACGCCGTCCACATCGAGCTCCGCGAGCAGCACGTCCGAACCGCCGGTGCGGAACTCGCCCTCGGGGTAGCACATCGGGGCGCTGCCGTCGCAGCAGCCGCCGGACTGGTGGAACATCAGCGGCCCGTGGGCCTCCCGCAGCCGCCGCACCAGTTCGGCGGCCGCGGGGGTCAGCTCCACGCGCGGGATCATGTCCATGGTCACGCAGTGAGTCCAGCACGGGCCACGTTGCAACGACGTTGCGCGTCCGGACACGCAGGCCGGGCGAAGGGGGCGTGGGTCGTTGCGCAACTGGTGTGGGGGAAGCGCACGTTGCGTATCGGCTGATGTGGGACGTTCCCCGACTGCCCGGGGCGGAGCGCAGGTTGCGTACCGGGAAGGTTGTGCCCCCGTCCTGGTGCGCGGACGAGGGCACGGCGGTTCGTCAGTCGCGGTGCAGCAGGCCGGAGGCCCAGAGTTCGATCGCGACGGCGATCCATTGCGGGGTCGTTCCCGACGCGGTCAGCACGATCACCGTGACCGCGAGGGCAACAACCCACCGGGAGTGTGGGCTCCTGTGGTTCGGGCACATCTCAGACGGAGACGCAGCCACGCGCTCCTCCTTTCAGGTTCGCCTGAGGCGGGCTCCGTCGCGTGCCAGGTCGGGAAGCCAGGCGCGACGGGGCCCTGCATGGACTTGCTGGATGTCCTACCCGCGCGTTCGTCGCGGGTCCGCGCTTCACACCGGCGCACCGGCCGGGCGTGGTGCCACAGGGGGCGCGCTCGGTCCGGCCGTGGATGCGGGTGGCCCTGGTCACCCTTCTCACCAGCCTGTTTGCCGGTCAAGGGCCCGAACATCACACGCCGTGCGCGAGACGGGGCCCGCGTGTGCAGCTTCCGCCCGTCGCACAGGGGGCGCGGCCCGAGAGTCCGCCGACGCGACGACCCGCGAGGCCGGTCCGCGCTGCGCGGACCCCTTCCGTTGCGGCTTCGCGGGCATGGGGCGAAGATCAAAGGGGATTTGTCCGATACACGAGCTGGGGTGCGTGGTGGGTGCCATGCCTCGTCCGACATCCGGCGGCCACCGGGACCCTCCGGCAGGGCCCGTCGCCCCGAACGGGGATCCGGTCCTCGCCGCGCGCTTCAGCGTGCCCGTCCCACCACAGGCCTTCGTCCGCAGGCCCCGTCTCACGGACCGGCTCACGCAAGGCGTGCGCGGGCCTCTCACGCTGGTCAACGGGCCCGCGGGAGCCGGCAAGACCCTGCTCGTCGCCGACTGGCTCGCGTCGGGAGCAGCCCCCGGGCAGGTGGCGTGGCTGACGGTGGCGCCCGAGGACAACGGGCCCGGTGTCTTCTGGACCTATGTGCTGGAGTCCCTGTGGAGACACGGGCTGGCGGCCCGGGACGACATCGGCAGCCCGGCCCGCCCGGGCGAGGTGGACCACTCGCTGCTGACCAGGCTCGCCGCGCAGCTCAGTCTGCGGGAGGAGCCCCTGGTCCTGGTCCTCGACGAGTTCGACCGGGTGGGCACCTCGGCGGAGGTCGCCGAAGAACTCCAGTTCGTGCTCCGCCACGCGGGCCAGGGACTGCGTCTGATCGTCATCAGCCGTACGGAACCCCTGCTGCCGCTGCACCGCTACCGGGCGGCCGGCGAGGTCACCGACATCCGGGGCGCCGACCTGGCCTTCCGCCCGAAGGAGACGGCCGAGCTGCTGAGCCGCCACGGCCTGCACCTGTCGGAGGACGGGACCCGGGCCCTGACGGAGCGCACCGGCGGCTGGGCGGCCGGACTGCGACTCGGCACCCTGGCCGCGCAGGGCGCCGGTGACCCCGAGGCCTTCCTCAAGGACTTCGAGGCCGGCCAGAGCACGCTCGCCGACTTCCTGCTGGCCGAGGTCCTCGACACCCAGCCCGCCGAGACCCAGGACCTCCTGCTGCGCACGAGCATCCTCGAACAGATCCACCCCGGGCTCGCCAACGCCCTCACCGGCCGGGACGACGCGGAAGCGATCCTGGCGGGACTCCAGCGCGCCAACGCCTTCGTCGAGGCCATCGGCCATTCGTGGTACCGGCTGCACCCTCTGTTCGCCGAGATCCTCCGGGTCCATCTGCGCGTCCGGCACCCCGGGCTTGAACCCGAGCTCCACCGCAGGGCGGCGCACTGGCTGAGCGAGACAGGGCTGCTCACCGAAGCCCTCCCGCACGCGGCGGACGCGGGCGACTGGGAGCTGGCCGCCACCCGGTTCGTCGACGAGCTGGCGATCGGGCGGCTGCTGACCGGACTGGACGCCGAGCAGCTCGACGCCCTCTTCGCACGGATGCCTCCCGACGCCTCAGGGCCGGCCGCCGACCTGGTGCGCGCCGCCCGTGAACTGGCCCGCCACGACGTCGACCGCGGCCTTGCCCACCTCCGCCGCGTCGAGGAGAACCTCCCCGCCGAGGAGTCCTCCGAGTGCGCGCCGCTGCGCCTGAGCTGCGCCCTGCTGCGCGTCCTGGCAGCGCGGATGACCGGTTCGGCCGACCTGGCCGAGGCGGCCGCCGATGACGTGGAGGCGGCGGAAAGCACCCTGCCCGCCGAGCGGCTGGCCCAGCACCCGGAACTGCCCGCACTGATGCTCACCGACCTGGGCTCGGCACAGCTGTGGGCGGGCCGGTTCGACGCCGCCCAGTCCTCGCTGTCCGCCGCCGCGAAGGTGGACGCGGGACCGGAGACGGCGTTGCCGCGGCACGAGTGCCTCAGCCGGCTCGCCCTGATCGACTTCCTGCGTGGCTGGCCGGGCCGAGCCGAGGCACATGCCCGGGAGGCGGTCGCGGAAGCCGAGCGCTCGGGACTGACGCCCGACGCCCGCACCGGAATCGCCCAGCTCGTGCTGGCCGCCGTCGCCATCGACCGCGACGACCTCGACGTGGCACGCGCCCACCTCGACCACGCCGCCTCCTCGACGCTGCCCCGCGACCCCCTGGTCAGCGTGGGCCTGGCGCTGCTGCGTTCCCGTCTCCTGCTCGCACGGGGGCATCCGCAGGCGGCGCTCCGTCTCCTCGAGGACCAGGAGGGACTACCGGCCCTGACCGAGCCCTCGCCGTGGGTCGACGACCGCACGGCCCTCACCATGGCCGGCGCCTACCTCGCCGAGGGCCGTCCACAGGCCGCGCGCGAGGTCCTCGAGGAGGACCGGGCCGCCGGACCGGAGAGTGTCGTCGCCGCGGCCCGTGCCCGGCTGGCCGCCGGTGACGGCGAAGCGGCACATGACCTGCTCGCGGCCCTCCCCGCCGGGCATGGCGAGGGACCGGCCATCACGGTACGGACGCTGCTGGCCCGGGCCCAGATCGCCGACGCTCTGGGCGACGCGGCTCAGGCGCAGCAGCTCGTCGCCCGGGCCCTCGCCGCGGCGCGGCCGGAGAACCTGCGGCGGCCGTTCCTGGAGTCGGGTCCGTGGCTGCGCCGGCTGGTGCGCCACCGGCCCGACCTGGCGCAGGGCCACGACTGGCTGCCGTCCTCGCTGTTCGGGCACGCCCCGGTGGCGGACCCGGCCGAGTGCGGTTCCGCGCCGGTGACCGAGCCGCTCAGTGAGCGCGAGCACGAGGTACTGGAACGGCTGGCGCAGATGATGTCGACGGAGGAGATCGCCGCCGACCTGTATCTGTCGGTGAACACCGTCAAGACGCACCTGAAGAGCCTGTACCGCAAGCTGGCGGCGACCCGCCGCGGCGAGGCGGTGCGCCGGGCCCGCGAACTGCATCTGCTCTGACGCGCCCGTCGTGCGCCTGCCCGGTCGCCGGGTGCCCGGATCACTCGGGGAGGCGCCGCATCTCCACCACGTGCAGTCCGAGCGCCTGGCAGCGCGCCAGCAGGCCGTACAGCTGTGCCTCGTCGACGACCTGGCCGAACAGCACGGTCTGGTGGGGCACCACGACGCTCTCCAGTTCCGGGAACGCATTGGTCAGCGTCTCCGACATCTGCCCGTCGACGCGGATCTCGTAGCGCATGAGAACCCCTTGCGATCGTACGGCTCCTCGTGCCCCCGGCAGCCTCCGCGGACGGCACCGCGGGCCGGCCCGGACCGGCCGTTCAGGAGACCAGCACCTTGGCCTTGGCCGCCTCGTACTCCGCGTCGGTGATGTCACCGTGGTCGTGGAGGCCGGCCAGCTGGGCCAGCTCGTCGGCCTTGCTCGTGCCGGCCGCGGGGCCGGAGGCGGCCGCCTCCCGCACGTACGAACGGAACGCCTGCTCCTGGGCCTGCGCCCGTCGCATGGACCGTTCGCCCATGCCCCGGCCCCTGGCGACCAGATAGGCCAGGACGCCCAGGAACGGCAGCACGCACACGAACACCGTCCAGCCCGCCTTGGCCCAGCCGCTGAGGCCGTCGTCGCTGAAGACGTCGTGGATGACCCTGAACAGGAGCATGAACCACAGGACCCACAGGAAGAACCACAGCATGGTCAGGAACGCGTTGAGCAGGGGGTAATTGCTCACGACGACCTCCGGGCGCCGGCCCGTCCGTGCGACGGCGCGGACGGGGGGGTGACTTCTGACGCACCCAACGGTCGGTCCGCCGTGGAGCGCCGGCATCACCCGGTGCGGGTGGCCGTAGGCCTCAGGTGAGGATGGGCACGAGGAGGCCGCCCAGGCTGAGGTGGCTCGTCCGTGCGGGCATCACCTGCGGAGGGTGAGGGCCGATCAGCGGGCGTCCCTGGTCGGGGGTGGCCCTCGCGTCAGTGCGTCGGCCGTGGCCCTGCCGCTTGCGGCCAGCAGCGCGACCAGGGCGAGGACGGCCGGCAGGACGAGCACCAGGAGCACGACCGTCAGCACGGTGGAGTGGTTCCACAGCGCGAAGACCAGCGCGACGACCAGCAGCGCCGCGATCGTGAGCCACCGGCGACCGGCACCAGCACACAGGCGAGCACGGCCAGGACCGCCGAGACCGTGCACCGCGCGATCCGTGCCGCGCCGCGCCCGCGTTCTCGCCGCGGGCCGACCGGGCCTTCGCACTCCTGTGCCGGTTCGGGGGAGCTGGGGTCCTGGACGGCGCTCATGGGGTCTCCCGCTCCTTGGGATCCGTTCCTCCCATTGCGGCCGTACGCCGGGCGGTCGGCACCCCGGGAGCGTCCCTCTGGGCGAACCAGGCCCGGCCTACCGCGGCGTGGTGGCGTCCCTCGGCGCGACGCACAGCGCCCAGATGATGAACCCGTACAGCGCGATCAGCGTGAGCGACCACACGGGGTAGTACGGGATGGACAGGAAGTTGGAGATGATCAGCAGGGACGCGATCACCACCCCGAGGACCCGCGCCCAGGGGGACAGCGCGAACAGGCCGATGCCCACTGCCGCGGCGACCGCCCCCAGCACCAGGTGGACCCAGCCCCAGCCCATGAGGTCGAACTTGAAGACGTAGTTGGGGGTGGTGATGAAGACGTCGTCCCGGGCGATGCCCATGATGCCCCGGAAGATGTCGAGGATGCCGGAGATGAAGAGCATCACGGCGGCGAACAGGGTCAGACCGGTCGCGGCCGCCAGGGTGCCGGGCGAGCGGTCGTGCGACGGGGTGGTGGCCATGAGTGGACCTCCATTCGGTGCCCGGCTGCTGCCTACAGCCGTTCACCAGTGAGCGTGCACCGGACGGGCGCCGTGTTCCTCACCCGGGAAGGGTGACGACGCCGGGCTCGCACACCCGATCGACTAAGCCGGCGGCTCCTTTCGGGTCCCCCTGCCCCGCCGGCGACCCGATCCGGCTACGGGATCAGTAGTCCCTCCGGAAGCCGTGGCGGTGTCCCGTCGTAGCGGCCCAGGACCTGGCCGAACCGGACTAGTTCGCCGTACGTTGCGGGGTTCGTCTCCTCGGTGAGCAGCAGGTCGAGTACGGCGACGGCCGCCTGTCCGGGCGTCTGCGCCCCGCTGAAGTCCGTGAACCACGGCCGGGACAGAGGCGTGTCGATCAGGCCGGGGCAGACCGCGGCGATCAGCCGGTCCGCCGGCAGGTCCACGGCCCGGCGCTCGGCCGCGACCGCCCGCACGGCCGCGACCTGGGCGACCTTCGACGGTACGTTGATCCAGCGCGGCCAGCCCAGTTCCTCGGCCGTACCGGCGTGCAGGGCCGTCCGCCAGGACTCGACGGCCTTCTCGACCTCGTCGAGCGAGGCACCGTCGAACAGGGGCCGCAGCCCGGGGGTGAGATTCCCGAGCGTGCCCAGGGAGCTGGCGACCACCAGCAATCGCCCACCGGGGCGCAGCACCGGCGGGAACGAGCGCAGTACGGCGCGAGCGCCGCCGTTGGCGACATCGATGAAGTCGTCCGCCTGCTCGGACTGGGAACGGTCCGGGGTGAGCATGGCACTGGCGTTGGACACCACGAAGTCCACCCCGCCGAACCGTTCGTCGAGCCCGGTGGCGAGACGGGTGACGGCGCCGGCGTCGGTGACGTCGAGGACCCGGCCCTCGACCCGGCTCCGGGTGGCGGGGTCCGCGGTGATGCGAGCCGTGGCCTCGGCCACCCGCTCGGGGTTGCGTCCGGTCAGCAGGACGAGGTCGTCCGGCCCGAGGCGAGCGGCCAGGCCCGCTACGAGGGCACGGCCGAGGCCCTGGTTGGCGCCGGTGACAAGGGCGATGCGCGGAGAAGTCATGCGTCCACGCTAGGAACGGTCCGACCATGAGTCCAACGAAAGTCCCTCACCTCTGGTATGCGTAAAACTCATGGACTTCACCGATGTCTCCCTCGTCGAACTGCGTGTCTTCCGGGAGGTCGCCGAACGCGGCACGCTCACCGCGGCGGCGACGGCCCTCGGCTACACCCAGTCCGCGGTCTCCCGGCAGATCGCGTCGCTGGAACGAGCCGCCGGCGCCCCGTTGTTGGAGCGTCGCCGGGACGGGGTGCGGCTGACCGCCGCCGGGCATGTCGTCCTGCGGCGGGCGGCGGCCGTGCTCGACGAGATCGACGCCACGGCGCGCGAACTCGCCGGGCTGCCCACCGAGGGAGGCACGGTGCGCCTGGGCTGGTTCGCCAGCGCGGGCGCCGTTCTGCTGCCGCGGGCCGTCGCCGCGCTGCGGCGCACCCACCCGGCCATCACGGTCACCACCCGCGAGGGCACCACGCCCGCCCTGGTACGCGCCTTGCGTGCCGGAACGCTCGACCTGGCGCTGGTGGCCATGGAACCGCCGTACCGTCCGCTCGACACGGAGGCGCCGTCGCTGGCCGTGCGGACGCTGAGCGAACGCAGCCTGCTGCTCGCGGTGCCCGCCACCCATCCCTTCGCCCGGGCCGACTCCGTCGACGTCGCGGACCTGCGCGGCCAGCGGTGGATCGCTGCACCCTCGTCCGGAAAGGAGAGACTGCTGGGGGTGTGGCCGGGACTGGACGAGCGGCCCGAGATCGCGCACACGGCGCGGGACTGGCTGGCGAAACTGCACCTGGTCGCGGCGGGTTGCGGGGTGACCACGGTGCCGGCCGCGCTCGCCGCCGCGGCACCGCCGGGCGTACGGATCGTGTCCGTGCGCGGTGGTCCGCAGGAGTTGCGCCGCCTGGTCGTGGCCCATCTCCCGCACCCGCTGCCGGAACCGGCGGCCCGTCTGGTGGAGGCCTTGCGCGCGGCGTCGGCGGACACGGCCGGCCCGCCGTAGTCCCGCCACCGCCACCACCGCGCGGTCGCCCGTGTGAGACCCCCTCAGGCTCGTACGGTAGGGTTGGCCTGCGCGATCACGCGGAACACCGCGGAGTCGCACCGGGACGTGGCGCAGCTTGGTAGCGCACTTGACTGGGGGTCAAGGGGTCGCAGGTTCAAATCCTGTCGTCCCGACAGTGATGTTCTGCGGGTCGGGGCCCTCTTCGGAGGGCCCCTGGTGCGTCAGTGCGAGCAGTCTGGGACCTCTCTATCGCTCCCCGTGCTCGCACTGTTCCCCGTCGCCAGCGTCAACTGACGTTGACTGGGCATCGCGCGATCCGGTCGAGATGGTTGCGCTCCCGGAGCGGGTGACCTGCTGCTCCCTCCTTTTACTGGTCAAGAGGTCGGCTTGCTCCCGGTCCTTCAGCGGGGGTCGTGCGGAGGGTCGACCCCATGTCTGATTTCGTCGTCCGCAGGGCGCGCACTTCACGTGGCTGCCTACACGTCATCAACCGCATCCACCCGCACGAGGCCCCGGCCGGCCACGCGCGCTCGAGGTCTACCGCGACCAGCTCCTGCATCCCCAATTTTCAAACCCAGATCACTGAGCCAAAAGCTCGACGCGAGACACATGGCACGGCCTCCAGCCCGTGCTGCATCGCGGCCTCGGACAGCTGGACGCTGGTGTTGGTCCGCTGCGCAGATGTGAGGAACTCCGGCGCCTGTGCGATCCGGTTCATCGCTGGGTTCCACATCCGTGCCGGCGGCGCGGCAGCCCATGTGCGAAGTGATGCAAAGTCGGCTGTACGCGGGCCGAGTCGGGGGCCGAGGTGGTGCTGCGGGGCGGGGCCGGGTGGTCCTCGGCGACCCAGACGCGGTGGGGGTCAGTGTCCTGGCCGCCGTGCCAGGCGAACGGCCTGTCGCTCGCCTGGGCGACGATCTCGGCGGATTTCAGAACGGACCTTCCGTATCCGGCGTGGGATGCGATCTCCGCCGCGAGATGTACGGCCGTTCCGTGAGCCCGAGTAGGAGCGCCAGGGAGTGTTGGCCTCCTCCTCCCACGTCGTCGCCCAGAAGAGGTCGAACGGAAGCGAGGTCAAGGCCGGCCCATGCTCGGGGCTGAGCCACACGCGCAGCGGCTTGGGTGTGGGGCCCCAAAAGCCCGCATATGCGCTGACCTGCGTGTTCGCCTGCTATTGTTGATCTTCGTCCGAGCCTGTCACCGGTTCTCCAGCCGGGCCGCCAGTTCGCCGGGGAGAGCGTCCCGGTTCGCACAGGTGACGGCGATGAGTTCGACGCCGGGACGCCGTTTCAGGGCGTCGGTGAACGGGTCGCTGTGCGTGTGAACGGTCGCGACGACATCAGTGTCGGCCTCGAAAACGGACCGGACAACCTCCCTGAACGAGGCGGAGGCCAACTCCATCCGCCCGAGCTCGTCGATGAGCACGAGCTGTCCAGGCGCCGGATCCGCCGAAGCGGACGTCAGCGCCGGCAGCGCCTCCTGGTCCATCACGTCCAGGTTGACGCCGTATCTTCCCACCCTCGGCGGTCCCGGGAAGTCGACATGGGCGAGCACGGCGCGATGTCCCGCCGCCGTCTGTAGAGCGAAACCGACCCGGGCGCCGTGCTGCCGGATCTCCTCCGTGGTGAAGCCGATGATGGCGCGGCTGGGCAGAAGCACGGCCAGCCGGCGGACGGCGGTCGTCTTACCCACACCGGGGCGTCCCTCCAGCAGGATCCTCGTCGGCATTTCGTATTCCCTCTCGGGTCGGCGTGCTTCCATGAGGGTTCCAGCGGGAAGGGCCTCGCAGCCCCAACTGGGCTGATCGGGTCTCTTGTGCGCCCGCCTGGTGATGTTCATACGGTTCACAGGGGAGGGGGACGACATCTCGTCTCCCTTGACCTGGTCGACGGCACCGGAGGGCACAGCGGAGCTGGTCCTGGTCGGCGAAGACCCAGACGCACCGGGAGGGACGTTCCTCCACTGGCTGGTCACCAGCATCGCGCCGGACAGTTCCAGTGTCGGCGAGGGCGAGGTGCCTGCGGGCGGCCACGCGTGGCCCAACGACTTCGGACGAGTGGGCTGGGGTGGTTCCATCCGCCCGGGCACGGCCCACGCCGCTGACGGACGGACCGGCACGCCGCCCGGCCCGGACGGCGGCGCTGCGCACCAGCCGGCACCGATCGGAACCCCTGTCGTCCGACGGAGCGAAGGGCCTTCACGGGCAGGGGCCGGTGGGGGCCCTTCGTGTGCGGGGTGCCGTCACAGCCAGCCCCGGCGGGCCGCGTGCCAGGCGAGTTGCATGCGGGTGGCCGCACCCGCGAGTTCCATCATGTGCTGGATACGGCGCTGCACGGTGCGCCGGCTCAGTCCCATCTGCGTCGCGATCGCCTTGTCCGCCACACCGGCGACCAGCAGGGCGAGCAGTCGCAGGTCGGTGGCGGTCAGCGGGTCGGGACCGGTCACCCCGTCGGTGCCGGAGACCGACCCGCTGTCGTCGACGCCCAGCGGGACGGCGTCCTCCCAGTAGCGTTCGAAAAGAGCGATCAAGGCGGCGAGCAGATTGCTGTCCCGGACCAGGGCCGCGGTGGGCTCCTCGGCGCTGCCGCGCGGCCCGCCCGGTACGAGCGGGCAGACGGCGATGGAGCGGTCCGCGATCGCCAGGCGCAAAGGCAGATGCGGTACCGCGCGAGCGGTCTCTCCGGCGCGCACGCCCGCCACCACGTTGTCGACGGCCCCCTCGTCGTCGAAGAAGGCCTTTTCGTACACGACGCGGTAGCGCACCCCACGGGCCAGGGCGTCGAACTCCGCGGTGTTGCTGCCCGAGGGCATCGCCACATACTGGGCCTTGCAGAACCAGAGCATCTCGTCGTGGGCGCTCGCCTGGATCTGGCGCAGATGCTGGCGCAGCGCCTCCGCGCCGGTGATGACCTCGATCAGCTCGCCGGCGTCCTGCCTGCGCATGGTGTCCCGGTAGGACTCGAGCAGACTGGTGGCCTCGGCCCGGGCGAGGTCCAGCGCATCGGCGCTGCGCTTCAGCCTCGGCAGGAGCGCCACGTCGGGGGGAGTGGCCCGGAAGAACCGCGGCCTGCCGTCCGTGTGGCTCGCCATCCCCTTGGAGGCCAGCGTGTGCAGGACATGAGCGGCCTCTGCCTCGTTCAGTCCCGTCCTGTGGGCGACATCGGTGGCGGAGGCCCGCCCTGACGTCACGAGGAGTCGGTACACCGACTCCTCGACATCCGAGACCCCAGCGGCCTCCAGCGCCACGGCGCCCTCCCCGAGACCGGCAGCTTATCGGTTGAGCACCGTACTACACGGAATGGCAAATCGGTGGGTGAGGGTCCGGTTGCCGCCCTCTCGCCCACCGCTGACCGCCTCAGATAGGGCCGGCCTTTTTGCAGGTGGGCGCGCTGTGCCGGCTGCCGGACGGCGTTGCCCGAGGGTCCCGCGCCGGGATGCGCAGCGTCACATTCGCGATGCCGTGCATCCGGGACGGCCTGCTGACGACCGCGCTGAATCAGCGGTGTGGGAAGGGCCCCGACCGCCGGCGCACAGGGCGGCAGGAGACTCCGCGTTCCGCGCCGGAGGCATGCCGCCCCTCAGCACAGTGTGGCGACCGCCGTGCGGTGGAGGAGGTCCTGGGCTCGGTCCCACGACAAGCCGTTCTCGACCACGAGAGTGCGCCAGCCCGACGGGCCGAACCAGAACCACAGCAGGTCCGCCGTCTCCTCGACCGAGTACGGGGGACGCGGTTCGAGCGTGTGCAGATGGCGGGCGGCGGCGCTCAGTACCGCGCGATAGACCGCGGTGTAGCGGTCCCAGAGCGCCTCTCCGTTCTCGTGGACCGGCAGGGCCTTGCGGATCGACTCGTGCACCGTGAACTGGCTCTCGTTGCCGAAGCGCGTGCCACGGGCGAGCCGTTCGAGGACCGCCTGGGGCGTGCGCAGCGCGAGCAGGTCCGCCAGGGACTGCTCGTAGCCGGAGTCGCGCTCGCCCTGTTCGACGATCCGGTCCAGGATGTCGCCCTTGCTGCCGACGCTGGCGAAGACGGTCTTCGTCGCGACGCCGGCCGTCGAGGCGATGTCCGCGACGGTCACCCGGCCATACCCGCGCTCGGCGAACAGCTCCGTGGCCCGCTCGAGGATCAGGGCACGGGTCCGCGCGGCGGCCTGCTCGCGCAGCGGGGAGACATAGCGGCGAGGAGAGGACATGCCGTCATCCTAGTGAAAGTGACCATATGATTGCACTATTCATTAGGCGCCTTATAACCTCAATCTGGGAAGCGGGCGGTGGAGCAGGGGGGATGTCCCGTGCTGCCCCGTCCGTCCCCGCGACCGAGGCGCACGCCTCGCACGACCGCTGAAAGGCATGGAAGCAATGGGTATGGATGTCGCGGAACTGGCCGACGGGCTCTTCCGGGTCCTTGCGACCGGAGATCCGGCACTGACACTGGATGTGGTGCACAAGGACTTCTGTAACCGCGAAGCGGCCGTGGCACCTCCGGCCTGCGCGCTCCCCGGACCCGCGGGCACCCTCGCCTCGGGTGCGTGGATGCGGTACGCCTTCAGCGACCTGCGCTTCCCCGTCCTGGGCGTCGCCCGCAACGACGACCAGGTCTGGGTACGGCTGCGCATGCAGGGCCGTCACACCGGCGCGTTCGTCCGGTTCCGCGACGGCGCGCTCGACCAGGCCGTGCCGCCCACCGGCCGTGAGATCGACTACGAGCAGATCCATGTCCTAGACGTGCGCGACGGCAAGGTCGTCGGACACGAGGCGGTGCGCGACGACATCACCATGCTCGGTCAGCTCGGTGTCTTCCCTCCGGCTCCGCCCACCGCGTTGCGCATGCTCGCCTGGCGGGTGACCGGACGCGCCGCCCGGGCGGCCGCCCAGGTCACGGCGGAGGCGGCCGAGGCGGCCGCGTCGCTGAAGGGGTGAGGGGGCGCGCCACGCCACACCGGGAGCCCAAGCAGCCGCTGCCCGTACAAGGGCGTGGGCGCCTCCTGGTCGTTCGGCGGGATGCTGTCGTCGGGACCGCCGGCCCGGGGTCTCAGTCCCGGCGGACCGGGCCGGCGGACCCGCCGTTCAGGCCAGGTAGCCGACGTGGGCCAGCGCCTGCTTGAGCAGGACGCCCTGCCCGCCCGGCATGTCGTTCTGCACCAGGGCCGAGGCGGCTTCCTGCGGGCTGAACCACACGAGGTCGAGCGCGTCCTGGCGGGGGCGGCAGTCGCCGGCGACCGGCACGATGTAGGCGAGGGCCACCGCGTGCTGGCGGGGGTCGTGGAACGGTGTGATCCCTTGGGTCGGGAAGTACTCGGCGACGGTGAAGGGCTGCAGGGACGGAGGGACGCGGGGGAGCGCCACGGGCCCCAGATCCTTCTCCAGATGACGCAGCAGGGCGTCGCGGACCCGCTCGTGATGCAGGACCCGCCCGGAGACGAGCGTGCGGCTGACGGTCCCGTCCGGACCGATCCGCAGCAGCAGTCCGATGCTGGTGACTTCACCGCTGTCGTCGACGCGCACAGGCACGGCTTCCACGTACAGGATGGGCATACGCGCACGCGCGAGCTCGAGTTCGTCGGGACTCAGCCAGCCGGGCGTGGTTTCGGTCGTGTCGGGCATTGCCCGATCGTACGGTCCACACCTCGTGTTGTCCGCGTGTCTGTCCAGGTCAGCCGCAAGTCACACGGACGGGAGCCGATCCGTCCCCCGACGCGGTGATGGCGCCCGTCCACATGCGGTCTCCGGGCCGGGTCTGCCGCCGCTCCGCTGGGGGCGAAGCCGGCCGGTACGCACCTCACGCCCCGTCGCCCGGGCCCGGGCCTGGCAGAGCTTCCCGCAAACGGCGCAGGTCGTCCGCCGGGCGGCCCAGACCGTTGAGGCCGAGCCGCGCGGCCTCCGTCCGGGCGTCCGGGTGCGTGGTGAAGGCGAGATCCAGTGCCTCGCGCACCATCCACTGCTGATAGGCGAGCAAGCGGACCGCGTGGAGCTTGGCGTCGAGGAGGTCGGGGTCCGTCACCGGCAGCCGCCGCAGGCGCCCGAGCAGCCGCTGCAGGGTGACGCTCTGCCGGCCGCAGTCCCGGGCGACCTGGGCGGACACGGGTCCCGGTTCACCGCAGGCAGCCACCGCGCTGTCCGTCGCGACCTGGGTCGCGAGCGCCTCGTCGAGAAGGCCGGTCAGCGCCTCCAACTGGGCGGCGCGCGGGATGGGCTCCACATCCCAGACGTACCCCGCCGGACCGCGAGACGATCCCGCCGGCTTCCGCGGCCGGGGAGCGAACAGTGCGCTGACGGATCCGACCGAGTGCACCATGCTCACCGTATGTCACATTTCTGTAACCAGGCGTTACGAGCTCGCAGCCTTGCTCGCGGCCCGGCGCTCGGTGGTCCAGTACAGCAGGGCGAGGACCGGCAGGGCTGCGCCGAGGAGGCTGACCGCGCCCCAGCCGTCGGCCCGGTAGGCGATCGAGCCGAGCTGGGATCCGACTGCGCCGCCGATGAAGAAGGTGGCGATGAAAGCGGAGTTGAGGCGGGCCCGGGCGTGGGGGTCGAGCTGGTAGATCGTGTGCTGGCCGACGATGAGAGTGGTCTGGACGGCCATGTCGAGGAGGACGGCGGCCAGGGCGATCAGCACGATGCTGTGCCCGTAGAGGCCCGCGACGACGAGGGCCGGCGCGGCGACGGCGAACGCGATGCCGGTCGCGGGCCGTGCGTGCCCGCGGTCGGCCCAGCGTCCGGCGAGCGGGGCGACGGCCGCACCGGCGGCTCCGACGAGGGCGAACACGCCGACGCCGATGGCCGAGTAGTGGAAGCGCGGGCCGGTGAGGAGGTAGGAGACGGTGGTCCAGAAGGCGCTGAACGCCCCGAACATCGCCGCCTGGTAGAGGCCGCGGCGCAGCAGTGCCGGGTGGGTGCGCAGCAGTGCGAGGGTGGAGCGCAGCACCTGGGTGTAGGGCACGGTCGTGGTGGGTTCGTGCTGTGGCAGTGCCACGCGCAGCGTCACGGCCAGGACGGCCATGAGCACGGCCGAGCCGAGGTAGACCACGCGCCAGCCGGCGAGCTCGGAGACCAGGCTGCTGACCGCCCGCGACAGCAGGATGCCGGTCAGCAGGCCGCTCATCACCCGGCCCACGATCCGCCCGCGCGCGTGGTCGGGGGCGAGGCTCGCGGCGAAGGGGACCAGGATCTGGGCGACCACCGAGGTGGTGCCGCTGATCAGGGAGGCGGCCAGCAGCATGGGGAACCCGGTTGCCAGGCCCGCCGCCACCAGTGCGACGGTGGTGACGGTCAGCAGGGTGGTGATCAGGGAGCGCTTCTCCAGCCGGTCGCCGAGCGGGACCAGGAAGAGCATGCCGATCACGTAGCCGACCTGGGTGAGCGTGATCAACAGGCCCGCGGTGGCCTCGCTCAGGTGGAAGACGTCCCGCAGCGAGGGGAGCAGGGGCTGCGCGTAGTACAGGTTGGCGACCGTCATACCGCAGGCGGCGGCCAGCAGTGCGATCAGCCGGCCCGGCACACCGTGAGCCGGTGTCGTGCTTGTGGTGCGCCTGTGTGACGTTCGGACATCCATGGGCTGGGACACGGGCCCCTCTTCGCAGAAGGAGCCGGGAGGGCTCGGCGTGCGGTGCGGTGACAGAGCAGCGTCCTCGGTGCTCACAGACGGCATAAGCGTCGCAGTACCCCGCTCGCTTCCCTGTTCACGGCGATGGTTCTTGATAACGGTCATCTCTTCAGGAGATGAGCGCATCCAGCACGCCCCGTGCCTCCGTGCCGGGCCCGATGCGTCACTGTGGGACGTGGGCCCGCACCGGGTGCTTGCTCATGATCGAGACCCGGTTGAAGGCGTTGATCGTGATCGCCACCCAGATCACCGCGGAGATCTGGTCGTCGGTGAGCACCTCGCGGGCCGCGTCGTAGGCGGACTCCTGGGCCGCGGCGTCCGACGCCTCGGTGACCGACTCCGCCAGCGCGAGCGCCGCGCGTTCCTCGGGCGTGAACAGTTCGGTGTCCCGCCAGGCCGCCAGCACGCCGAGCCGCTGCGTGGTCTCGCCCGCGCGCAGGGCTGCCCTGGTGTGGATGTCGAGGCAGTAGGCGCAGCCGTTGAGCTGCGAGACCCGGAGGTTGATCAGCTCCACGAGGATACGCTCGAGCCCTGCTTCGGAGGCGACGGAGCGCACGGCCTCGGACGTCTCGAGCAGGGCGTGGTAGGCCTTCGGGCTCTGCTTGTCGATGAAGATCCGCCGGCCCGCGGACTCTGTCGTACGGCTGCTCAACTGGGACTCCTTCGGGTTCGCCGCTCGGGGCTCCGTGCTCGGCTGCGCCGGCGGGATCATCGTTCTATGATCCTTGTATAATTGTTGAATATAAAACCATCCAGGGACGGAGGGCGCTGATTCATGAGCAACGTCGAGGCGGAGTCCGCCGAAGTGCGCTGCGGAGCGGCGGTGGACGACCGACGGGAGGCGAAAGTGCCGGAGATAGAGGTGCTCACCCCGCGCGAGGTGCCGCTGGGCGGCCCACGGGCGATGCCGGTGCGGCGCACGCTGCCCCAGCGGGCCCGGACCCTGATCGGAGCCTGGTGCTTCGCGGACCACTACGGCCCCGACGACGTCGCGAAGACCGGTGGCATGGACGTCGCCCCGCACCCGCACACCGGGCTGCAGACGGTGAGCTGGCTGTTCAGCGGGGAGATCGAGCACCGTGACAGCCTGGGCAGTCACGCCTTCGTGCGGCCCGGTGAGCTGAACCTGATGACGGGCGGGTACGGCATCAGCCACTCGGAGGTGTCGACACCGGGAACCACCGTCCTGCACGGTGTGCAGCTGTGGGTGGCACTCCCCGGGGAACACCGGCACACCGCACGGGACTTCCAGCACCACGTACCCGAGCCACTCCGGATCGACGGCGCCGAACTCCGGGTCTTCCTCGGCTCCCTGGCCGGGCAGGCCTCCCCGGTGCGGACCTTCACACCGCTGCTCGGCGCCGAGATCGTCCTCGATGCGGGTGCGGCGATCACGCTCGCCGTGGACCCGGACTTCGAGCATGGTCTCCTTGTCGACCACGGCGAGGTCCGCATGGCCGGCACCCTGCTGCACCCGGCGGAGTTGGGGTACGCCGCACCGGGCACCGAGCCCTTGACACTGGTCAACGAGTCCGCGGACACGGCCCGGACGGTTCTGCTCGGCGGCACCCCCTTCGAGGAAGAGATCGTCATGTGGTGGAATTTCATCGGCCGCAGCCATGACGACATCGTGCGGGCCCGCGAGGAGTGGCAGAACGCCTCCGACCGCTTCGGCGCGGTCGAGGGGTACCCGGGAGATCGCCTTCCCGCCCCCGCCCTGCCGAACGCCGTCATCACGCCGCGCAAGAACCCAGCGCGCCGCTGACCTCCAGACGAAAGGCATCCCGATGAGCCAGCCGTCCGCCGCTCCCACCGTCGAGCGGGTAGACGCCAAGCAGCGTTACGAGATCCTGGTCGACGGCCGGCGCGCCGGTCTGACCGCCTACCGCGACCGCGGCGACCAGCGCGTCTTCTACCACACGGTGGTCGACGACGCCTTCGCCGGACAGGGCCTGGCCTCGCAGCTGGTCCAGCAGGCGCTGACCGACGTACGGGAGTCCGGGAAGCGGATCGTGCCGGTCTGCCCCTACGTCGCCAAGTTCCTCAAGAAGCACGAGGAGTTCGCCGACATCACCGACCCCGCCACCCCCGACGTCCTGGAGTGGCTGGACGGAGAACTGGGCTGAGGCCCGGGCGGTTACGGCGGCCTCCCACCGCCACAGGAGGGCGGTCCGGCCCGGCCGGGCCGCCCGGAGTCCGCGGTGCCAGGGCCTAGCGGACTCCGCCGCGCGTGGGGGAGCCCGTACCGGCGGCCGTCACGGGTGGGCAACCCGCGGGCAACCCGTACCGCTGGTTGTCGGAGGTGGAGGGCGACGCGGCGTGACGCGCCCTTGTGCGGCCGTCAGACGGCCGTGTCGGACCCGGCGACGGAGGCGTCGGCCACCTCGGGCAGCAGGCCGCGCAGCGACTCGCACTGCCGGTCGTCGATCATCCCGTGCACGGCCTCGGTGACGGTCTCGGCCAGCGCCGGAGAGACCTCCCGCAGCAGCCGCCGTCCCTTGTCCGTGAGGGCGACCTCGATGCCCCGCTTGTCGCCGCACACCGAACGCCGGGTCACCAGGTCCGCGTGCTGCAGACAGGCGATCTGGTAGGTCAGACGGGTCTTGGGGCGGCCCAGCGACTCGGCGATCCGCGACATGCGCAGAGCGGCGCCGGGCTGCTCGGCGAGCAGGCACAGCACCAGGAACTCGTCGTGCGAGACCCCGAGCGACTCCTTGACCTGGGAACGCAGCCGCTGCTCGATCGCCCCGGCAGCGGCCAGCAACTGCATCCAGGCGCGCAGTTCGGCCGGCAGCAGCGTGTCCTCGGCCGACCCTTCGCATGCGGGCTGGTCGGCGGGGGCGGGGGAGTCGGCCATGGTCCCCGAGTCTACCGGCCGTCCAGATATGGACACGGGCCCGACAGATGGGGAAATGGGCCGGACCGACCGGGGACGAACCACCGCGTTCCGATGCGACGGGCCCCCTCGCTCTCACATTGCGGACGGCCCCCTTGACGCAGACCGGAGCCCGCTCGACACTCCAGTGGGATTTCCTAGTCAATAGGTAGGGAAACATGGGACGCCTGGAGCCGGTCATCGGCCGTGTGCACCGCACACGTCGGCAGTCCCTTCTTCTGACCTCCCGCCGTCACATCGATCTGCTGCGGGTCTGCAGCGCGGCCGGCGCCTCGAGCTGAACCGGCCGTGCCGGAACCCCGCGCCCCGCCGTGCGGGCCGGGGAGCGTCACCTGCCCGCCGGGCCGCCACCCTCCGCATCTTCGCGTACCAGTACCCGGGGAGAGACATGTCCGCCCATGCCCTGACCGCACTCCCGCCGTCGTCCGTCCCGGCCTTCCGGGGCCGCATCGGCCGCGACGCACGCAGCGGTCACTACGCGGTACCCCGCCGCTACCGCCTCCACCTGTCGCTTCCCTGTCCGCACTGTCTGCGGACAGCCGTCACCCACAGCCTCCTCGGTCTCGACGAGGTCTGCCCCGTGACCCTCCTGCCCGCGGTGCCCGACGGCCCCGGCGGCGAGCACTCCGCGCTGCGCCCGCTGTACGAGGCGAGTGCCCACCACTACCCCGGGGCGGCCGTCGCGCCCGTGCTCAGCGACGACTGGTCGGGCCGGATCGTCAGCACGCACGCCCCGGACATCATGCGCGACCTGGCCCGGCACTTCGGCGCCGGCTGCGATGTGCTGTACCCGCAGGGCGCCGACGCGGAGCTCGAGGGTGTGCGCCGCCTGTGCGCGCAGGGTCTCGAGGCGGCCGCACAGCGCGCCGGTCGGGCCGACGCCGGCGCGGAGGAGCGGGCCGACGCGCTCACCTCGCTGCTGTGCACCCTGCGGGCGCTGGAGGGCCGGCTGGAGCGTCAGGAGTATGTGCTGGGCAACCAACTCACCGCCGCCGACGTGGAGTTGTGGGTGAGCCTGGTGCAACTGGACACCGTGCACCGCTGGCACCTGGACGCAGACGCGGTGCACCGCATCGCCGGCCACCCGCATCTGTGGGCCTACGCCCGCCGGCTGGCCGCCCGTCCGGCCTTCGGCCCGCACCTCGACCTCGACGGCATCGCCCGCCGGCACCACGCGCGCTGCCGTGGTCTCGAGGCCGCGGGGGCGGCGGTGCAGATCCTCGACTGGGCCGCGCACGTGCCCGACAGCGCGCCGGTACGGGCCAGTTGACGGGGTGTCCGTCCGTAGGCCGATGTATCACCTGATGGACGCACATTGACATCGGTTCCGGGGCCTGACTTACTTACGGCTCAGAACGGTCATGAGCGTCAGCGACAAGCCCTGGCTTGCTGACCGGCAACCCTCGCGCCGCGGTGGGGTGCCCCAGGTGACGACCGGACCGGGATGACGTTTCGGTAAGCGCGAGGCCCAAGGGGCCAGGACAGCGACAGGTGGCGGACATGTACGCAGCTTCCAGGACGGCCGCACGCCGTCCTCAGTGCTGCGTACAGCCGTACGCACAGTTGCTCGTCGCCGACCGGGCCGTCGACCTTCTGCGCGTCAGCAGCGCACTGTGTACCGCACCGGGCCGCGCCCGCTGTCGGGGCTGACGACTTCCACCAGCCCCGCCTCCGTGACGAACACCGCTTGAGCGGTGTGCCGTTGTCCGCCCAGCCCCCGGTTCCGTGCGACCCCGTGCGCTGCCCCGCTCCGCAGAGCGACCCCTGCCCTGCCGGCCTGTCGTGGTCACGCACCGCCGCCGCGGTCCTCGGGTGTCCGACCTGCCGGAGCCCTCCATGACTGAACCCCCAGGCACAGCCGTGTCCGTCGACGCCCTGCCGACGGCCGAAGCCACCGCCGACGCCACGCCCACCACTCCAGCCCACCCGGTCCGCGACCCCTCGCCGGACGCTTCCGGCCGACCGCTCACCGCCCAGCGGGTACAGCCCCTGCGCCGCCCCGGCCGCTGGATCGCCACGGCCGTGGTGCTGGTCGTGGTGGCCCAGTTCGTCCACGGCCTGGTCTCGAACCCCTTCTACCAGTGGGACCGGTTCGCCTACTGGTTCCTGCGCCCCACCATCCTCGACGGACTGCTGATCACTCTCGAAGTCGCCGCGCTCAGCGCCGTGGCCGGCCTGCTCGGCGGGATCGTGCTGGCGCTCGCGCGGCTCTCCCGGAGCCCCGTGCTGCGCGCCGTCAGCTGGACCTACGTATGGGCGTTGCGGTCCGTACCCCTGATCGTCGTGCTGATCTTCCTGTACAACTTCAGCGCGCTGTACCGGACGCTGAGCATCGGGGTGCCCTTCGGCCCCGCCTTCCTCACCTTCGACGAGTCCAGGCTGGCCACCGACATGGCCGTCGCCGTGGTCGGTCTGAGCCTCAACGAGGCCGCGTACGCGGCGGAGGTCGTCCGGGGCGGCATCCTCTCCGTCGACCAGGGTCAGCACGAGGCCGCCGCCGCCCTCGGTCTGCCCAGGGGCCACCAGTTCAGGAAAATCGTCTTCCCGCAGGCCCTCAGGTCCATCACCCCGAACTACGTCAACCAGCTGATCGGACTGATCAAGAGCACCTCGCTGGTGTTCTATGTCTCGCTGCTCGATCTCTTCGGCTCGGCGCAGACCATGGGCAGCACCTACCCCGGCGACATCGTGCCGCTGCTGCTGGTCGTCACCGTCTGGTACCTGATCCTCACGAGCATCGTGTCCGTCGTCCAGTTCTACGTCGAGCGGCACTACGCCCGGGGCGCCACCCGCACCCTGCCGCCGACCCCGTTGCAGAGGCTCCGCACCGGTCTGCGTGAGCTGCGGGCACGTGCGCGCAGGGAGGCCGCCGTATGACCACCCAGACGCTCGAGACGCACTCCGCCGCGGTCGAGGTGCACGATGTGCACAAGTGGTACGGCGCCCACCGGGTGCTGGACGGCATCGAGTTGACGGTACGTCCGGGCGAGGTGACCGTGATCCTCGGACCCTCCGGCTCGGGAAAGTCCACCCTGCTGCGGGTGATCAACCACCTGGAGAAGCCCGAACGCGGCTATGTCAGCGTGGGCGGCGAGCCCATCGGCGTCCGCCGGCACGGGGACCGCCTCAAGGAGCTGAGCGAGCGGGTCATCCTGGCCCAGCGCAGCCGCATCGGCTTCGTCTTCCAGAACTTCAACCTCTTTCCGCACCTGACCGTGTTGGACAACGTGGCCCTGGCCCCGAGTGCGACCGGCCGGCTGACCAGGCTTGAAGCCGAGGAACTCGCCCGCGAACTGCTCGCCCGGGTCGGACTCGCCGACCGGACCGGGGCCTATCCGCGGCAGTTGTCTGGCGGCCAGCAGCAGCGGGTGGCCATCGCCCGCGCGCTCGCCCTGCGCCCCGGTGTGATCCTCTTCGACGAGCCCACCTCCGCCCTCGACCCCGAACTCGTCGGCGAGGTGCTGGCCGTCATCAAGGACCTGGCCGGCGGCGGCACCACCCTCCTCATCGTCACGCACGAGATCGCCTTCGCACGGGAGATCGCCGACCGGGTGGTCTTCATGGACGGCGGCCGCATCGTCGAGCAGGGGCCGCCCGCCGAGGTCCTCGGCAATCCACGGCACGAGCGGACCCGGGACTTCCTGAGCAAGGTGCTCTGAAGTCCGCGGCCTTGCCGTTCCCCAAGTCTCCCCCCATGCCCTCATGTTCACCGCCCACCGGACAAGGACAGCCATGCCTGCGCTCCGTCTCCGCCGCCGAATCCTTCGCGGTCTCACCGCGGGAACCGCCGTAGTCGCCCTCGCCGCCGGGCTCGCCGCGTGCGGGGGCGACAGCGACGCCGCCACCACCACGGACAGTGCCTCCTCCGGCACGGTCACCGTGGGCCGGCTCTCCAACGGCGCCGCGCAACAGACCACCCTCCAGGTGCCCGAGGTCACGTCCATCAGCGCCGAGTTGCCCGCGGCCGTCCGCAAGAGCGGCAAGCTGGAGATCGGCGTCGGCGCCCTGCCCTCCGGCTTCCCGCCGCTGGCCTATGTGGGCAGCGACCAGAAGAGTCTCACCGGCGCCGAGCCCGACCTCGGCCGCCTGGTGGCCGCGGTGCTCGGGCTCACGCCCGAGGTGAAGAACTCGACCTGGGAGAACCTCTTCGTCGGCATCGACAGCGGCAAGGTCGACGTCGCCTTCTCGAATGTCACCGACACCGAGGAACGCAAGAAGAAGTACGAGTTCGCCTCCTACCGCCAGGACAACCTCGGCTGGGAGGTGCCCAGGAAGAGCACCTGGAACTTGGGCGGCGACTACGAGAACCTCGCGGGCAGGACTGTCTCCGTCGGCTCCGGCACCAACCAGGAGAAGATCCTGCTGGAGTGGAAGGCCAAGCTGGCCAAGGAGGGCAAGAAGCTCACCGTCAAGTACTTCCAGGACCAGAACAGCACCTACCTGGCGCTGGCCGGCGGAAAGATCGACGCGTACTTCGGTCCCAACCCCGGTATCGCGTACCACATCACTCAGGTCGCGAACACGCCGCAGGCGACCCGGAGCGCGGGCACGTTCTCCGGCGCCGGCGAGACGCTCCAGGGTCTGATCGCGGCGACCGCGAAGAAGGACAGCGGGCTGGCCAAGCCGCTCGCCGAGGCCATCAACCACCTGATCGAGAACGGCCAGTACGCCAAGTGGCTGGCCGCCTGGAACCTCTCGAACGAGGCCGTCACCAAGTCCGAGATCAACCCGCCCGGCCTGCCGGTCGACAACTCCTGATCCCCGCGGCACCGCGACCGGCCGCAGCTCGCACCCGTGTGGGCATCCGGCACCGCCATCTGGTCCGGATGCCCGGCCGGTGGCCTCACACCAGGAACAGAGACCGCGACCAGGGCGTTGTGACGGGGAGATGTGCCGGCGCGCCCGCCGCGCCCGACGTACGGAGGTGACGGACGTGACACATGCACCGCGCACCGTCCGCCTGCACTCCCGGCCCCACATCGATCTGCTGCGCGTGGCCGGCGCGCTCTGTCGCTCCTGACCCCTCCCCGGCCCGGGCCGGGGCTCTCATCCCGCTTCGCTCGCCCGCCGCCGTACCCGGCTTGCGCAAGGGGTCGGCGATCCCGTACGGAATTCAGGAAGGCACCCACTCGTGTCCTCAACTGCTCCTTCCCCTCTGCACCTTGCCGTCGCCCTGGAGGGCACCGGCTGGCACCCGGCCTCCTGGCGGGAACCGGTGGCCCGGCCCGGCGACCTGTTCACCGCCGGCTACTGGGTGGACCTCGTCGCCGAGGCCGAGCGCGGCCTGATCGACTTCGTGACCTTCGAGGACGGCCTCGGCCCGCAGTCCTCGCACTTCCTGGACGCGGACGAACGCACCGACCAGGTCCGCGGACGCCTCGACGCCCTGCTGACCGCGGCACGGGTCGCTCCTCTGACGCGGCACATAGGCCTGGTGCCGACCGTGGTCGCCACGCATACGGAGCCGTTCCACACCTCCAAGGCGATCGCCACGCTCGACTACGTCAGCGGCGGCCGCGCCGGGCTGCGCGTGCAGATCACCGCGCGCCCGAACGAAGCCGCGCACTTCGGCCGCCGCACCATCCCCCGTATCGAGGCTTACGGTGACCCCGCCGCACAGGACCTGGTGACCGACCTCTTCGACGAGGCCGCCGACTACGTCGAGGTCGTGCGCCGGCTCTGGGACAGCTGGGAGGACGACGCGGAGATCCGGGACGTCACGACCGGCCGCTTCATCGACCGCGACAAACTGCACTACATCGGCTTCGAGGGCAGGCACTTCAGCGTCAAGGGCCCCTCCATCACGCCACGCCCCCCGCAGGGCCAGCCCCCTGTCACCGCCCTCGCCCACCAGACCGTGCCCTTCCGGCTCGTCGCCCGCTCCACCGACCTCGGCTACGTCACCCCGCACGACACCGAGCAGGCCCGGGCGATCGTCGCCGAGATCCGGGCCGAGCAGAGCGCGGCCGGGCGGGCCGGGGAACCGCTGCACCTCTTCGGCGACCTGGTGGTCTTCCTCGACGACGACCCCGCCGAGGCCGCCGAACGCCGGGAGCGCCTGGACGCACTCGCCGGGTACCCGTACACCGGCGACGCCCGGATCTTCACCGGCACACCGGCACAACTGGCCGATCTGCTCCTGGAGTTGCAGTCGACGGGACTGTCCGGCTTCCGGCTGTGGCCCGCCGTGGCCGGGCACGACCTGCCGTACATCACCCGCGGACTCGTTCCCGAACTGCAGCGCCGCGGCGCCTTCCGCACCGCCTACGAGGCCGACACCCTGCGCGGGCTGCTGGGCCTTGCCCGTCCCGCCAACCGCTATGCCGCTTCCGCAGCCTGAGCCGGAAGGATTCCCGACCACCATGAGCAAGCCGCTCAAGCAGATCCACCTCGCGGCCCACTTCCCCGGCGTCAACAACACCACCGTGTGGAGCGACCCCAAGGCCGGCAGCCATATCGAGTTCAGCTCGTTCGTGCACTTCGCGCAGACCGCCGAGCGCGCCAAGTTCGACTTCCTCTTCCTCGCCGAGGGGCTGCGCCTGCGGGAGCAGGGCGGCGAGATCTACGACCTGGACGTGGTGGGCCGGCCCGACACGTTCACCGTGCTCGCCGCGCTCGCGGCCGTCACCGACCACCTCGGCCTGACGGGCACCATCAACTCGACCTTCAACGAGCCCTACGAGGTGGCCCGCCAGTTCGCGAGCCTCGACCACCTCTCCGGCGGACGCTCCGCCTGGAACGTCGTCACCTCCTGGGACGCCTTCACCGGCGAGAACTTCCGCCGCGGCGGCTTCCTGCCGCAGGAGGAGCGCTACTCCCGCGCCAAGGAGTTCCTGGCCACCGCCAGTGAACTCTTCGACTCCTGGCGGGGCGACGAGATCGCCGCCGACCAGGCCACCGGTTTCTTCCTGCGCGACGCGAAGGCCGGCGCCTTCGTCCACGAGGGACAGCACTTCGACATCCACGGCCGGTTCAACGTCCCCCGCAGCCCCCAGGGCCGGCCGGTGATCTTCCAGGCCGGTGACTCCGAGGAGGGCCGCGAGTTCGCCGCGTCGAGTGCCGACGCGATCTTCAGCCGGTACAGCACCCTGGAAGCGGGCCAGGCCTTCTACAAGGACGTCAAGGGCCGCCTCGCCAAGTACGGCCGCAGGGCGGACCAGCTGCTGATCCTGCCCGCCGCCACCTTCGTCCTCGGCGAGACCGACGCGGAGGCCGAGGAACTGGCCCGCGAGGTGCGCCGCCGACAGGTCAGCGGCGCCACGGCGATCAAACACCTGGAGTTCGTCTGGAACCGGGACCTGTCCGGCTATGACCCGGACGGCCCGCTGCCCGAGATCGACCCGGACCTCGGCGAACACCACATCGCACGGGGACGGGCGCAGGTGCGCATGTACCGTGACCCGCTGGCCACCGTCCGGGAATGGCGAGAGCTGGCGGCAGCGAACAACTGGTCCATCCGCGACCTGGTGATCAACACCGGCAACCGCCAGACGTTCGTCGGGTCCCCGGCCACCGTCGCCCGGACCATCGACGACTTCGTGCAGTCCGACGCGTCGGACGGCTTCATCCTCGTTCCGCACATCACCCCGGGTGGCCTGGACGTCTTCGCCGACACCGTGGTCCCGCTGCTTCAGGAGCGCGGCGTCTTCCGCACCGAGTACGCGGGCACGACCCTGCGCGATCACCTGGGCCTGGACCACCCCGACGCCGGGACGTCCAGCGAGCGGGCGGCTTCGTAGGACGACGCGGGGCTCTTCCGCTTGTCGCCGGGCGCGGCGCTCGTGCACGTGGGACACGGCGGGCGCGCTCGTTCTCCGCGGCGGCATCGGCCCGGTGGCGGCGAGCCCCGCCGTGGACCGGGTGCGGGCAGGGGCCGACGACGGAACGCGGCCGCCCCGGCCGGAGTGGATCCGGCCGGGGCGGCTGTCCGCTGCTGTGCGGGCTGCCTTACGCGAGGGCGGCCAGCGCCTCGTTCCAGGTGGCCGAGGGGCGCATGACCTGAGTGGCCTTGGCCGGGTCGGGCTGGTAGTAGCCGCCGATGTCGGCCGGCTTGCCCTGGACGGCGAGCAGCTCCTCGACGATCTTCTGCTCGTTGGCCCCGAGCGTCTCGGCGAGCGGGGCGAACGCCTTGGCCAGCTCCGCGTCGTCGGTCTGCTGGGCCAGCTCCTGCGCCCAGTACAGGGACAGGTAGAAGTGGCTGCCGCGGTTGTCGATGCCGCCGACGCGCCGGGTCGGGGACTTGTCCTCGTTGAGGAAGGTCGCCGTGGCGCGGTCGAGGGTGTCGGCGAGGACCTGGGCGCGCTGGTTGCCGGTGGCCTTCGCGTACTGCTCGAAGGACGGCACGAGCGCGAAGAACTCGCCCAGCGAGTCCCAGCGCAGGTAGTTCTCCTTCACCAGCTGCTGGACGTGCTTGGGGGCGGAGCCGCCGGCGCCCGTCTCGAACAGGCCGCCGCCCGCCATCAGCGGGACGACCGACAGCATCTTGGCGCTGGTGCCCAACTCCAGGATCGGGAACAGGTCGGTGAGGTAGTCACGCAGCACGTTGCCGGTGACGGAGATGGTGTTCTCACCGCGGCGGATGCGCTCCACGGACAGCTTGGTGGCCTCGACGGGGGCCAGGATGCGGATGTCCAGGCCCTCGGTGTCGTGCTCCTGCAGGTACTGCTCGGCCTTGGCGATCAGGTTGGCGTCGTGGGCGCGGGTGGCGTCCAGCCAGAACACGGCCGGGTCGCCGGTGGCGCGGGCGCGGGTGACGGCGAGCTTCACCCAGTCCTTGATCGGGGCGTCCTTGGTCTGGCAGGCGCGGAAGATGTCGCCGGCGGAGACGGTCTGCTCGAGCACGACGTTGCCGGCCTGGTCGACCAGGCGGACCGTGCCCGTGGTCGGGATCTCGAAGGTCTTGTCGTGGCTGCCGTACTCCTCGGCCTTCTGCGCCATGAGGCCGACGTTCGGGACCGAGCCCATGGTGGCCGGGTCGTAGGCACCGTTGGCGCGGCAGTCGTCGAGCACGGCCTGGTAGACGCCGGAGTAGCTGGAGTCCGGCAGGACCGCGAGGGTGTCGTCCTCCTGGCCGTCCGGGCCCCACATGTGGCCGGAGGTGCGGATCATGGCCGGCATCGAGGCGTCGACGATGACGTCGGAGGGGACGTGCAGGTTGGTGATGCCCTTGTCGGAGTCGACCATCGCCAGCTCCGGGCCCTCGGCGAGCTCGGCGTCGAAGGAGGCCTTGATCTCCTCGCCGTTGGGCAGCGACTCGAGGCCCTTGAAGATGCCGCCGAGACCGTCGTTCGGGGTCAGCCCGGCCGCGGCGAACGCCTCACCGTACTTCGCGAAGGTCTTCGGGAAGAAGGCGCGCACCACGTGACCGAAGACGATCGGGTCGGAGACCTTCATCATCGTGGCCTTCAGGTGCACGGAGAACAGGACGCCCTCCTCCTTGGCGCGCGCGACCTGCGCGGTCAGGAACTCGCGCAGGGCGGCCACGCGCATCACGGAGGCGTCCACGACCTCACCCGCGAGGACCGGGACGGACTCGCGCAGCACGGTGGTGGAGCCGTCGTCGCCCTTCAGTTCGATGCGCAGCGAACCGGCCTCGGAGATCACCGCGGACTTCTCGGTGGAACGGAAGTCGTCCGCGCCCATGGTCGCGACGTTCGTCTTCGACTCGGAGGTCCAGGCGCCCATGCGGTGCGGGTGGGTCTTGGCGTAGTTCTTCACCGAGGCGGGGGCGCGGCGGTCGGAGTTGCCCTCGCGCAGCACCGGGTTCACGGCGGAGCCCTTGACCTTGTCGAAACGGGCGCGGATCTCCCGCTCCTCGTCGGTCTTCGGCTCGTCCGGGTAGTCCGGCAGCGCGTAGCCCTGGGCCTGCAGTTCGGCCACGGCCGCCTTCAGCTGCGGGACGGACGCCGAGACGTTGGGCAGCTTGATGATGTTGGCCGCGGGGGTCTTGGCCAGTTCGCCCAGCTCAGCGAGGGCGTCGTTGATCCGCTGGTCCTCGTTCAGGTACTCGGGGAAGACCGCGAGGATGCGCCCGGCCAGCGAGATGTCACGAGTCTCCACAGTGACACCCGCCTGCGAGGCGTACGCCTGGACCACCGGCAGGAAGGAATACGTCGCCAGGGCCGGGGCCTCGTCAGTGTGTGTGTAAATGATGGTCGAGTCAGTCACCGGGTGCTCCGCTCCACGTCTGCAACATTGCTCGACATCAAGATATCTCGTGAGCGGCCCTCGCTCGACAGTGGCCCGCGCCCTGGGCGCCTCTGCCGGATGATCGGTACCGGAAGCACGGCCCGTGCGGTCCTGTGGCCCGTCCCGTCGCCCGTCAGGCCGGGCCCCGGTCGACGGCTGTCGCCGCTGCCGACGCCACCTCCCGCTCGATCCAGCGGCAGATCACCGTCACCACGTAGGCGCGTTCCGCGCGGCTCAGGTCCCGTCCTTTGGGGATCTCGTGCCAGTGCTGCAGACAGGTGCGGCAGCACGTCGCGGTCGCGTGCTGGGCGACGAAGACCGGGTGGCCCCGGTAGGGGGTCTGCTTGCCGTCCTTGTACGGCTCGGCCGGTGCCAGCCGCCTGGCGATGAGGTCGTAGGCGTGCCGGCGCAGCGTGCCGGGGCCGCTCAGTTCGGCGGTGGCCAGGTCGCGCCCGCGCAGATGGAACCTCGCGCGGAACGGATGGCGTGCGATCACGTCCAGCCGCTGGTCGAGCGAGCGAGTCGTCGGATCAGACATCGAGTTTTCCGGTCGGGGGTGTCACGCTCTTTCGAGCATATGACCGGCGACGCGCGGACACGGAAGCCGAGCGCCTGGGCAGCGCCCCGGCCCGGGCGATCGGCCGGGCCGGGGCGTGCTGGGCGGGTGGCCGGACGGCGGCCCGGCGCGGGGCCCGTCACGGGTCCGGTGTCACAGCGCGAGCGGACCGCCGTGCTCGACGGCCCCGTCGTCGGCGCCGCGCTGATGCGGTATGACCGCCGAGCCCTGCTGGAGCGCCACCGTCCGGGCCGGTGCGGGGATGCGGATGCCCTCGGCCCGGTACCGCTTGTGCAGGCGCTTGATGAACTCGTGCTTGATGCGGTACTGGTCGCTGAACTCGCCGACACCGAGGATCACCGTGAAGCCGATCCGGGAGTCGCCGAACGTGTGGAAGCGGATGGCCGGTTCATGGTCCGGGACCGCTCCGGCGATCTCCGTCATCACCTCGGCCACGACCTCGGTGGTGACCTTCTCCACATGCTCCAGGTCGCTGTCGTAGCCGACCCCCACCTGCACCAGCACGGTCAACTGCTGCTCGGGGCGGGTGTAGTTGATCATGTTGGTCTTGGCGAGCTCCCCGTTGGGGATGACGACCAGGTTGTTGGAGAGCTGACGGACGGTCGTCTGCCGCCAGTTGATGTCGACGACATAGCCCTCCTCGCCGCTGCTCAGCCGGATGTAGTCGCCGGGCTGAACGGTCTTGGAGGCGAGGATGTGGATGCCCGCGAAGAGGTTCGCCAGGGTGTCCTGGAGGGCGAGGGCGACGGCCAGACCGCCGACGCCGAGAGCGGTGAGCAGCGGCGCTATGGAGATGCCCAGGGTCTGCAGCATCACCAGGAAGCCCATCGCCAGCACCACGACCCGGGTGATGTTGACGAAGATCGAGGCCGATCCGGCGACCCCGGACCGGGATTGGGTGACCGTCCGCACCAGGCCGGCGATCACCCTCGCGGCCGTCACCGTCGCGACGAAGATGAGCAGCACGCTCAGCGTCTGGTTGACGTGGTGCTGCACCGTCCGCGTGAGCGGCAGCACCGCGGCCGCGGCGGCCGCGCCGGCGGCGATCGCCGCCCACGGCACCAGCGTCCGCAGGGCGTCCACGATGACGTCGTCGCCGCTCCACTTGGTACGGCTCGCATGCCCGCCCAGCCAGCGCAGCAGTATGCGCAGCAGGAATCCGGCCACCAGGCCCGCCGCCACGGCTATTCCGGCGACGACCAGATCGTCCAGGGTGAGCGCGCGGTTCACCGGTCACCTCCCGTGAGGGGGAGGGGGCTGCCGGGCCGGATGTGAGGAGTCGTCACCTTGCCACCTGCTCGAATACGGACGGCACACGGCCGTGCATCGGGGATGCACGGCCGCGTGCCCACGGGATGCACGATCGCGCTGCGAAGCGGTGTGCACCGTTCCGCAGCGAAAGGTCATCCTGCCGTATCCAGGAGCCCGGCCGTCACCGGGCCGTTCGGAAGCCGCCCTTGACGTGCGCTCATTCACGTCGTGCGGCAGTCGTTCGTCGCGGTCACATGTCCGAGAACGACCCGTGCCGTCCGGCCCCCGCCGTGAACCGGGCCGCGCCCTCCAGGCCCTCGGCCAGCACCCCCATGCCGTAGCGGAGTTCGCCCAGCATCGCCGTCGTCTCGTCCTGTCCCTGCTGGTCGAGGACGGAGGCGCGGTCGCCGCGCAGGCAGGCCTGTGGGAAGCGGGCGATCTCGGCGGCGAGTTCCTCGGCCGCCGCGCGTGCCTGTCCCGTCGGCACGACGCGGTTGGCGAGGCCCATCTCGTGGGCCTCCCGGGCCGGTACGGGACGACCGGTGAGGATCATGTCCATGGCCCGGCCGGCACCGATCAGCCGTGGCAGCCGCACCGTCCCGCCGTCGATGAGCGGCACACCCCAGCGACGGCAGAAGACCCCGAACACCGCGTCCTCCTCGGCGACGCGCAGATCGCACCAGAGCGCCAACTCCAGACCGCCGGCCACCGCGTGTCCGGTGACCGCCGCGATCACGGGCTTGGACAGCCGCAGCCGGGTCGGCCCCATCGGGCCGTCGCCGTCCTCGGCCACGCGATTGCCGCGCTCGGTGCCTACGGCCTTCAGATCGGCGCCCGCGCAGAACGTCCCGCCCTCGCCCCACAGCACCGCCACCCGCGCGGACGCGTCCGCCTCGAACTCCCTGAAGGCGGCGGCCAGCGCGGCGGCGGTCGGCCCGTCCACGGCGTTGCGGGCTTCGGGGCGGGAGAGGACGACCGTGGTGACGTACCCCTGGCGTTCGGTCCGGACCGGCATCGGGCTGCCCCTTTCACACGGCGGAGGGCTGGCCCAGCAGAGGTTACTCGGGAGTACGGCCGCTGTCCCCGGTCAGATCACCTTCAGCCGCACCAGTGCCCCGAGCGTGAGCGCCCCCGGCACCAGCGGCACCCACACCGTGATGATCCGGTACGCCAGGACCACCGCCGTCGCCAGGGCCACCGGGGCGCCGGCCGCGACCAGGGTGACGATCAGCGCCGCCTCCACCGAGCCGATGCCGCCGGGCGTGGGCACGGCGGCGACCGCGATGGTCGCCGCCAGGTAGGCGACGGCCATGTGCGCGGGCGGCACCGGCAGGTCCAAGGCCCGCCCCACCGCGGCCAGTCCGGCCGCCTGCAGTGCCGGGAAGGCCAGCGACCCGCCCCACAGGGCGATCGCGCGGGAGGGACGCGTGTGCACCGTGCGGGCCTCGCCGAGTGCCGCACGCAGGAAGGAGAACACCGCCGTGCGCAGCCGCCGCACGAGCAGCACCACCGCGAGCGCCACGCACACCGCCGCGACCACACCGATCAGCACCGGGCCCACCGCCGGGGCGGGCAGGAGGGTGCCGAGGCGGAGGGCGTGCGGGAAGGCGATCAGCAGGGCCACCAGCAGACCGGTCCGGGTGATCGACTCGGCGAGCAGGTACAGCGCGATCGCCGCCGACGAACTGGCCAGCGGCACCCCGCACACCGTCATGAAACGGAGGTTGACCGCACCCGCTCCCAGACCGGTCGGCAGCAGATGGTTGGCCGCGCCCGCCGCGAACTGGGTGGCGAGCAGCCGGCGTACGGGCAGCCGCTGCATGACCGCGCCCTGGCGGGTGAAGGCGGCCGCCACCCAGGTCAGACAGGTGGCGCCGGCGGCGGCCACCAGCCAGGGCCACTCGGCGGACGCCAGTTGCTTGAAGCCCTCCACGAGCACGGACCAGTGCTGTACCGCGACCACGGCCACGAGGGCCAGCGGAAGCAGGCACAGGATCTGGCGGACCGGGACACGTCCGGCGAGTCGCTGAGGGAGACGTACGGCACTCACACCAGGAGAGGTTTTCCGTGCCGCACCAACGTGAGGTTGCGGGCGTGCGGACGGCGGCTGACGTGCGGGGCAAGGCACGGGAGCGACCGGGTTCCCGGGAGCCCGTGTCGCAGGGGCATTCGTCCCGGTCTCCCTGCGTGTGAAGCCCGTCCGCCTTCCCTTGACCTCAAGGTTGCTCGAGGTCCTAACGTCTGTCTTATGAGTATGGAGACCACCGCCTGGCACCAGTTGCACAGCGTCATGAGCGCGCAGCGGGAGCGCCGCCCCCTCGACCGCGCCACGCTGCGCCGCATCGGCGCGTTCGCGCGCCCCCACCGCCCCCGTATCGTGCAGTTCGTCCTGGTCAGCGTGGTGACGGCACTGCTCGCGGTGGCGACCCCGCTGCTCGCCGGCCGTGTCGTCGACGCGATCGTGTCGCACGGCGACCCGGGAACCGTCGTACGGCTGTCGCTGTTCATCGCCCTCATCGCGGTCGCCGAGGCGGCGCTCGGGCTCCTCGGCCGCAGGCTGTCGGCCACGCTCGGGGAAGGCCTCATCCTCGATCTGCGGACGGCTGTGTTCGATCATGTGCAGCGCATGCCGGTCGCGTTCTTCACACGTACTCGTACGGGCGCGCTGGTCAGTCGTCTCAACAACGACGTCATCGGCGCGCAGCGCGCCTTCAGCAACACCCTGTCGGGAGTCGTCGGCAATGTGGTCACGCTGCTGCTCACGCTGGTCGTGATGCTGACGCTGTCCTGGCAGATCACCCTGCTCGCCCTGGTGCTGCTGCCGGTCTTCCTGTTCCCCGCGCGCCGGATGGGCCGCCGGATGGCGCTGCTGCAACGGGAGGCCGCCGACCTCAACGCCGCGATGGGCACCCGGATGACCGAACGCTTCTCCGCACCCGGCGCCACGCTCGTCAAACTCTTCGGGCGCCCCGAGGAGGAGTCCGAAGAGTTCGCCGCGCGGGCCCGCCGGGTGCGGGACATCGGGGTGCGGACGGCCATGTCCCAGTCGGCGTTCATCACCGCGCTCACGCTGGTCTCCGCCCTGGCGCTCGCCCTGGTCTACGGGCTCGGCGGCTGGTTCGCCCTGCGCGGCAGCCTTGAGGCGGGCTCCGTCGTCTCGCTCGCCCTGCTGCTCACCCGGCTCTACGCACCCCTCACCTCCCTCGCGGGGGCCCGCGTCGAGATCATGAGCGCGCTCGTCAGCTTCGAGCGCGTCTTCGAAGTACTGGACCTGAAGCCGCTGATCGAGGAGCGGCCGAGACCACGGCAGGTCCCCGGCGGCCCGGTGGCGGTGGAATTCGAGGACGTCCGCTTCGGGTATCCGGCCGCCGACAAGGTCTCCCTGGCCTCGCTCGAGGAGGTGGCGGTCCTGGACACGCGCGGCGGCGCCGAGATCCTGCACGGTGTCTCCTTCCGCGCCGAGCCCGGCCAGACGGTCGCCCTCGTGGGGTCCTCCGGCGCCGGCAAGTCCACCATCGCGGCACTGCTTCCGCGGCTGTACGACGTCGACGAGGGCACCGTCCGCGTCGGCGGCGTCGACGTCCGCGACCTGAGCGCCGCATCACTGCGCGAGACCCTCGGCATGGTCACCCAGGACGGCCACCTGTTCCACGACACGGTGCGGGCCAACCTGCTGCTGGCCGATCCCGGGGCGAGCGAGGACGACCTGTGGGACGTGCTGCTCCGGGCCCGCCTGGACGACCTCGTACGCGCCCTGCCCGACGGGCTCGACACGGTCGTCGGTGAGCGCGGCTACCGACTGTCCGGCGGCGAGCGCCAGCGCCTGACCATCGCCCGCCTGCTGCTGGCCCGCCAGCGGATCGTCATCCTCGACGAGGCCACCGCCCATCTGGACAACACCTCCGAGGCGGCCGTGCAGGAGGCCCTCACGGAAGCGCTGGAGGGTCGTACCGCCGTCGTCATCGCCCACCGCCTGTCCACCGTGCGGGCAGCCGACGTGATCCTCGTCGTCGAGTCGGGCCGGATCGTGGAGCGGGGCACCCACGAGGAGCTGCTGGCCAGGGGCGGGCGGTACGCGGAGCTGTACCGGACGCAGTTCGCGAAGCCGGCGCACTGGGAGGCGGAGGGCGGAGCGGAGACGGAGGCCGTCGCGTAGACGGCAGGTCTCCGTGCCTGATGTGCCCCGGCCGCGTGTCCGCACCGTGCCGTTCTCTCCGGGGGCGCCTGAGCTGCGCGGATCGTAGCGTGAAGGGGGTGGCGCGGCGCGGCGCACAAGGGAGACGGTGACGATGTCGACGATGGACTACGAGGCACTGTTCGCCGCCACCCCGAGTCCCTACCTCGTGCTGGCCCCGGACCTGATCATCGTGGAGGTCAACCAGGCCTACCTGAACGCGACCAGCCGGACCCGGGACGACCTGATCGGGCAGCACATCTTCGAGGCCTTCCCGGAGAACCCCGACGACCCGGATGCCGACGGTGTTCGCAATCTGAACGCCTCGCTGCACCGCGTCCTGAACTCCAAACAGCCCGACACGATGGCGCTGCAGAAGTACGACATCCCCATCATGGGCAGACCCGGCGCATTCGACGAGCGATGGTGGTCCCCGGTCAACACGCCGATCCTCGATCCCGAGGGGAAGGTCACGTGGATCATCCACCGCGTGGAGGACGTGACCGGGTACATCCTGACCCACGGCAGAGGCGACTGGCGCCTGTCCAAGCACCTCACCGAGCGCGAGGCCCTGGAGACCGAGCTCTACGCGCGGGCGCGCGAGCTGCAGTTGCTGAACGAGGAGCTGCGGCAGGCGCACACCCGTGAGCGCAAGGTGGCTGTGGCACTGCAGGAGGCCATGCTCCAGGCACCCGACCTGGCCCGGCACGAGAACATCGCGGTGCGCTATCTGCCCGCCACCGGCTCGCTGAACGTGTGCGGCGACTGGTACGACGTCATCGATCTGTCCGAGACCCGGTTCGCGGTGGCGGTCGGCGACGTCGTCGGCCACGGTCTGGAGGCCGCGGCCGTCATGGGGATGCTCCGCAGCGCGCTGAGCGCCGCCACCCGCGCGCTGGAGGGCCCCGCCCAGGCACTGGAGGTGCTCGGACGGTACGCCCGGTCGGTGGAAGGCGCGCTGAACACCACCGCTGTCAAGGCGATGATCGACACCCGCAGCGAACTGATCATCTACAGCAGCGCCGGCCACCCGCCCCCCGTCCTCGTCCATCGGGACGGCACATGCGAACTGCTCGACAAGGCGACCGACCCGCCGCTGGCCGCCCGGCCCCAGCACGTGCCGCGCCCGCAGGCCTGCCAGCCCTACCGGCCGGGCGACACGCTCGTCCTCTACACCGACGGGCTGATCGAGCGCCGGAGCGAGCACATAGAGACGGGTCTGAGCCGGCTGACCGACGTCCTCGGCCGCTACTGCACCCTCGGCCCGGAGCGCCTGGCCGACGTCCTGCTGACGGAACTCGGCGTGGCCGGCGGCGCCCGGGACGACATCGCCCTGGTCATCATCCGGCTGTGACGCGGGCGCGGAGCCCCTCAGCCGGCGCCGTACCCCACCGTGCCGTGCGGCTGAGTCCCTTACGCCCCGATGGCGTCCAGTTCGGCGACGGCGTAGGCGGGCAGGACCAGGTCGGCGGCGGCGATGTTCTCGCGCAGGTGGGAGAGCGAGGAGGTGCCGGGGATGACGACGATGCCCGGCGAGCGCTGGAGCAGCCAGGCCAGAGCGACCTGTTGCCGGGATGCCTCGAGGCGGGTGGCGACCTTGTCGAGGGTCTCGGACTGCAGCGGGCTGAAGCCGCCCAGCGGGAAGAACGGGACGAAGGCGATGTTCTCGTCCGCGCACCGCTGCACCAGGGCGTCGTCCTGCCGGTTGGCCAGGTTGTAGAGGTTCTGCACGGTGACGACGGGCGCGATGGCCTGGGCCTCGGCGAGCTGCGTCGTGGAGACACCGCTGAGCCCGAGGTGGCGGATCAGGCCCTGCTGCTGGAGCTCCGCCAGGGCGCCGAACTGCTCGGACAGGGGCTCGTCGTCGGTGGTGTCGTGACCGCCGACCCGCAGGTTGACCACGTCCAGGGTGTCCAGGCCGAGGTGGGTGAGGTTCTCGCGGACCTGTTCCTTCAGATCCGCGGGGTCCAGAGACGGGATCCAGCTGCCGTCGCTGCCCCGGCGGGCGCCGATCTTGGTGACGATGTGCAGACCTGCGGGATACGGAGCGAGGGCTTCCCTGATCAGCTCGTTGACCACGACGGGACCGTAGAAGTCGGCGGTGTCGATATGGGTGACGCCGGCCTCCACCGCCGCGCGCAGCACCGCGAGCGCCTGGTCACGGTCCCTGGGCGGCCCGAAGACGTGCGGACCCGCCAGTTGCATCGCGCCGTATCCCATACGGGAGACCGTCACGCCGTCCGCCAGAGTGACCGTACCGCCGGCGAGGGTGGTGACCATGGTGTTCCTCTCGTTCACACGTTCGACATTGCTCCCCGGAGCGGCAACGACGGACGGTGTGCCGTTCCGACCCGGAGTGACACGTCCATCCTCGGGGCGGCCCGTTCCCGCAGGTAGTTCCCTGAGGTTCCTGGGAGTGACAGGGCCAGGCGCCTTCGGCCCGGGACCATCCGGCGGTCCCGGTCTGTCCGGCGCCCGGGTTCCGAGCCGTGTCGACGAGGAGGTACCGGGTACTCACACGGGTGCACGCAGCCGTCCGGTCCGGTACGCGCAGCCGGCGGACTGCTCTCGTTCGGCAGAGGGGGTGGTCATGACGCAGTCCGGGGAGCCCGCGCCCCCTGCCCGTGGAGCGGAGGAACCCGAGGTGCGCCCGGCGACGGCGCGGGCCGGGCAGCCGCCGCGGCCCGAGACGCGGCCGCAGGAGGCCGAGCAGCTGCCCCCCGATCACAGCCGGGCGATTCTTGAGGCGACCAAGCGGGTCGGCGTCCTTCTGAAGCGGAAGGGGCACGCCTTCGCGCTGGCCGGGAGCGTCGCCGTCTATGCGCACGGCGGCAGCGAGAACCTGCAGCACGACGCCGACTTCTGTGTGTCGCCCGATGACGCCGAGGCGGTCACGGACACGCTGCGGGACGCGGGGCTGACCGTGTACCGGCCGCCGGAGGACTGGCTGATGAAGGCCGAGTGCTTCGGCCAGGACATCGACATCATCTTCGAACTGGCGCACAAGCCGGTCACCTCCGACATGCTCGCACGCGCGCGGGAACTCCCGGTCGACTCGGTGCGCATGCCGGTGCTGGCACCCACCGACCTGCTCTGGAGCCTGATCGCCGCCTTCTCGGAGCACCACTGCGACTTCGGCGCGGTTCTCCCCGTGGCCCGCGCGCTGCGCGAAAAGGTCGACTGGGACCGGATGCGCCGGGAGTGCGAGGACGATCCCATGCCTGCCGCCTTCTTCTTCCTTCTCGAACGCCTCGACGTCATCGCCCCGCAGAAGGAGACGTGATGAACCAGCACAGCGCAGAGGGCGCACCCGGTGCCCAGGCCGCGCAGAACACGGAGTACCGCGTCGCCCATCTCCTCGAACGTCTGGCCGAAGGGCACGCCGGTGAGCTGGGTGTACGGATCGAGGTCCGCGGCGAGGCGGTGATGGTGACCGGCACCGTCGCCTCCGTTCAGTGCCGTGAGGAGGTCCTCGGCACCGTCCGCGAGGAACTCGCCGGAGTCCCGGTCCACTGCGACCTCGTGGTCGCCGAGAACTCGGCGCCCGACCAGGCCGAGGAGCTCGCATGATCCGGGTGGCAGCCGTCGGGGACATCCACATGGGGCCCGGCAGCCAGGGGGCGCTTCGCACCGCTTTCGAGAGCCTGTCGGAGTGCGCGGACCTCCTGCTGCTGGCCGGGGACCTCACCCGCCACGGAACCCCGGAGGAGGCCGGGGTGGTGGCGAGGGAGATCCGGGACCTGCCGGTCCCGGTCGTGGCGGTCCTCGGCAATCACGACCACCACGACGAGCGCCCGGAGGAAGTCGCGGCGATCTTGGAGGGCACCGGCGGCGCACGGGTCCTCGAGGGCAGCGCCACCACCCTGACCTGCGCCGGCACGCGCGTCGGTGTGGCAGGTACCAAGGGGTTCGGCGGCGGCTTCGTCGGCCGCAGTGCCGGGGAGTTCGGCGAGCCGCTGATGAAGGAGTTCGTACGGTGCTCACGCCGCAGCGCCGACGCCTTGCGGCAGGCTCTGGAGGAACTGGACGAACAGCGCTGTGAGGTTCGTATCGCCCTCACCCACTATTCCCCCGTGCCGGAGACCCTGGCCGGTGAACCTCTGGAGATCTATCCGTTCCTCGGCAGCTATCTGCTTGCGGAGGCGATCGACACCGCCGGCGCGGACCTGGCGGTGCACGGACACGCGCACGCGGGCACGGAACACGGCATGACGAGCGGCGGGGTCAAGGTCCGGAACGTGGCCCAGCCCGTCATCGGGCGGGCCTTCCGGGTCTACCACCTACAGGTGCGGGAATCCCTGGCAGCGAGTGCGGCCGACGGAACGTAGCCGGGCCCTGACCAGTCGTGATGATCCTGGGACAAGGCGCCCCGGTCACGTGACCAGGATCTCGCTCCAGATCTGTCCGGAAATCGGACAAACCCTGGTAGGAAGGAGCGGATAGTTTTCCATTTCCTCCAGGAAAGCCCGCTCATGGCCCACGAGAACACCCACGACCATCACATATTCGAGATGGATCTCACCGCTGACGAAGCGCGCCGGCGGGCGGCGTTCTACACGGCGATGGGGCCCCACTGGGACCCGATCACGGCCATGGCCGACGAGGACGCGGCGTATCGCATGCTCTACTCCGGCCTCGACGAGCACCAGCGGCAGATCTACGACCGCCTGGTGGCAGCCGGAGTGCTGCCCGCGGGCCTCGGTGACGCCCGTGCTGCCGATTGATCCCCACGCCGACAAGGCCCGCCGGGCCTGGCTCCCGTGCCCGCGATGCCGGGACCACGAGAACTGCGAGAACTGCCTGGCGGGCCGGACCTGCCGAGTGCACTGGCGCTATCTGCTGTCCAACGCGGGACACGTGGTCCATCTGCAGTGCCCCAACTGCACCCACATCTGGGTGCACGACACCTCCGCCTGACGGGGCACAAGGCACGCTTTCGCTGGACGCGGCCCTGGCCGCATCACATTGACTCGACCATGACCTTCAGCCGTCGCACGGCTGTTCCGAACCTGCCCGACCGAGGTCAGATCGTCGACGTTTCCCGTTCCCTGCGGACGAATTGAAGGATGTGCTCCGGGGAGCCGGCGCGCATGCTCGTGCTGCGGACGTCGGGAAAAGCCGCCTGAGCGAGACGGGCCAGCGAGTCTCCGGGCCACATCTGGACGAAAAGGCGGGCCCCCCGCTCGTAGAGGACGCTGGCCGCGTCGTACCAGCGGACCGGGTGGGCGACCGAGGGCACAAGGTCCTCGCGTACGGCGGATACGGTGCGCAGCGTGCGGTCGCTCCCGTTCTCACCCGGTTCGCACCCCCGAAGGGACGCTCTGCGTGAAGACCAGGGGCGTTTCGGGCACCGGGCGAGGGCTACCCGGAGTCTCGTCCCGGGAGGTGCCCGCGGACACGGCGCAGGCGATCCTCCGCCTGGCGGGGAAGACGGCTGGTCTCTGCCGGTGATGGGCCGGTGCTTGCGTTGGAGGGGATGCATGCTGATCGAGCACCGGGGCCGCAGGCCTGTCGTACCGGACTCGGCCTATGTCGCGGCCTCCGCCACGGTGTGCGGGGCCGTTGTCCTCGGCGAGGGTGCGCGCGTGCTGCACGGAGCCGTGCTGACCTCGGAGGACGGAGAGGTCACGGTCGGGGAGAACACCGTGGTGATGGAGAACGCGCTGGTGCGCGGACGGTCGGGGCGCCCCGCGGTGATCGGGGACGCCGTGATGGTCGGACCGCACGCGCACGTCAACGGGACACGCGTGGAGGACGAGGCGTTCCTCGCCGCCGGCGCCTCCCTCTTCCCCGGAGCGGTCGTCGGCGCCGGCGCCGAGGTGCGGATCAACGGGGTGGTGCACGCCAATTCCCGGCTCGAGCCGGGGACCGTCGTGCCGATCGGCTGGATCGCCGTGGGCGACCCGGCCCGGCTGATCTCTCCCGACCGGCACGAGGACATCTGGGCCGTGCAACGGGAACTGGACTTCCCCGGAACGGTCTACGGGGTTCCGCGCGGCACCTCGATGCGCGAGATCATGTCCCGGCAGAGCGAGTTCTACGGCTCCCATCGTCGGGACAGGCCCCTCGGTGACGACGGGCGATGAGCCCGGGCACGGCAGTCGTTCACTGTCCGGTGCGCGGTGTTCCGCCGGTGCGGCGGCGGAACACCGCGACATGACCGCGCCGCGCACGTCGGGCCGGTGGGGCCCGCCGGTGCGGCTACAGCGCCACGTCTCCGCACAGGTGCACCTCGACGCCCAGCTCGGCGAAGAGGGCCGCCTTGGCGCGCAGTGCCTTGTCCGCGGTCGCCGCGTCGGGGGCGTAGGCCACGTTGAGATGGTTGGCACGGTGGCGGGCCATGAACTGGTCGCGGCTGACGCCGTGCAGCACCGCGTGCATGATCGGCCACTGTTCGTTGGTGGCCTTCAGCCTGCGCAGCGTCTCCTCTTCCGGCAGCTCGATCGCGGTGGCACGGCCGAGGTCGACATGCAGTCGGCCGTCCATCAGGAACACCCGCGACCAGACGACCTCGCCCGGCTTGGACACCCCGCTGAGGGTGCCGCCGCCGAGCGGGAAGAACATCGGCGGCTGCCGCGTGCTGTACGACTTGTCGTAACCGCCGTTGTGGGAGGCGGGCACCGAGCCGGAGATCTCGAAGACCCAGACGAACCGGCCGTCGTACTCCTCTCCCCAGCGGATGTCGTGCAGGGTGGTGGCCGGGTCGAGGCCCATCGCGGTCCAGATGCGGTTGGTGACCAGGGAGTCCACGGCGACACCCTCGTCCACCTCGTTGAAGTGCGGCAGGGGTGCGCCGGCGTACAGCACGCGGGCGCCGTCGCGGCTGGACACCGGGGGGCGCTGGACGTTGTTGAGCAGACCCTCGGCGAGGTCGCTCGCCGGGACGGTGTCCTTCAGGCCCTGCTGGTACTGGATGCCGACCGCGTCGAGGCCGAAGTCGTCGGCGATGCGCAGCGCGGCGATGTACATCTTGAACTGGCTGAGCAGCTGGGCGTCGGTGAGCTCGGTGGCCTCGTCGGTACCGGTGTGGAACCGCATACCGGCGTGGTCGAGCCAGGCGCGGACCGCCTGCGCCTCCTCGTCCGGGACCCTGTTCATCTCGGCGACCAGGGCGCTCTGCGACAGGCGCTCCTTGTAGATGCCGAGCGGGTTGAGGAACTCGTCGTCGATGATGGCGTTGTACATGCCCATGCAGCCCTCGTCGAAGACGCCGATGATCGCCTTCTCCTCGCGCAACTGGCGGGCCAGGGCCACGCCCAGCTCCGTCTCGGGGTCTTCGGGCAACGGCGGCAGCGGGTGCACATGGCTGGTGTCGTGGGTGAGGACGCCGGTGTCCAGCCAGGTGCGCAGGCCGTCGCGGGCCCAGTCGTCGGTGAAGTCGGCGCTCCACAGCACGGAATACTGCCGACCGGCCTTGGTGAGGCTGCCGGCCAGATTCAACAGGCCGACCAGACCGGGGAATTCGCCGCTCCAGTTGGCGACGACCAGGATCGGGCCGCGATGGTCGCGCAGTCCGGCCAGGACGTGGTGGCTGTACTGCCAGACACCTTCGACGACGATCAGCGGCGCGTCCTTGGGGAGGGTCTTGAACACCTCGATGCCGGCGCGCTGGCTGTCGATGAAGCCGTGTCCCTTGGCCGCGTCGTGGTCATGGCCGCGGCGGACCTGCCAACCGAGGTCGGTCAGCGCCGCGGTGAGGTCTTGCTCCAGCTTCTCCTGAGTCGGCCAGCAGGTGACGTTGGCGGCGGGGCGCAGGTCACCACTGGCCACGGTGTAGACGGTGCGGGGCTCGGCGGGAGCCGGCCGGCTCGGCGTGGGCAGGGTGTACGCGGTCATGCGATCTCCGTTGGTGTGCGTGTGGTCCGGGGTAGGTGCGGGCCCGGGGAGCCGATGGACGCCGACGCGGTCGCGGTCGGCGCGGATGCGGCAGGACTGTTGCCGGGCCCGGGCGGGGGAGTACGGCGGCGGCAGCCGCGGTGGGACCGGCGGTGCGCGTCAGCCCTTCGTGCCGCCGCGATGGCTGACGCGCACCGGTGTGGGAGCCGGTCGGGGAGACCGGCTGTCGGGCCGTCGGCCTCAGCGCTGCTGGAGCGGCGCAAGGGCGTGGACGGTCGCCGAAGTCTCGCGGTACAGCCGCCGGTAGAGGCCGTACAGCTCGTCGTAGCGGGCTCGGTGCTCCGCGCGCGGTGTCACGATCTCGCGTACCGGGTTCCAGGCGTCGATGTCGGCATCCCCGGCGAGCTGTGCCGCGAGCAGTGCGCCGCCGTAGCTCGCGCCGATCGTGGTGGTGCGCACCTCCTGCGGTCGCCCGGTGATGTCGGAGACGATCTGCGTCCACAGGGCGCCCTGGGTGCCGCCGCCGACGGCGACCACGCGGCGGATGTCGCCGCCCGCCTCCTCGATGACCTCGATGTTGTGGCGCACCCCGAACCCGGTGGCCTCCAGCGCGGCCCTGTAGAGGTCGCCGCGGGTGTGGGACAGCGTGAGTCCGGCGATCACCCCGCGGGCGTCAGGGTCCATGATCGGGGTGCGTTCGCCGGAGAAGTACGGAAGCATCAGCAGGCCGCCCGCGCCGGGACCCGACTCGCCCGCCAGACGGGTCAGTTCGGTGTGGTCACCACCGGTGAACAGGTCGCGCAGCCAGTTGGTGACCGCCCCCGAGGTGGCCATGCCGCCGGCCAGGTTGCGGGTGCCGGGCAGTGCGCCGACCGTGCCCCACAACGAGGGGCTGGTGATCGGCTTGGGCACGGTGTGGATCAGGAACATGGTCGTGCCATACATGAGCATCAGGTCACCGGTGTTTTGTGCGCCGACGCTGAGGGCCTCGGCCCAGGCGTCGACAGTGCCGGTGGTGACGGGGATCCCGGCGGGCAGGCCCGTCGCGGCGGCTGCCTCGGTGGTGACGGTGCCGGCCGCCTCGCCGGGCCAGCGCAGCGGCGGCAGTTCGATGCCGGGGGCCACGTCGTCGGCCCACGGGCCGTACCACTCGCCCGCGTGCGTGTCGTACAGCGGGGTGCACTGGCTGGCCGAGTGCTGGTCCAGCACATAGGCGCCGGTGAGCTTACGGACCAGCCAGGAGCTGGGCATATAGAGGCGGCGGGCGCGGGCGTATATCTCGGGCTCTTCCTCGGCGACCCAGGCGATCTTCGGCCCGGCGGCCTGGGTGGAGAGCGCGGAGCCGCCCCGGCGGATGATTTCCTCGGCGCCGAGCCGTTCCTCGATGCGGTGGATCTGGCGGACCGAGCGGGTGTCGACGCCGTAGAGGATCGCGGCGCGCAGCGGGGTGTCGTGCTCGTCGGTGAGCAGGACGCAAGGGCCCATCCCGCTGACCCCGACGCCGAGCACGGTGGTGTCGCCCGGGCCGGTCAGCTCGCGGGTGAGTTCCGTGAACTCGCGCCACCACACGGCGGCGTCCATTTCGAAGCGGCCCGGGCCCGGCCTGGCCGGGGTGTGCTCCCGCACGGCCGAGCGGATCAGGGCGCCGTCGAGGCCGACAAGGACGCCCTTGCTGCTCGACGTGCCGATGTCCACACCGATGACTGCGTTACGAGGCATGACGGCACGCTGGCAGAAATCGATTTCAACGTCAAGAGGCCGTACAACGCCGAGTCTTATGGCCGAGAAGGCTCTGTCCAAACTACACAAGTAGGACGTTGAGTATCAGAATCATTCCCTCTCATCTCAGCTCTTGACACCCCCTGGAGGCCCCCCTACGTTTCGCTGAAATGGATTTCACAGGGGTGTGCGGCTCGGTCCGGGCCCGCCCCGCACTCAACCTTGAGGGCACAGACACGATGACGACCTTTGGACTCGACGGCATCTCCCACAGGACGCGTGCCGTGAGCCGTTCCATCAGCGCCGAGAACTTCACCGGTGCCAGGGGCGGTGGCGGCCGGGCCACCGAGGGCACCGGAGCGGTCGCGGCGAGCAGGCTGGGGCCGGGCTGGAAGATCTCCCCGAGCATCGACATCGCCGCGGGCGAGACCGCGGTGCTCGCCGACATCGAGGGGCCGGGCACCATCCGCCACCTGTGGTGCACCACCGACCCGCACACGGCCTGGCGGGGCACCCTGCTGCGGATGTACTGGGAGGACGAGGAGACCCCGGCCGTCGAGGTCCCGCTCGGCGACTTCTTCTGCAACGGCTGGAACACCTTCAGCCAGGTCTCCTCCGTACCCGTCGCGGCCAATCCCAACGGCGGGTTCAACGCGTACTGGCCCATGCCGTTCCGCCGCCGCGCCCGCATCACCCTGGAGAATCTGACCGCCGAGAAGGTCACCCTCTACTACCAGGTCGACTACGAGCTGGACGAGGTCGCCGACGACGCCTCCTACTTCCACGCCCAGTGGCGGCGCAGCCATCCCGTGCCGTTCGGCGCGGTGCACACCCTGCTCGACGGGGTCACCGGCGCCGGCAGCTATGCGGGCACGTACCTCGCCTGGGGAGTGAACAGCCCCGGCTGGTGGGGCGAGGGCGAGCTGAAGTTCTACCTCGACGGCGACGACGAGTTCCCGACGATCTGCGGCACCGGTACCGAGGACTACTTCGGCGGCGCCTGGAACTTCGACGTCCCCGGGCAGGGCTACACCGCCTACACCACCCCCTACTTGGGGCTGAACCAGATCCTGCGTCCCGACGGGCTCTACCGCAGCCAGCAGCGGTTCGGGATGTACCGCTGGCACGTCCTCGACCCGGTCCGCTTCTCCGAGAACCTGCGCGTCACCGTGCAGAGCCTCGGGATCGGCCCCGGCCAGGGCAACGGTCTGCCGCACCGCTACCGGCACACCGGCGACGACATCGCCAGCACCTCGCTCTTCTATTTGGACGCCCCGGCCTCCGCCTCCCGCCCCACCACACCGGACCTGCTGACCCTCGAAGTCGACTGAGTCCCCGCTCCCGTACTCCCGACCCGGTCCGCGCTTTCCTCAAGCCTCTCGTCAGCACACCCTCATCCCACTCCGACAGGAGCGCGCACATGCTCCAGCACGGTAACGAAGCCGGTCGCTCGGCCCCCTCGTCACGCCGGCGTTTCCTCACCGCGGCGGCGGGCGCCGGCGCGGCCCTCGCCGCCACGCCCCTGCTCACCGGTTGCGGCACGGCCCAGGCAAAGGGCGGCAACCTCCAGTTCTGGAACTTCTACGGCCCCCAGCGCTCGCCCGACCCCGCGATCAACGCCCAGTCCAAGTGGTTCGTGGACATGGTCGCGAAGTGGAACGCCACTCACAAGGCGCAGATCGACCTCGTCTATCTGCCGCAGCCCACCTACCTCAACGGCTTCAAGCTCCCGTCCGCCTTCGCCACCGGCGAGGGCCCGGACATCTTCCTTCTCTCGCCCGGCGACTTCCTGCGCTACTACAACGGCGGCGTCCTCGCCGACCTGACCCCGCACATGGACAAGGCCGCCATCGACGACTACGGCTCCGCACTGGACAGCCGCACGGTCGACGGCAAGGTCTACGCCCTCCCCATGGAGGTCGAGCCCTTGGCCATGTTCTACGCCCAGGACCTGTGGGAGAAGGCCGGCCTGTCCGAGGCCGACATCCCCACCACCTGGGACCAGATGCTCGACGTCGGCGACAAGCTGCGCACGGGGACCCGAGCGGGCCTCGTCTTCGAGACCAACCCCGGCTACTACCAGAACTTCACCTGGTACCCGTGGATGTGGCAGGGCGGCGGCGAGGTGCTGGACCACCAGGGCAACGTGGCCTTCGACTCCCAGGCCACCCGCCAGGCCCTCGGGCTGTGGCAGGATGCCGTGCGCCACGGCATCGCCCCGCGCACGCTGCCCGCCGCCGGCGATGTGATCGGCGGCTTCAAGGGCGGCAACGTCGCCATGTGGCAGCAGGGCATCTGGAACGTCTCCAGCTTCAAGGCGTTCGCCCCGAAGTACCGCTACGGCGTCTTCAAACTGCCGCTCCCGCCGGGCGGCAAGTACGTCACGGCGCTCGGCGGCTGGTCCTTCTGCGCCAACGCCCAGGGGCGCAACCCTGAGGCGGCGGCAGAGTTCTGCGTCTGGGCACTCGGGTCCATGAAGGACGACTCGATCAACCGGATGGTCGACTGGTGCATCGGCGCCAAGTCCGATGTGGCGCCCCGCGCCAGTGCCCTGGAACGCGGCGCCGCCAAGGGCGGCTACGACTCCGAGATCATGAAGAAGTTCAAGGACGAGATCTTCCCGGGCGGGCGCGCCGAGCCGCGCTACCCCCCGGTCGTCTACAAGGCCATCTCGGACGCCATCCAGGGCACCATGCTCGCCGGCCGCGGGGTGTCCGGCGAGGCGGCAAGAGCCGCACACTCCATCGCTGCCTACACCAAGAGCTACAAGGGGGCGAGCCTTATATGAGCAGCGTCGCCGCACAACAGCGCAGGCGCACCGCCACACCGGCGCAGGCACCCGCATCCGCGAGCGCGCCGAGACTCAGCCGCAAGCACCGCGAATGGCTGGCCGCGGGCCTCTTCATCGCCCCCGACGTGCTGGGGCTCCTCGTCTTCGTCGCGATCCCGATGGTGCTCTCCATTGTCCTGAGCTTCTTCCAGGTCAGCGGCTTCGGCTCGTACGAGTGGATCGGGCTCGGCAACTACCGGCGGATGATGCACGACCCGCTGTTCTGGGACTCGATGAAGATCACCGGCGAGTACGTGGTGATCCTCGTCCCCGTCCTCTTCTGCGTGAGCCTTGGCCTCGGCCTTCTGGTGAAGCAGAAGCTGCCCGGCGTCGGCGCCTACCGCACCGCGCTCTTCCTGCCGTACGTGATCAGCCTCGTGGTGGTCGGCGTGCTGTGGAAGTTCCTGCTCGACGAGCAGACGGGCGTGGTCAACCGGGCCATGCGCGCGGCCGGTTTCGACGGCGAGTCCTGGCTCGGCAGCCCCTCCCTGGCCCTCGGCTGCGTGATCGCCGTCATGGTGTGGGTGATGATGGGCTACTACATGATCATCTTCCTGGCGGGGCTCCAGGAGATCCCCAAGGAGTACTACGAGGCCGCGAAGCTGGACGGTGCGGGGCCCTGGACCACCTTCCGCACCATCACCTGGCCGCTGCTGCGCCCGACCAGCTTCTTCGTCCTGCTGATGTCGACGGTCGCGGCCATCACCGGCGGCCTGGACCTGATCTTCGTCCTGACCAACGGCGGCCCCGCCAACGGCACTTCGCTGGCGATCTTCTACATCTACCAGCAGGCCTTCGGATTCGGCGAGTACGGCTACGCGGCGGCCATGGGCTCGTTCCTGGTGCTGATCATGGTCCTGATCTCCGCCGTGATCTTCAAGTTCACCAGAGGCGGGAGGTTCGACGATGGCGAGTGACACCCTGAGGGCCCGGGCAGGCCGGGCGACCCGGGCCGGCGGGCGACGGCCCCGCTCGACACGCCTGACACTGACGGCGCTGGCCGTCGTACTGTCGCTGATCAGTATCTTCCCCGTGCTCTGGATGGTCACCTCGGCCTTCAAGACCCGGGCCACCGTCACCGACGGCAACCTGATCCCACGGGACTTCACCTTCGACAACTTCGTCTACGTCTTCACCGAGGTCCCCTTCGCCCGGTACCTCTGGAACAGCTTCTTCATCTCCGCGGTGATCACCGTGGCGGCGCTGTTCTTCCACTCCATGGCCGCCTACGCCCTGGCGCGGCTGCGTTTCCCCGGGCGCGAGAAGCTCTTCGGCGCCATCTTCGCGACCCTGCTGGTCACGGCTCCCGTCGTGCTGATCCCGCTGTTCCTGGTCGCTCGCGAGCTGGGCCTGCTCAACAGCTACGCCGGCCTGATCATCCCGGCCATCTTCAATGCGTTCGGCATCTTCCTGCTGCGCCAGTTCTACCTGGGACTGCCCAAGGAACTGGAGGAGGCGGCGATCGTCGACGGCTGCGGCCACTGGAGGGTGTACTGGAACATCGTCCTGCCGATGTCCCGCCCCATCCTCTCGGCCCTGGCGATCTTCTTCTTCCTCGCCAACTGGAACGCCTTCGTCTGGCCGCTGGTCTCCACCAACGACCAGTCCCTGACGGTGGTCCAGCTCGGCATCGCCTCGTTCCAGACCCAGTACAGCTCCAACTGGAACTACATCCTGGCGGCGGCCACGGTCGCGGCACTGCCCATGCTGGCCCTGTTCTTCGTGTTCCAGCGGCAGATCGTCGAGTCGATCAAGACGTCCGGACTGAAGTAGCTCCGGGCCCACGAAAAGGGGCGCGGTACCGGCAACCCGACCGGTACCGCGCCCCTTCGCGCGCTCCCCCCGCTCACGGCCCGGCGGTGCTCTCCCGTACCTGCAGCGTGGCGCGCAGCACCACCGTCTGCAGCGGGGACGGCTTGCCCTCGATGCGCTGCAGCAGCAGATCGGCCGCCGTACGGCCCAGCTCGTACGAGGGCAGCTCCATGACCGTCAGGGACGGCTGTATCAGCGAGGACCACGGCACGTCGCCGAAGGACAGCACTCCGATGGACGGCGGAGTGCGCCCGACCTCGCGGAGCGCGCCCAGGACGCCGATGGTCATGAGGTTGTTGGCCACGAACACGGCGTCCGGTGGCTCGGGCAGCGCCAGCAGCTCGCGCATCGCGGCCCGGCCACCCTCTACGCGGAAGTCGCCGTGGCGTACATAGGCGTCGTCGGCCGGAGCGGGGTCGGGCGCGGACCGCAACGCCATGCGATACCCGGCCAGGCGCTCCTCGGAGGTGGACGCACCCGGCGGGCCGGCGATGCAGGCGATCCGACGGTATCCGGCCCGCAGCAGATGACGGGTGGCCGCCTCGCCGCCGTGCTGGTTGTCCACCTGCACCGCGTCCACATCCGCCTCGTGAGGCCGGCGGTCCACGGCGACCACGGGTACGCCACGGGCGAGCAGCGGCCCGAGGTCCGTCTCGTCCTGCGAAGCCGCGGCGACGATCACGCCGGCCATCTGCTCGCCGAGGGCGACCTCCAGATAGCGGCGCTCCTTGTCGGTGTCCTCGTCGGAGTTGCACAGGACCACCGAGAAGCTGGTGCGCTGCGCGGCGTCCTCGACCCCGCGGGCGAGCGAGGTGAAGAACGGGTTCTCGATGTCCGGGATGATCAGGGCGATCACGCTGGAGCGCTGCTTGCGCAGCGACCGGGCGAGCCGGTTGGGCGCGAAGCCGAGAGCCTCGGCGGCCTGCTGGACGGAGAGGACGCGTTCCGGCGTCACCTTGCCGCCGTTGAACACGCGCGAGACCGTCGCTGGGGAAACCCCGGCGGCCCGCGCCACGTCATGGATCGTCACCACCTGAGTGCGCATCCTTTCACCGTGCGTGGGGCAACAGCCTACCCCGCTGTTGAAAAGGATTTCATCCCTGAATTGAGGCGGAACTGGCCCCTCCGCCGGTGGCGACTCGGAACCGTCGGCCGGTGCCACGCCCACCGGGGAATGCCCATGCCCCGCGCGATCGACTGACGCCCCTGCTCCTCCGCTCCGCCGGTCCAGAAGCTGCGCGGCGCTCGGGACGCCCTCACGCTGGACGTGCACTGTCCTCTCTGCGAGGGAGCGTCCGTATGGCGAAGGGCCGTCGTGAGACGAAGAAGCTGAAGAAGGGCGACCCGGTGGCCTGGAGCAGTCACGGCGGTCAGGCCGAGGGCGAGGTGGAAAAGAAGATCACCGAGCGCACCGAGGCGGCGGGCCGCACGGTGGACGCATCGCCGGACGGTCCGCAGTACCAGGTCCGCAGCCACAAGTCCGGCAGATCCGCGGTGCACAAGCCGTCCGCGCTGAAGAAGAAGTGATACGGCGAGGACGGACGCTCGGTACGGGACGTCCGGTGGCTGTTTGCCTTGATGGTCCGGGGCCACGACCCGCCTGGCCTGACGGCTGCCGCCGTGAACAGTGAGCACTGCGCCGGTGCGGCGACGACCCGCGACGCGAGTCAGGCGGCCACGGCGAGCGCCTCGGCGCCGGCGATCGCGGCGCCGACGCGGGTGTGGACGACCAGTGCCGCAGGACGATGCGACCCCGACGAGCAGGGTGACTGTCCGGGATGGGTCGGTTACTTTGAGCTGTCCTGGCCGGGCCCTCGTCCACATACTGCGATAAGCTGATGACGCATGTTTCTGGGCCCGCCGGTCCCTCGCGGCTCAGCCGCCCCGAACGGTGCGGGATGGCGGCCAATACCTGCTCGATCAGCAGGAAATCCACTCCAGCAGTGCCAGGGGACAGTTGTCTTCCCGCATTCCGTTTCCCGTGGGTCGGCTTTCATGGACCTCAACACCATCACCGAAGTAGTCCGGCGACCGTCCGAGCGGCCAGGCATGGACTGGCGCGATGGTGACGCCTGGCTCGCAGGCGGAACCTGGCTCTATTCCACGGAGCAACCGGACCTGCGACGGCTGATCGACCTGACGGCGTTGCGTTGGGAGCCCCTTGTTCCGACGGACAAGGGCCTGGAGATCAGCGCCACATGCACTGTCCGCGACCTGTACGCCTTCCCATGGCCGGAGGGCTGGACCGCCGGAATTCTTTTCCGGAAAAGCTGTGAGGCATTCCTGTCCTCGTTCAAGGTCTGGAACGCGGCGACCGTCGGCGGAAATATCTGCATGTCCTTGCCCGCCGGCCCGATGATCACGCTGACGGTCGCGTTGGAGGCCCAGTACGAACTGTGGGCGCCCGATGGCTCCGCGCGCTTCGTCGACGCCCTCGATTTCGTCACCGGCGACCACCGCAACGTTCTCGCCCCCGGGGAGATCCTCCGACGCATCACCATTCCGGAGCACGCGCTGCGCAAACGCACCGCGCACCGTCGCTTCGCGCTGACCCGGCTCGGCCGTTCGACGGTGTTCCTAGTCGGTACCCAACGGCTGGGAGCGAGTGACCTGGTGCTCACCGTCACGGCCGGCACCACACGGCCCGTCCGCGTCGTCTTCGACTCCCTGCCCGATGTCCGAACCCTGCGGCAGAGCATCGACGCCGTGCCTGCCGACGTCTGGTTCGCCGATCCCAACGGAACCCCTGACCACCGTCGGCATCTGACGCGGCACTTCGCCGAAGAGATCTGCCGGGAACTCACGGCTGGGGACCTGGCATGAGCTACATCGTGAACGGCAAGGCATTCGACCGGGAACCAGCCCCCGGCCAGTGCCTGCGCACCTTCCTGCGCGAGCTCGGCCACTTCGGCGTCAAGAAGGGGTGCGACGCCGGCGACTGCGGCGCCTGCACGGTGTGGCTGGACGGCGCACCCGTACACAGCTGCATCACCCCTGCGTTCCGCGCGGAGGGCCGGGAGGTGACCACGATCGAGGGACTTGGACGGCCCGGCGCCCCGCATCCCATGCAGCGGCAGTTCGAGGACGCCCCCGGGTTCCAGTGCGGTTTCTGCACCGCGGGGATGATCATGACGTCGGCGACCTTCACCGAGGACCAGAAGGCGGATCTGCCACGGGCGTTGAAAGGCAACCTCTGCCGTTGCACCGGATACCGGGCGATCGAGGACGCCGTGAAGGGCGTCAGCGCGGTGGAGACGGCAGCACCGGGCAAGGCCGTCGGGACGAGCATCGGCGCTCCCGCGGGCCACGACGTGGTGACGGGTCACGCCGAGTTCACCATGGACACGCACATCGACGGCATGCTGCACCTCAAGGTGCTGCACTCGCCCCACGCGCACGCCCGGATCCTCTCGATCGACAAGAGCGCCGCCCTCGCGGTGCCCGGCGTGCACCGGGTCTACACCTGGCAAGACGTACCGCGCAGACACTTCACCACGGCGATCCACACCGACCACCTGGTCGACCCGGACGACACCTGCATCCTCGACGACACGGTCCGCTTCGCCGGCCAGCGCGTCGCCGCGGTCCTGGCCGACACGGTCGGGGCGGCGGAGGAGGGCTGCCGGTGTCTCGCGGTCGACTACGAGGTGCTGCCGGCGGTGTTCGACCCGGAGGCGGCGATGGCCGACGGCGCACCCCAGCTGCACGGCTCCCACGATCCGTTCGTCCGCGACCCCGTCCACAACATCCTGCTCGAACTTCACTCGCACATCGGCGACGTCGACGCAGGATTCGCTGAAGCCGACGTGGTCCACGAAGGCACGTACTTCTCACCGCGGGTGCAGCACGCGCATCTGGAGACCCACGGTTCCATCGCATGGATGGAGGACGGTCGGCTGAACGTCCGCACCAGTTCGCAGTCACCGTCGATCGCGAAGGTCAAACTGGAGTACCTGTTCGCGCTGCGCCCGGATCGGGTGAGGGTGTTCTGCAGGCGCGTCGGCGGCGGATTCGGCGGCAAGCAGGAGGTGATCGCCGAGGACCTGGTCGCACTTGCCACCCTGGACACCGGACGGCCCACCTGCCTCGAGTACACCCGTGAGGAGGAGTTCACCACAGCCTCGCCGCGGCATCCGATGACCCTGACCGTCAAGCTCGGCGCGAAGGCCGACGGAACGCTCACCGCCCTCCAGGTACGCAACGTGTCGAACACCGGCGCCTACGGGAACCACGGCGGCGAAACGCTGTACGCGGGCGGAGCCGCCGTCATGATCTACCGCTGCCCCCACAAGAAGTACGACGCGTACTCCGTCTACACGAACACCGTGCCGAGCGGGGCGCTGCGCGGGTACGGGATGACGCAGCCGGCGTTCGCGGTGGAGTCGGCGATGGACGAACTGGCCCGCGCCCTGCACATCGACCCGCTGGAACTGCGCCGGCGCAACATCGTCCGGCCGGGCGAGCCCCTGGTGGCCCTGCACGACGGCCCCGACGACGTGGTCTTCACCGAGGACGGACTCGCCAAGTGCATCGACCTGGTCGGCGACGCCTTGGCCCGTACGGCCGACCGGCCGCCTCCCGGCCCCGAGTGGCTCGTCGGAGCCGGCGTGGCGAGTTCCCTGCACGAGACCGCGCCCCCGACGGAACACCTCTCCGAGGCCTGGGTCACCCTGGGCGACGACCTCATCTACGAACTGGCCGTCGGGACCGCCGAGTTCGGGGAGGGAACCTCCACGGCCCATGTCCAGATCGCGGCCGACCAGCTGGGCACGACGCCCTCGCGGATCCGTCTGGTGCAGTCCGACACCGACCGCACGGGATTCGACACCGGTGCCTTCGCGAGCGCCGGCCTCTTCGTGGCGGGCAACGCGGTCCTGCGGGCGGCCAACGCCGTGCGCGACCGCATCCTGGAATTCGCCGCGGCGCACACGGGCGTCCACGTCGTGATGTGCGTGATGGACGACGACGGTGTCGTCTGCGGGGACCGGCGGGTGTCGCTGGCCGAACTCGTCGCGCCGGCCCGGGCGCGTGGAATCCGATTCACCGCCGCACGCAAGGCGTACGGCTCGCCCCGGAGCGTCACCTCCAACACGCAGGGGTTCCGGGTCGCCGTGCACCGCGTGACGGGTGAGATACGGATCCTGTACAGCGTGCATGCGGCGGACGCCGGAGTGATCATCAACCCGGCGCAGGTCCGGGGACAGGTGGAGGGCGGTGTCGCGCAGGGGATCGGCTTCGCGCTGACCGAGAACCATCACGTCGACGACAACGGCGTCATGGTCAATCCGAACCTCCGGAACTACCGCATCCCCGCCTACGCCGACATCCCCCGTACCGAGGTCCTCCTGGTGAGCTCGGCGGATTCGACGGGGCCCATGCGGGCGAAAGGGATGGCCGAGTGCTGTATCAACCCGGTCGCCCCCGCGCTCGCGAACGCGGTGCATGACGCGACAGGCGTCCGCTACCGTGTGTTGCCGCTGACTCCGGAACGCATTTACGGCCGACTCCCTGCGGAGCAGTCGGTGTCGACAGGTTGAGCCGCATGAACACCGAAAAGAACCTAGCCGCCGCGGCGACGGCGATCATCGGTCAGAAGGTCCTGCCCGGGCTTGATCGGGAGTTCGAGTCGTGGCAGGAGGAGCTCAACGCCGCGGCCGCCTACTACCCCGGTTTCCTCGGCGCCGAGATCTCCCCGCCGACACCGCTGCAACCCGACTGGGTCGTCGTGTACCGGTTCGACTCGGTGGCGCATCTTCAGGCGTGGATCAACAGCGGGACCAGGCAGACATATCTCGACGTCGGTGCCAAGTACTTCGACGGGCCGGCGACCCAGCAGGTGGTCAGCAGCGGCAGCCAGTCACTGGATCCGCTGGTCACCGTGGTGGTCACCCATCGCGTCCCCCCGAACCAGGTCGACGACTTCCTCGACTGGCAGCACCACATGGTCCAGGAGGAGAGCAAGTTCGAGGGGTTTCGCGGGACCGAGCTCTTCCGCCCCATCGAGGGGCTTCAGGAGGAATGGACCACGCTGTACCGCTACGACAGCGCCGAGCACCTCGACGCCTGGCTGACGTCGCCCGAACGGCAGGAGGTCCTGGCCGAGGGTGAGAAGTTCAGTGACTTCAAGCTGCACACGATCGACAACTCGTTCGGCAGCTGGTTCGCCTTCGAGGGCAACGGCAAGCAGGCACCGCCGCCGCCCTCCGAGACCAGGACCTCCCTCGCCATCTGGGTCGGCCTGTACCCGACTGTCGTGCTGCTGACGCTCGCTCTGTCCCCACTGCACATGCCGCTCTGGATCGGCCTGCTCGTGGGCAACCTGCTGTCGAGTTTCATCATGAGCTTCCTGACCATGCCCTACTACGTGAACCCGCTGCTCGGGCGGTGGCTGCGGCCACCCCCGAACGAACCGGCGGCAAGAACCAACCTCCGTGGCCTCGGTGTCGTCGCTGTGGCGATGGCCTTCTGGGCTGTCGTCTTCTACCTCGTCACGGTCCGGTGGTGGACGCTGCCCTGACCGGCGACCGCACCAACGGTCGTCGTTGGGGAGGGTTGTATACGGGTCGGCGCCATGGTCGCCCGACAGGGCGTACACCAGGGTGCGATCGCAGAGCTCATGTCGCTGCCCGGCACGACTGCCCGTCCTTGACAATCCGGAAGCGGCTCAAGTCGCAGGGAGGTATCTGGGTGACAGGACGGCCTGAGTGGGATCGCGCAGCTGTGCCTGAATGGGGCCGGCTCCAGCGGTGAGAGCTGCAAGGCCAGGCACTCAAATCCGCCGCTGTAGAGTGAATGCACGCCTTTGACCTGCACAGAGCAGAGAGCAGGCAGAGAGCCACCACTAAGAGTCATCACTTAATGCCGTGATGTCCGTCCGGTGTCTATGCGGAGCTGGCGCGCCTGGGTGGCGTGTTGTCCGTACAGCCGGCTGTTCCGACGTGGGCCTTGTGCCGCTCGTTCGCGGGTCGGGTCTCATTCGGGGTTTGTCCGGTACCGGTCGGTGTGTTTTGTCGAGCAGAGGCCCGAGGCCAGAGACATCCGGCGTGCGGGCTGCCGCGTGGGTGCGGCCCCGTGCGGGGCGGGCACCGCGCTGTGGTTGACTCGACAGGGCCTCTTGCAGCCCTTCATGGAACAAGATCTGTGTGGTGCGCGTCTGGGCGGTGTCCAGGCGGGCGGTGCTGGGATCGTCCGGATCATGGAGCCGACAGGACTGTCGTGTTGCGTCGGGTCACCGACGCGGGAGGGGCGATCGGTATCACGGCGCGATGTTGTGCCTTGTGTTAGTCTCACGCGTTTGCGTGGTCGTCGCGGTGGGCGAGTCGCATGTTCGTCCGCTTGTGCGTGGGCTGTTCAATCCTGCCGGGCCTTCCTCGGTACGTTCCTCTGCGGAAGGCTGTTCATGAAGCATCCCGATGACTCCGGCATCGCTCACGACGGTCCCGCCCAGCCCGAGGCCACGACCCCGGCGCTGCCCCCGACCGTCTCCTTCGCCGGTCTGAAACTGCCGGTGGAGGTGGTGCGGACACTGGCCGGACTCGGGGTGCGCGAACCCTTTCCGATCCAGGCCGCGACACTGCCCGATGCCCTGGAGGGGCGCGATGTCCTGGGACGCGGGCGCACCGGATCGGGCAAGACGCTCGCCTTCGGCCTGCCGCTGCTGACACGTACGGCCGGGCGGCGCGCCGAACCGAAGCAGCCCCTCGCTCTGATCCTTGTGCCCACCCGGGAGCTGGCCCAACAGGTCACCCAGGCGCTGGCGCCGTACGCCGAGGCACTGCGGCTGCGGATGGCCACGGTCGTCGGCGGCATGTCGATCGGCCGGCAGGTCGCCGCGCTGCGTCAGGGAGCCGAGGTAGTCGTCGCCACCCCCGGACGCCTGCACGACCTGATCGAGCGCAACGCCTGCCGCCTGGGACGGGTAAGAATCACCGTGCTGGACGAGGCCGACCAGATGTGCGACTTGGGATTCCTGCCGCAGGTTGCCGACGTGCTCGACCAGGTGCACCCCGACGGTCAGCGGATGCTCTTCTCGGCCACTCTCGATCGCGACGTCGATCAGCTGGTCCGCCGCTACCTCCACGACCCCGTCGTCCACTCGGTCGACCCGGCCGCGGGTACGGTCTCGACGATGGAGCACCACGTTCTGGTCGTCCACGGCCCTGATCGCTACGCCGTCGCCACGGAGATCGCCGCCCGCGACGGCCGTGTACTGCTGTTCCTCGACACCAAGCACGCCGTCGACCAGCTCACCCGGCATCTGCGGGCCAGCGGGGTGCACGCCGGGGCCCTGCACAGCGGCAAGTCCCAGCCACAGCGCACACGGACCCTGGCGCAGTTCAAGAACAGCCAGATCACCGTTCTGGTGGCGACCAATGTCGCGGCCCGTGGCCTGCACGTCGACGAACTCGATCTCGTGGTCAACGTCGACCCGCCCACCGACGTCAAGGACTATGTGCACCGGGCGGGCCGCACCGCTCGCGCCGGTGAGTCCGGCAGCGTGGTCACGCTCGTGCTGGCGGGCCAGCGCCGGGAGACGAGCCGAATGTTGGCCGGGGCCGGCATCGAGCCGACCGTCACCAAGGTGCGCTCGGGCGAGGCGGAGCTGAGCCGGATCACCGGCGCCAAGGCTCCCTCCGGCACCCCGCTCGACGGCGGGCCCGCCGTCCCCCGACCCAAGAACAGCAACGCTCCCTTCCGCGGCCTCGGCACCAGCAAGGACGCCTCCCGCGGCGCCGGCGGCAGGTCCCGAAAGGCCGGCGAGGCCCGCAAGCTCGCCGAGGCCCGCAAGGCCGCCCTCGTGCGTCGCAACGGCTGAGAGCCATTGCCCTGGCAGCGAATTTCCTGGCCACGGGATCGACAACCCTCGGCCCGGCCCGAAGCCCGTCCTGCCCCCCGACCTACGAAGCGAACGCCCTCGGCCGCGAGAGGGATACCCGCCGAAACGGAGCAGGATGATGTTGCCGGCGCCCGTACTGCGCCCGGCATGACAAGCTGTGCTTGCCCACCCCCGAACCCAGGAGGTCACCATGACCGCAGAGCCCGTATCTACGGAAGGTTCGGAGCCGGCTGCCCCCGAGACGTCCCCTCTGGCGCCGGACAGCGACGGCAACTACGACCTCAAGCGAAAGTTCCGCGAAGCCTTGGCGCGCAAGCGCGGTGCGCAGGCGGACGCCGCCGATGTTGCCGCCAACCCGGATGCGTCGAAGGTGCGTGCGGCGCACGGCCCGGCTGCGAGCCAGCGGTCGTTCAGGCGTAAGAGCGGTGGCTGAGTCGATCAGTCCCGCGATCTGGCCGCTTCACCGGCACCCGCGGTATCCACTCGCGCGCCGAGTGCAGTGGCCCGCAACCTGCGCATGCCCGTGCGCGCGTTGCGGGCGGGACGTAGCCGGCGGTCTCGCCTGAGGGAATGGCCCAGCTGCGGTTGGCTCAGGTCGGTGGCGCCGCCGCGCTGGAATTCCGGCCAGGACGTCCGGCCGCCGACGTTGCACGGTGGCCAGGACGTAGCTGACGGCCCGGTGCGACGTCGGCGCGTCTGGCCACTCCAGTCGGCGTCACCACCGGAGCCGTCCGAATCACTGATCATTCCGGGATGAGGGCACTGCCTCGTCTCGTCCGAGGGCACGCGGCCGGTTTCGCGCTCCCGCCGTGCTCGCTGTACCGCTGTGAAAATCGACGGCGGTTGTCCGGGCCTGACAGTAGGCATCCGGCGCGGCAAGGACATTTGCTGCCCCGTTCTGCTGCGGCTGATCGACGCACGGTCGGTCGCGTTCTCGGCCGCCGTCGCCTTCGTGCCTAGCCTCGACGTGCAGGTGCCGACCCGTCGAGTGGACGCTGTTCGATCTGGTGCAACATCTTGGCGGGTGCACCCCCGCTGCGTCACCCGTTCCTCCCGCGGCTTCGGCAGCGAGTACGCGCAGGCGGCCCTGGAGCGCGGCGACAGGGTCGCGGCATCGACGACACCGACCTCACCCACGCGATCGTCACCGTGGACGCCCTGCACGCTCAACGCGACCGTGCCACCCACCTGAAACCGCGCGGCGTCCACTACCTGTTCACGGTCAAGGGCACCAGAAGAAGCTCGCCCGCCAGCTGCACAGCCTGCCCTGGAAGGACATCCCCGTCGTCCACCGTGACGACACCACCGGCCACGGCCGCAGCGAACCGAGTGTCCAGCGGTCACCCTCGGCGAATGCTGCTCACTGGTTTGGCTCGGCGGCGCGCCGCCGCCCTGCATCTTCCCCCGCGACGGCGGCCTTCCCCTGAGCCCTGTCCTGGTCGCCTTCGCCGTCCGAGCTGCGACGTCCTGGCTTCTCGGCCGAACAGGGCCGAGGGACAGAGTCGGCTCACCTGGTGAAGCGTGAGTAGCCGAGATTCACCAGGTGACCGACCATGCTGATCTGCACACCGTCCGAGGTGGCGCGCGCCGCGGTGAAGCCGACGTTCTCGGGGAGCTGGACCCGCCAGGTGGCCGTCGGTTGTTCGGCCCCGGGAAGGCTGAGGGAGATTTCATTTCCCTGGGCGAGCAGCGTGCCCGTGCTGTTCAGCTCGCGCCCGCCGACGGTGCCCGTGACCTTGACCCGAGCGGCCTGCCCCGCCGAACCGGCGGCCTGCGAGATGTGGATGGGGCCGCCGCTGCCCGCCAGCCGTGTGACCACGCCGGACAGCGCCTCGTACGAGAGCGTCAAGGTACCCGTGGCGAGGTTCGCGTCGGCACTGCGTGCGGTCAGGGAGGTCACCTGCACGCCGTGCAGGTCGAGCTGGAGCTGCTTGACGGGCAGGTAGCCACCCTGGGCATTGTTCGTGGTGTCGATGGTGAACTGTCCTGCATTCAGGCTGACATGGTCGAAGTTCTGGCTGAACGCCTGGGTCAGGAAGGGAAAGCCCTCGATGGACACGTCCAGGTGTCCGTCGGTGGAGTTCTGGTAGCCGTACTTCTCTGCGGCGAGGTGGGTGGCCTCCTTGTCGGCGTAGTGCACGGCGACCCGGTCCGCGACGGTGAAGAGAACGGCCAGCACCACCATCGTGATCGCGACGACCTTGACCCAGCGACGCCTCATTAGAATCCCCCCCTTGTACCGGCCACGGCCGAACATGATCAGTCCGGGAACCGATCATGCACGGTCGGCGGTTTGGGCACCAGCCTTGCGGAGAGGGGTGACGGGTTCACTGCATCCACGACAGGCAGGTCGGACCCGGGTTCGCTTCGGATGTGGACCGCCAAGGAGGCGTCAAAGAGCCGTCTGGAACACATACTTGACCGTGCGGGAAGGTCTCGCGGTGATCCTGAGGGGAACCGGCAAGGTGAGTGGTGCGGGCAATGGGCTGGGCAAGGTCGAGGTACGGCTCAAGTGGGACCCGAGCCCTTTCGGGGAAACACCCCGGCATCTCGACATCATCGCCGCGACCTACTCGGCGGACGATCCCCACGGGCGGCCGGCGTACGTCGTGCACTACGACAGCCGGTCGCCGGACGGCACCATTAACATGCCCCGGCACAGTCAGACGGGCATGGGTTTCGGGTTCGTCGAGATGATGGTCCTGGAGTTCCACCGGCTGGCGCCTGTGTACGGGCGTGTGGTGGTCGGTGTGGCTATCCACCAGGATGGTACACCCCGCACGTTCGGGGACATCTCCAACGCCGGGGTGGTCGTTGTCCAGGGGTACCAGCAGCTGTTGGCGGACGACTTCTCACAGGTCGCCGATGCCACGGCCGCGACGGTTGCCGAGTTCACCCGAAGCTCATCTGGGGTGTGGGGTATGCGCGAGATGATTCAGGGCTTCGAGAGTGACCCGGTGCTCTTCACCGCTGAGATGGGCAGTCCGCAGCGATAACCGCTGCCAGGTCTTTCGGTCAGCAGCCGGTTTCCTTACGGTTCCGGACAACACCACGGAAGGCTGCTGGTGCTCGTAAGGGGGGCGTCCGTCCATGGCGATGAGGTGGGGACGGCGCGGGACGCTCCGCAAGAGGCTGTGGCGGTGGCGGCGCAGTCCGCTTCGGAGGAGTGCTGGGTGGCGCGACCGCGAACGGTGGCCGGAGTGGCCGCCGACCAGGGCTTCGACGAGGACCGCTCCAGCCGCCGACAGGCCGTGGCGGCCCTCCTGGAGCGCGCCAGGGAAGCGGCGCCCACGCAGGCGGAGGCAAAGAGTTGAACTCCGTCAGACCAATCCTGGGCGGGCGTTTCCCAAGACGAGGTGCAGATGCACGGGATCCGTTGCGGAACCCAGGAGAAGGCGCTGACCGCCGCTGACGATGAGCTCGCGCCAGAACTCATCACGATGTGCTGCTTGCGCGATGGTGAGGCTGGTCGGCTGAACGTCACGCGTGTGGCCATGTGACTGGCGCGCCGTTAGGAAAGTCAGCAACCGGTCAGTGTGAGTCCTCAAACACCCGGCGACAGCTGACCACACATGCGAAACTATGTAGCCTCCGAACATCGCCCTTGACCTGCAAAAAGCAGGCAGGGAGCAGACCAATCGGGAGTTTCTCCGTGCTTCGTACCATGTTCAAGTCCAAGATCCACCGTGCCACCGTCACCCAGGCCGACCTGCACTACGTCGGATCCGTGACCATCGACGCCGACCTGCTCGACGCCGCCGATCTGCTGCCGGGGGAGCTCGTCCACATCGTCGACATCACCAACGGCGCCCGGCTGGAGACCTATGTCATCGAGGGTGAGCGCGGCTCCGGCGTCATCGGCATCAACGGGGCCGCGGCCCATCTCGTGCACCCCGGCGATCTGGTGATCGTCATCAGCTACGCCCAGGTGTCCGACGCCGAGGCGAGGAGCCTGCGGCCCCGGGTCGTGCACGTGGACGGCGACAACCGGATCGTGGCACTCGGCACGGACCCGTCCGCCCCGGTACCGGGCTCGGACCAGGAGCGGAGCCCGCAGGCCGTCACGGCCTGACCGGCGGAGGGGAACCGACCGTGAGCGACAGCGGCACCCACGGCACACTCGCCCTGCTGCACACCTCGCCCGTGCACGTCCCGGTCTTCGAGGAACTGCGTGACCGGTCCCATCCGGGGCTCGCGCTGACGCACCTCGTGGCGGAGGACCTGCTGGCCGGGGCGCGGGTGCAGGGCCCCGACGCCGTGGCCGGCGACATCCGGGAGTTGCTCGCGCGGGCCGTCGCAGCCGGTGCCCGCGCCGTACTGTGCACCTGCTCGACCATCGGCGGGGTCGCCGAGGGCGTGGACGTGGGTGTGCCCGTGCTGCGCGTGGACCGGCCCATGGCCGCAGCGGCGGTCGCGGCCGGCCCCCGCATCACCGTGATCGCCGCCGTGGAGAGCACCTTGGGGCCGACGTCCGCCCTGATCCAGGAGGAGGCGGCGGGCAGGGCGGTCGAGGTGCGCCCACTGCTCGTGGAGGGCGCCTGGCACCGCTTCGAGACGGGTGACATCGAGGGATACCTCCGCAGGGTGGCCGACGCCGCCGACACGGTCACCGACGCCGACGCCGACGCCATCGTCCTCGCCCAGGCGTCCATGGCCCCGGCGCGCCGGCTGACCACCACGGCCGTCCCGGTGCTGTCGAGCCCCGAGCCGGGCCTCGCGGCGGCCGCCGCCGCCGCGACGTACCCCGCCCGGCCGTCCTCCCGTCCCGCTACGGGGTGAGTGCCTGCGGGGGGCCCGGGTACCCGGGGGACAAGTCCAGGGCCGATGTACCGAATGGCTGGAGGACACGATGACCCGCCCGCTCCCCGATCCCGTACAGCCGGGACCGACTCCCGGACCGGGACCGACTCCGGGACCGGAGCCGACCCCTGACCCGGGCCCCACACCGGAACCGGTTCCGCCGGGCCCGGGACCCGAGCCGCCCGGACCCGAACCCGTGCCTCCCGGACCGCACCCCGTGCCCCCGGCACCGCCGGGGCCCGGCCCCGACCGCCCGCAGCCGGGACCCGAACCGGTGCCCGGCCCTGAGCGGCCCACTCCCGAGCCGCCGCCTTCCCCCATCCCCGAACCGCCGGGCCCGGACCCCGTGCCCCAGCCCGAACCGGGGCCGCCCCTGAAGTGACCACGCCTCGGCCGGCGCGGCGGTGACCCGCGTTCCGGGTCACCGCCACGGGCGGCGTGCGGCCGTTACGCCTCGACCTCGGACCGGTCCCCGCCCCACAGCGTGTGGAACGAGCCCTCGCGGTCCGTCCGACGGTAGGTGTGCGCCCCGAAGAAGTCCCGCTGCCCCTGGGTCAGCGCGGCGGGCAGCCGCTCGGCGCGCAGAGCGTCGTAGTAGGCGAGCGCCGCGGAGAAACCGGGCGCGGGGACTCCCTGGCGGGTCGCGGCGACGAGGACCTCGCGCCAGTCGTCCTGCGCCGCCGCGATCTCCTGCGCGAAGGTCTCGTCGGACAGCAGGCTCGGCAGGTCGGGGCGCGCGTCGTAGGCGGCGCGGATGCGGTCCAGGAAGGCCGCGCGGATGATGCAGCCGCCGCGCCAGATGGAGGCCACCTTGCCGAGTTCGATGTCCCAGTCGTACTCGTCGCTGCCCGCGGTGATCTCGTGGAAGCCCTGGGTGTACGAGACGATCTTCGACGCGTACAGCGCCTGCTCCACGCGGTCCGCGAAGGCCGCCGCCTCGTCCTTGCGGAGCGGCGCGGCCTTCGGCCCCACCAGACCCCGCGAGGCCTCGCGCAGCGCCTTGTGGCCGGACAGCGAGCGGGCGAACACCGCCTCCGCGATCCCGGAGACCGGTACGCCGAGGTCCAGCGCGATCTGCACGGTCCAGCGGCCGGTGCCCTTCTGCTCGGCCTCGTCGAGGACCACGTCCACGAACGGCTTGCCCGTCGCCGCGTCCACGTGCGACAGCACCTCGGCGGTGATCTCGATCAGGTACGAGTCGAGGCGGCCGGTGTTCCAGGTGCGGAAGATCTCCGCGATCTCGGCGGGGGAATAGCCGGCGACGTCGCGCAGCAGCTGGTACGCCTCGCCGATCAGCTGCATGTCGGCGTACTCGATGCCGTTGTGGACCATCTTCACGAAGTGGCCCGCGCCGTCCGGCCCGATGTGCGTGACGCACGGTGCGCCGTCCTTCGCCTTCGCGGCGATCTTCTCCAGCATCGGGCCGAGGGAGGCGTACGACTCCTTCGATCCGCCGGGCATGATGCTCGGGCCGTGCAGCGCGCCCTCCTCGCCGCCCGAGATACCGCTGCCGACGAAGTGGATGCCCTGCTCGCGCAGCTGCTTCTCACGGCGGCGGGTGTCGGCGAAGTGCGCGTTGCCGCCGTCGATGATCATGTCACCTGGCTCCAGGAGCGGGGCGAACTCCTGGATCACCGCGTCGGTCGGCGTGCCCGCCTTCACCATGATCATCAGGCGTCGCGGCCGCTCCAGCGCAGCCACGAAGTCCTCCGCGGTCTCGGTCGGCACGAAGTCGCCCTCGTGCCCGAATTCCTTCACGAGGTCGTGCGTCCTCGACGCGGTCCGGTTGTGCAGAGCGACCGTGTAGCCGTTGCGCGCGAAGTTGCGGGCGAGATTGCGGCCCATGACCGCGAGGCCCGTGACGCCGATCTGGGCTGAAGTGCTCATAGCGGTTGGCTCCTAGAGGTCCTGGAATCGGGGGTGCCGGTTCGGTTCCGAACACATCCTCGGGGGTGTGGTGCCTGGCGTGGTCGTCAGTATCGCCCGGTGACCATCCTGACGTGCCGGTACGCCCGTCGCACATCCGCGTGTCCCCGCTGCGGGCCGACGTCCGCCCGTCCCGACGGTTCGCCGCATCGGCAAGAGGGGCCGATTCCCGGTCAGTTGGTGGGACGAAGCGGCCGATAGCCGTCTTGTCATGGCCTGTTCGCCGCCCTTAATTTTTCTCCTCCTGACGCATGTCGAGGGGGTCTCCATGGCCGCACGCGGCCGGCACCGCCGGTATCAGCCGACAAGGATCGACCGGGCCTCGCTCACCGTCACGGCGGGGGGCGCCGGCATGGCGATCCCGCTCATCGGCGCCGGCGTGGCGCACGCGGCCGACGTGGACACCTGGAACAAGGTCGCCGCCTGCGAGTCGAGCGGCAACTGGAGCGTCAACACCGGTAACGGCTACTACGGCGGACTGCAGTTCACCCAGTCCACCTGGGAGGCCTACGGCGGCACGGCGTACGCCCGGCGCGCGGACCTCGCTGCCAAGGACCAGCAGATCGCCGTGGCCGAGAAGGTCCTCGAGGGTCAGGGCCCCGGCGCCTGGCCGGTCTGCTCCGGACACGCCGGTCTCACCCACCACTCTCAACTTCCTTCGGGCGGCGGCACTCCCACCGGTGCCGCTCAAGGAACCGGCACCTCGGCCTCCTCGACGCGGACCACCGAGCACTCCCTCCGCGACGTGGCACCGCAGACGACGCCCCAGTCCCGGGCGGGCACCGCCGAGATGTACACCGTGGTGCGCGGCGACACGCTCTCCGACATCGCCGACACCCATCACGTCCAGGGCGGCTGGCAGCGGCTGTACGCGGCCAACCGGGGAACGGTCGGCGCCGACCCGGACCTGATCCTGCCGGGACAGCGGCTGAGCCTGGGCGCCAAGGCCCCGTCGCACAAGGAGGCGGCGCACCCGAGGGCCCACAAGGAGGCGACGCACCCGAGGGCCCACAAGTCCTCCACCGGGAAGACCGGTTCCGGGCGGAGCGCCACGACCCACGAGATGGTGGCCCCGGTCCATGCCGCCATGGGTACGCCCTACCACGCCGCGGGGACGGCATGGTCGAAGGGCTACCACACGGGTGTCGACTTCCCCGTGCCCACCGGTACGTCGGTGAAGGTGGTGGCGGCGGGCCAGGTCGTCAGCGCGGGCTGGGGCGGCTCCTTCGGCTACCAGGTGGTCGTCCGGCACGCCGACGGCCGGTATACGCAGTACGCCCATCTGTCGGCGATCTCCGTGAAGGACGGGCAGAGCGTGCTGGCGGGTCAGCGCATCGGCCGCTCCGGGTCCACGGGCAACAGCACGGGGCCGCATCTCCACTTCGAGGTGCGGACGGGTCCCGGGTTCGGCAGCGACATCGATCCGGTCGCCTACCTCCGGGCGGGTGGCGTCAGGATTTGATGCGGACCCGGTGCCGGTCCAGCATGGGCAGGGGTACGAACGGCCCGCCGTAGAAGGCACTGTACGGTGCGGCCGGGCCGCCGTCCGCCGCCACCGGGTCCTCGTGCGGGCCCTCGTGGACCGGCGGCGGTACGAACGCCTCCTCCTCGGCCGGGGCGGGAGCCTGCGCGGGTACCGGGACGAGCGTTTCCCGGCGCGGTTCCGGTTCCGCGCCGGTTCGCGGCACGAGGTCGCAGGCCATCGCCGCGCGGTGCTCGCTGCCGATCCGCTCGGTGGACAGCAGGATCAGGCCGCCCGCGGCGCCGACCCCGCAGGCGAGTGCGAGCACGGTCCCCGTCGTGCCGTAGCGGAACGCCTCCCCGAACAAGGTGATGCCGACCGCGGCGGCGACCACCGGGTTCACCACGGTCAGCGTGGCGAGCGGCGCCGCGAGGCCCGCACCCCGGTAGGAGGCCTGCGACAGCAGCAGGCCGGCCGTCGCGAACACGCCTATCGCGGCCAGGCTCGGCAGATCCGCGAGCAGCACCCCGCTCGTCCAGTCCACCGCGACCGTCTTCGTGAACACCGACGACATGCCGAACGTGACGCCGGAGGCGACCGCGAGCAGCACACTGCGCACCGCCGGATGCCGCTGCGTGGCGCGGGCGGCGGCCATCAGCGCCACCACGCCGCCGGCGGTGACCAGGCCCACCAGCACGCGCTGGGCGTTGTCCAGGGACCGGGCGTCGGAGGTACCGACCAGAGCCAGCAGACCGGCCAGGCCCACGGTCGCCATGACGGCGCCCCGCCAGGCGGTCGTCCCGGCCCGGCGGCCGACGAAAAACGCCGCCATCGGCAACGCGAACACGATGGTCAGCGCGCCCAGCGGCTGGACCAGGCTCAGAGGACCGTAGGCGAGCGCCACCACGTGCAGCAGCCCACCGAGACCGTTCAGCAGGATGGCGCCCCACCAGGCGGCCCGGCGCAGCGGTGCGTACGCCTGGCCGGGCGAGGACTCGGCGACCCGCTCCTGCACGATCGCCCCGCCCGCGTATGCCACGGCGGAGACGAACGACAGCACTACGGACAACGCGAGGGCGCTCACGAGCGCCTCCTTCGCGCGGGGCCGGGGCGGGGAGCCCGGCGCAGCGAACAGTCGGCTTCCATGATGAACACGATGCCGTGCGCGGCTCTTCCCGTCGTCGTACCTGAGCACGCATCGGGTCGTACTGCCGATGGAGTACGACCGGGTTCCGCTCCTCCCCAAGAGGGGTGACAATGCGGGGATCCCGCCTGGTTGAAGCCCCTGGACAGCTTGGTACTACTGACTTTTGTGGACTTCGACCCCCAACTCGGCGCGCTGGGCGGACTCGGCGGCTTCTTCGTACTGCGCACCGGGGAACCGCCGCGTGGCCCGCTGCCCACCCTCGCACAGGCGTACGCACCCGCCGCAATCGATGCCGCCGCCGATGTCTACGGGGATCCGTTGACTTTTCGCACCCGCAAGGTCGCCCGGAGCCTGCGCGCGCCGGAAGCCCGGGTCGCCGCCTCCATCGCCCACCTGGGACTGGCGGCCCGGCTCTGCTCCGTCGCCCTCGGCTGCGCCGCGCTGTACGGGCGGGTGCCCGACCTCGATCCCCGGCTGCTGCACTGGGATCCGGACGGCAGCGCGCCCGAGGACCTGTGGCTGAGCGACGTGCGCCCGCTGCCCGCCGAGGCGCTGGACGCGGTGGTACGCGAGGGCCACCTCGTCCCGCTCGCGGCCGCCCTGAGTTCACGCCACCGCCTGCCCGCAGGGCTGCTGTGGGGCAACGCGGGCTCCGCCCTCGCGGGCAGCTCGCGCATGATCGTCCAGTGGGCTCGGGCGCACGGCCGTACCGAGGTGGGGGAGCGGGCCCGCACGCTGGCCGCCGGGCTGTTCGCCCATCCCGACCTGGCCGGGACCCTAGATCCCGCCACCGGACGGCGCCGCAGCTGCTGCCTTTACTACCGGCTGCCGGGCGGCTCGGTGTGCGGCGACTGCTGCTTCGACCGCCCACCGGGCCGAGACTGAGATACGGATGGTCTTCCGCAACCGGGGTATGTGGGTGACCATGTGGGAACCAGCCGCTGAGACAGGGGGTTCCGGGTGCGTGTGGGCCTGCTGACCCGGGAGTACCCGCCGGACGTGTACGGCGGCGCGGGCGTTCACGTCGAGTTCCTCGCCCGGGAGTTGCGCGCCCTCACGGACCTGGACGTGCACTGCTGGGGCGAGGGCGGGGCGGGCGGTGTCATACGCCACAGACCGTGGCCCGCCCTGGACACCGCGAACGACGCCCTGCGCACCTTCTCCGTCGACCTCTCCATGGCCGCCGTCCTCGACGACCGCCAACTGGTCCACTCCCACACCTGGTACGCCAATCTCGCCGGCCACCTCGGCAAGCTGCTGTACGGCATCCCGCATGTGATGACCGCCCACTCGCTGGAACCGCTCCGCCCCTGGAAAGCCGAGCAACTCGGTGGCGGATACGCCCTCTCCAGCTGGGCCGAGCGCACCGCGATCGAGTCCGCCGACGCCGTCATCGCCGTCTCCGGCGCCATGCGCGAGGACATCCTCGGCTGTTACCCGGTCCTCGACCCGGCGAGGGTCCACGTGGTGCACAACGGCATCGACACCGCGCTGTACCAGCCGGACCACGGGACCGACGTCCTCGCCCGTCTCGGCATCGACGCGAGCCGCCCCTACGTCCTGTTCGTCGGCCGTATCACCCGCCAGAAGGGCGTGCCCCATCTGCTGCGCGCGGTGCGGAACATCGACCCCGAGGTCCAGGTCGTGCTGTGCGCGGGTGCGCCGGACACGGCCGAGATCGACCGCGAGTTCCGCGACCTGTTCGAGGAGCTGAGCCGGAGCCGCGAGGGCGTCCACTGGATCCCGAAGATGCTGCCGCGTCCCGAGGTGATCCAGCTCCTCACCCACGCCGCCGTGTTCGCCTGCCCGTCGGTGTACGAGCCGCTCGGCATAGTCAACCTGGAGGCCATGGCGTGCGGCACGGCCGTGGTGGCCTCGCGCACCGGCGGCATTCCGGAGGTCGTGGACGACGGCCGCACCGGTCTGCTGGTCGACGTGGACGACGACTTCGAGGAGCATCTGGCACGCGCCCTCGACTCCGTCCTCGCCGACCCGGTGGCCGCCAAGCGCATGGGTGAGGCCGGACGCGAGCGCGCGGTCCGGGAGTTCGGCTGGGACACGGTGGCCCGCCGCACGGTTCGCCTGTACGAGGAAGTCCTCGAACAGGGCAGTAAGTGAGCAGAGAGCGGAACAACCGGGCGTAGAGGGGCGGCGGCATGCGGCGCGGTGGACCTTCGGTGCTGGGAATCGTACTGGCCGGCGGGGAGGGGAAGCGGCTGATGCCGCTGACCGCTGACCGCGCGAAACCGGCCGTGACCTTCGGCGGTACCTACCGCCTTGTCGACTTCGTCCTGTCCAACCTCGTCAACGGCGACATCCTGCGCATCTGCGTGCTCACGCAGTACAAGTCCCACTCGCTGGACCGGCACATCACCACGACGTGGCGGATGTCCAGTCTGCTCGGCAACTACGTCACCCCCGTCCCGGCCCAGCAGCGACTGGGCCCGCGCTGGTACCTCGGCAGTGCCGACGCGATCCTGCAGTCGCTGAACCTGATCTACGACGAACAGCCCGAGTACGTCGCGGTGTTCGGCGCCGACCACGTCTACCGGATGGACCCCCGGCAGATGCTCGCCCAGCACATCGACAGCGGCGCCGGCGTGACCGTCGCGGGGATACGGGTGCCGCGGGCCGAGTCCTCGTCCTTCGGCGTGATCAGCCCCGGCACGGACGGCCAGAGCGTGGAGCGGTTCCTGGAGAAGCCCGCCGATCCCCCCGGTCTGCCCGACGACCCCGAGTGCGTCTACGCCTCGATGGGCAACTACATCTTCACCACCAAGGCGCTGATCGAGGCACTCCAGCGGGACGCCGAGGACCCGGGCTCCGTGCATGACATGGGCGGTTCGATCCTGCCCGCGCTCACCCACCGCGGCGAGGCCCAGTTCTACGACTTCAGCGCCAACCACGTGCCCGGCGAGACCAGCCGCGACCAGGGCTACTGGCGGGACGTCGGCACCCTGGACGCGTACTACGAGGCGCACATGGACCTGATCGCGGAGCGCCCCGCCTTCAACCTCTACAACCGCAGCTGGCCGATCTACACCCACTCCGGTCAGCTCTCGCCCGCACGCTTCAACGCGGGCGGGATCGCCAGCGAGTCGATCATCAGCGCCGGATGCCTGATCCGGGGCCAGGTGACGCGTTCGGTGCTGTCGCCGGGCGTCGTGGTGGACCCGGGCGCCGTCGTCCAGGGGTCGATACTGCACGACAACGTGCACGTCGGGCGGGGGGCGATCGTGCGCGGCGCCGTCCTCGACAAGAACGTCGAGGTGCCGCCGGGCGCCACGATCGGTGTCAACCCGGAGCGGGACGCGGAGCTGTACACGGTGTCCAAGGACGGGGTGATCGCGCTGGGCAAGGGGCAGCGGGTTCCGTAGACGGCCGGGGGAGTACTGCTCACGGTCCGTCAGCCGGGCAGCTTCACGACCTTCGACGCCCTGAGGACTCTGCCGTGCGCGTCCAGCGCCCGCACCTGGACGTACGGTCCCGGAGGCCGGAACCGGGCGTCGTGCTGGACCACAGGGCCGGTGCCGGCCAGGTCCGGTCCTGCGGCAGCCAACCGTAGATCACGAAGGCGCCGCCTCCGCGACGGCGGACTCCCGGGATCCGGCACGGCCACCCGAATGACGCACACGGCCGGTTCCCCGGCAGGCGGGGCGCATGTCGTGCCGTCTATCGTCGCCAATGAGCCCGGGCCGACCGGTCCGCACAGCGGTTCGGTCGTGGAAGGGGCGGCCCATCGCGACGGCCGGCCCGCCGTGGGTGCGGGCCGGCCTGGCGCAACCGTCGTGGGTGCGGAGGTGACGGGACCCGGAGCCGACGGTGAACTCCGGCCGGGCGCAGAAGACTTCTCGGCCGGCACGCTTCCTCGCGCCGGATGCCGGGTGCCTGCGGCCCGCGCATCCGGGGCCCTGTGCCGGGCGACGCGTCCAGGGACAAACCCACTGGTTCCCCCGGAAACCGACAGCGCGCCACCACCATGTGGGACATCGATGTCGAACCTCCGGAGGTCTTCCCAGATGAGATGGACCCGGCGTCTGCGCCTGTGTGCCGCGGGTGCGCTGGTTGCCTCGGCCCTGTTCGCCCCGCCGGCCGCCCTGGCCGCCCAGCCGTCCGGCGGGAGGCTCACCGACCTGGTCAACCCCTTCATCGGCACACAGAACGAAGGCAACACCTTCCCTGGCGCCGCCGTGCCGTTCGGCATGGTGCAGCTCTCGCCGGACACGGGGCACCGCACCGGCTACGACTACACCCAGAACCGGATCCGTGGCTTCTCCCTGATCCACCTCTCCGGTGTCGGCTGCGCCATCGGAGGTGACCTGCCCGTACTGCCGACGACGGGTGACGTCACCGAGACGGACTACGCCAAGTACGCGGCCACGTTCAGCCATGACGACGAGCAGGCGAGTCCCGGCTACTACCGGGTCGGACTCGGAGGAGGCATCCGGGCCGAACTGACGGCGACCGAGCGCACCGGCGTCCAGCGCTACACGTTCCCGGCGACCGGCAAGGCCAATGTCCTGCTCAACGCGGGCCAGGCGCTGCACAAGAACGTCTCGTCCAAGGTCGAGATCCTCGACGACCGCACCGTGCGCACCACGATCACGGGCACCGGCTTCTGCCGGTCCACCCGGCCCTACACGGTCTACACGGTCACCCGTTTCAACCGGCCCTTCACCGCGCACGGCACGTGGTACCAGGACTCGATCACCCCCGATGCGACCAAGTCGTCGGGCCCCGGGCGCAACGGCGCCTACGTCACCTTCGACGCGAGGCACGATCGCACCGTGGAGGCGACCACCGCGCTGTCCTACGTCGATCCACGCGGGGCCGAGGTCAACCTCCGTTCCGCACCCGCGCGTTCGTTCGCCCAAGTGCGGGAGGCCGCTCGGCGCGCCTGGGAGGGCCGACTCGACGACGTCCGGGTGCAGGGCGGCAACCCCGCTCTGCGGATCCCCTTCTACTCGTCCCTGTACCGGTCCTTCCTCGCCCCGAACATCGGCAGCGACGCCGACGGCCGCTACACCGGCTGGGACCAGAAGATCCACCGGACCCAGGGGTTCACGTACTACCAGAACTGGTCCCTGTGGGACACCTACCGGACCCAGTCCCAGCTCCTGTCCCTGCTCGCGCCGCGTGAGGCGCGCGACATGGCGATCTCCGTGCTCAAGATCGACGAGGAGGGCGGCTGGCTGCCCAAGTGGGGCTTCGGCACGGTGGAGACGAACATCATGAGCGGTGACCCGGTCACCCCGTTCCTCACCAACGCCTACCAGCAGGGACTGCTCAAGGGATACGAGCAGCGGGCCTACCGCGCGCTGAAGAAGAACGCCGACGGCGTCCCGCCCGCCGACACCATGTATGTGGGGCGGGAGGCGAACCGCGAGTACATCGCGCACGGTTTCGCGCCGTACATCAAGGGCCGCCCGTACACCAAGCCCGGCGACTCGGACTACCACCACGGCGGATCGGTGACCCTGGAGTACGCGCTCTCCGACGCGATGCTCGCCCAGATGGCACGAGACCTCGGGCATCGCGCGGACGCCGCGCGCTATGCCGCCCGGTCGCGCAACTACCGCAACATCTTCGACCCCTCCACCGGCTTCTTCCGCGCCCGGGACGCCTCCGGGGTCTTCGCCGGGCCCTCCGACCCGGCCAGGAGCGAGGGGTTCCACGAGGGCAGCGCCTGGCAGTACCAGTGGCTCGTGCCGCAGGACCTGCGCGGCATGGTGAGCCTCATCGGGGGCGAGCGTGCGGCCAACGACCGGCTCGACGCCTTCTTCGCCTACGACCAACTGCTCAAGGACCCCGCGGGGACCGCGCGCAAGGTGTGGGTGAACGGGCCGTACGCCTACTACAACGCGGACAAGTACAACCCGCAGAACGAGCCCGACCTCATCGCCCCGTACACCTATCTCTCCACCGGCCAGCCGTGGAAGACGACGGACGTGGTGCACGCGGCGCTCACCCTGTTCACGGACGGGCCGACCGGTATGACCGGTAACGACGACCTCGGCACGATGTCCGCCTGGCACGTCTTCTCGTCGATCGGGATCTTCCCGGTGCAGCCCGGCTACCGCACCTGGGGACTGACCACGCCGGTCTTCGACCGGGTCGACCTGGTCCTGGACCGGGCGTACTACCCGGGCGGCGGTCTGACCATCACCGCGCCCGGCACCTCGGACACCCAGCGGTACGTCCAGGGCGTGCGTGTCAACGGAACGGCGTACAAACAGACGTACGTCACCAGCGACACGTTGCTCCGTCCGAGCCGGCTGGAGTTCATCGTCGGGGCTCGGCCGTCCGAGTGGGGTACGTCACCTGACGCGGCGCCACCTGCACTGATGTGACCTCTTGCGTCGCTTGAGTCCCGCCCTTCTCACCAGGGCGGGACTTAATCTGCCGTTAACTGTATGTAGCGTGATCGTACTTGACCGTAATCGCCTCTGGGCGGTTGACTTTCTTGCTCCCCCGTCGTCGACGCGAGGCAAGCCATTGACTTCCGACCTGCTCGCACCACTCGACCTTGCCTTCTGGAACATCGAGTCCACGCGGCACCCGATGCACCTCGGTGCCATCGGCGTGTTCGCATGCAACTCGCCCACCGCGGGCGCCCACGCCGCAGATCTGCTGGCCGCCCGCGCCGCCGCGGTACCGGGCCTGCGCATGCGGATCCGCGACGTCTGGCTGCCGGACGTACGCACGAAGCGCGACCTTGCCGCCGCACGGCTCGCGCTCGCCCTGGGCGGGGCGACACGCGAACCGGCCCCCGACTTCGACCCGCTCGACCATGTGCGGCTGCACGCTCCCACCGACGACTTCCATGCGGCCGCCGGACGGCTCATGGAACGCCCGTTGGAGCGCGGCCGGCCGCCGTGGGAGGCGCATGTGCTACCGGGGGAGGACGGCACCTCCTTCGCCGTGCTGTTCAAGTTCCACCACGCGCTCGCCGACGGACTGCGCGCCCTGACACTGGCCGCCGCGGTCATGGACCCGATGGACCTGCCGGCTCCCCGGCCGCGCCGCCAGGAGCCTCCCCGCCGGCTTCTGCCCGACGTGCGCAGACTCCCGGCCCTCCTGCGCGGCACCCTCGCCGACATGGGCCGCGCTCTGGACATCGGTGCCTCCGTCGCCCTGTCCACCTTCGGGATGCGCTCGTCGTCCGCGCTCACCTCCGAGCCGAGCGGCACCCGCCGTACCGCCGGCGTCGTCATCGAACTCGACGATGTGCACCGGGTGCGCAAGTCGGCGGGGGGCACCGTCAACGACGTCCTCATCGCGGTCGTGGCGGGCGCGCTGCGCCGCTGGCTGGACGAGCGCGGCGACGGCAGCGCGGGGGTCGAGCCCCGCGCCCTGATCCCCGTCTCCAACCGCCGTCCGCGCAGCGCGCATCCACAGGGCAACCGGCTCTCCGGCTATCTGATACGGCTTCCGGTGGCCGACCCGGACCCGCTGGCGCGGCTGCGGACGGTACGCACGGCCATGGACCGCAACAAGGACGCCGGGCCCAACCGGGGCGCGGGTGCCGTGGCGCTGCTCGCCGACCACGTACCGGCCCTCGGCCACAGGATCGGCGGACCACTGGTCAGCCAGGCCGCCCGGCTCTGGTTCGACATCCTGGTCACCAGCGTGCCGCTGCCCAGCCTCGGCCTGAAGCTCGGCGGCAACCCGCTCACCGAGGTGTACCCGCTGGCCCCGCTGGCCAGCGGCCAGTCGCTGGCGGTGGCGGTCTCCACGTACCGGGGCCGCGTCCACTACGGGCTCGTCGCCGACGCCCGGGCGGTACCGGACCTGGAGCGGCTCGCCCGGGCGGTGCCGGAGGAGATGGAGACGCTGCTGGCGGCCTGCCGCGCCTGAGCGGGCCCTCCGTGGCCGGACCGAGGGCGGCCGTGCCTGGCGCACGGCCGCCCTCGGCGCTGCCCGGCCCCTGCTGGAGCGGGTCGGGCAGCGCCGAGTGGGGCGTCCGCAGGGCCGGAACCGTCCCGTCCGGGGCTTCCGGCCGGGCGTCCCCCGCGGTCTCGCGGGTCCGCTCGCAATTGTGCTGATCTTCGCGGGTTTGGAGACCCGGCCCGGCGCTCCGTAAAATTCTCCGTTCGGAGGCGAGCGCGGTCGGAGCGCTGCGCAGGTGAGCGAGGAACGGCAGCGCGATGACGGTGACAGAGGACGGCCTGACGGGCGTCGGCCCGGAGGTCATGGACGAGATGTCGTACGGGCCCGGCATCGACCCGAAACGCCTGGCCGTCTGCCTCAGCGTCCTGGAGGAACTCGACGGCATCGACGTCGACCACCCCGACGCGATCAAGGTGCGCCGGGCCACCTCGCACATCTACCGCATGGTCAAGCAGCGCCGCCGCCAGGAGCGCCGGGCCGCCAAGACGGCCCACGACAAGGGGGTCACCGAGGCCACGGCGACCGGCTCCGCGCAGCGCATCGACGACGAGACCGAGGGCATCCTGCCGTCGTCGGTCACCGAGGCGGGCCAGATCGCCGGGATACTCAAGCGCCCGCGCTCCTGTTACGTCTGCAAGCAGCGCTACGTCGAGGTGGACTACTTCTACCACCAGCTCTGCCAGCAGTGCGCCGCGGAGAACCGGGCCCGTCGCGATGCCAGCGCCGACCTCACCGGCAAGCGCGCCCTGCTCACCGGTGGCCGCGCCAAGATCGGCATGTACATCGCGCTGCGGCTGCTGCGGGACGGCGCCCACACCACGATCACCACGCGTTTCCCCAACGACGCGATCCGCCGGTTCAAGGCCCAGCCCGACAGTGACCAGTGGATCCACCGGCTGAAGATCGTCGGCATCGACCTGCGCGACCCGGCCCAGGTGGTGGCACTGGCCGACTCGGTGGCCGCCGACGGCCCGCTGGACATCCTGATCAACAACGCCGCCCAGACCGTACGCCGCTCCCCGCAGGCCTACAGCGAGCTGGTGTCCGCCGAGTCCGCGCCGCTGCCGGCGGGTGAGCTGCCGTCCGCCGAGGTCATCGGCACGTTCGGCTCCGGGGCCGTGGCCGCTCTGCCGGTGGCCGGGGGCGGCGCGCTGACCGCGCAGGACGTGACCGACCTCGCCCTGGTCTCCGGCTCCGCCTCCCTGGAGCGGATCGCGGCCGGTACGGCGATCGACGCCGGCGGCCTCGTCCCCGATCTGCACGACACCAACACCTGGATCCAGCCGGTGGAGGAGGTCACGCCGGTCGAGCTGCTGGAGGTGCAGCTGTGCAACTCGACGGCGCCCTTCATCCTGATCAGCCGTCTGCGGACGGCACTGGCCACCTCCCCTGCCCGGCGCACGTACATCGTGAACGTCTCCGCGATGGAGGGCGTCTTCAGCCGCGGTTACAAGGGTGCCGGCCACCCGCACACCAACATGGCCAAGGCCGCCCTGAACATGCTCACGCGCACCAGCGCCGCGGAGATGTTCGAGCGGGACCGGATCCTGATGACCGCCGTCGACACCGGATGGATCACCGACGAGCGCCCGCATCCGGACAAGATGCGCCTGGCAGACGAGGGCTTCCACGCTCCGCTCGATCTCGTCGACGGAGCGGCACGGGTATACGATCCGATCGTGCGCGGCGAGCAGGGCGAGGACCTGTACGGCGTCTTCCTGAAGGACTACGCGCCCGGCAAGTGGTGACACCGGGCGGGCCTCCCGAGGGGGGCGATGCCCCATCCGTGGGGCATGACCCGGCGCCGGGCGGGAACTCGAGCTCTCGTGAGCACCGCGCAAGGAGTGAGTTCTCATGGCCATGCCGCACGAGATCGATCCACGCGCCGCCGGAGACCCCCGCAACGTGTATCCGAGCGACGAGCAGTTCTATTCGTCCGACCGTCCGGTGAATGCCGCACTGCCGGAGGACCGGCCGCGCGGCGGGAGCCGGCCCGCCCCGGTGAAGCACCGCGGGACCTGGGCCACCGTAGGCCTGATCGCCTGCATCGTCCTGTTGATCGCCGTGGGGATCGCGCTGTTCCCGTGACGGAATCAGGTCGAGGTCGCTGTCACGAGTGAGGTGGTGCGCGTGACGTCATATGTGATGTGGCGCGGGTGACCGAAGCCGGTCGTAAACGTCGTACGTCCCGGAGAGGTCTCCGGGACGTACGACGTTCTGCCGCTGGTTCCGCCGTCGACCCGGTCGGCGATGGCGTACGGGAGTGCGAAAATCATTGGCACCGCCCGGCCGTCGGCGCATAGCCTCCCGTGCATGAGCCGCGTTCCGCGGAGTTCGTCCGGATGCCGGAAGGAGCGGCTCGCGCCTCCGGGCCCGGCCGGCCCGGAGCCGTCGCGATCGCTCGAACCGAGGAAGGCGGCCGAACGTGACCGTCCCCAACGTCCTGCTGTCCGGCATCGTCGGCTCGACCGCGTACGGACTCGCCCACGCGGGGTCCGACGTCGACCGGCTCGGCGTGTTCGCCGCACCCACGGACCAGTTGCACGGCCTGCACCGGCCGAAGGAGTCCCATGTCGGCACGGCCCCCGACCGCACCTTCCACGAGGCGGCGAAGTGGTGCCGGCTCGCTCTCGGCGGCAACCCGACCGCGATGGAACTGGTCTGGCTGCCTGCCGAGTTGTACGAGGTGCGCACCCCGCTCGGTGACGAGCTGACCGGCATCCGTACGTCGTTGCTGTGCGCCCAGCGGGTCCGGGACGCCTATCTCGGCTACGCCAGGCAGCAGTTCAGGAGGCTCGAGGCGCGCGGCGCCGGACCCGTCTCGACGGAAACGCGCGGACGCACCGCCAAACACGCCCGTCACCTGAAGCGGCTGTGCCACCAGGGTCTGGAACTGTACGCGACCGGACGTCTGACCATTCGCGTCGAGAACCCGCAGGAGTACCACGACTTCGGTGAGCGAGTGGCCGCGGACGCCACAGCCGCGCGGTCCCTGCTCCGGTACTACGAGAACGCCTTCGACGACACGCGCAGCGTGCTGCCGCTGCGGCCGGACGAGTCGGCGGCCGAGGGCTGGCTGCGGCGCGTCCGCGACCGGTTCTACGCACCGAAGGCCGCGGGCTCCCGCTGATCCGCCCGTCTGCCGGAGGCCTCTTCGCGGGTGGTGGCGACGGCGAGGATCGTCAGCAGCGCGCACGCGGCGTAGGCCGTGCCGGGCCAGGCCAGAAGTGCCGGGTACGGGCTGTGCTGCGGCAGGCGGTCCTCCACGCGGATCAGCAGCGGAACCAGTCGTGTGGCGGTGGCGACGGTCCACGCCGCCAGCGCCACACGGCTGAGGGGCCGGCGCCGGGCGGGTCCGTGGGCGAGCCACATCATGGCCGGCAGGCACCAGACCCAGTGGTGGCTCCACGAGATGGGGGACACGAGCAGCCCGTACAGCTCGGCGGTGACCAGGACACCGAGCAGGTCCCCGCGTCGCCCGGCCTTCCACAGGACGCACGCCGTGAGCACGGTCGCCAGCGCGAGGGCCGCCCACCACACGCCGGAGGCCGCGGTGTCGTGCCCGAGGAGCCGGTCGAGTGCGCCCCGCAGCGACTGGTTGCGCACGGACCACGCCGGGCCGATGCGCTGGGTTTCCTTCACCAGGCGGAACCAGTAGCGGGCCGACTCCCGTGGAGCGATCACCCAGCCCAGGGCCGTGGCGCCGCCCGCGGCGACGAGCGCCCAGAAGGCCGCCCGCCACTGCCGCGTCGCCAGCAGGTAGAGGCCGCCGAAGACCGGAGTCAGTTTCACCGCGGTCGCCAGGCCGAGAACCGCTCCCCGGGTCATCGCGGTGCGGGACACCGCCAGCGCCGCCAGGACCAGGGCGGCCAGCAGCAGATTGACCTGGCCCTGGTCCAGGGTGTGCCGTACGGGTTCCAGCCACAGGGCCGCCGCCGTCCACACCAGGACACGGGACCTCGCGGAGCTGCCGCGGTCCGGGTGCAGGAGCCGGTCGGCGCAGAGGCAGATCACGCCCACAGCCGCCACCGAGGCCGCCTGCCACAGGACGACCAGGGCCGCCCAGGGCGGGAGCGCGAGCGGCAGGAACACCAGGGCCGCGAACGGCGGATAGGTGAAGGGCAGCACGGGGATCGGCGGACTTGTGTGCAGCCGGTAGTCGTACAGACCGCCGGAGAGCACCAGGGGCGAGGCCTCCCGGTAGACCCGCAGATCCAGCGGTTCGGGGGAGAAGAGGACCGCGGCCAGAAGATGCAGGACCAGGGACGCGCCCAGACACCAGCCTGCATGGCCCGTAATCCACCTGCCGATCACGCGGCCATATGCCAGGGCGATTCCGTGTCGGAGGCGCACCTCGCACAGTGTGAACGGCCGGACGCTCCACGCAGCCGATTAGGCCGACGGCAGCGTGTCGCACCCTGTCCGGTGGGTGACTCGACTCGGGCCGTCGCGCGCTCCACAGACGTGCCTGCCTGGGCTCGGGAGCCCAGCGCGCGGCGCGTCGGCGCGCTTCTCAGTCCACGGCCGTCAAGCGGGCCGTGCTCGTGCTCAGTCCACGGCTCCCAGCCGGGCGTGCCGGGCCGCCACCAGCTCCAGTACCGTCCGCCAGTCCTCCATCACCCCGGCGTCCAGACCCGTCACCTTGGCCGCGTCGTCCGCCTGACGCAGGGTGACCGCGTCCTCCGCCAGCGGGTCGTGTTCGAACGTCATCGCCTCCGCACGCGACATGGGTCCGCCCTGCCGGGCCATGGTGAGCGCACTCTGCGGGGACAGCCCGCGCCCCGGCGAGACCGTGGCCAGATAGCGCTTGGCGGCCACATGCAGGCGTACGAGGCGGGAGACACGCTCGCCGAGCAGCGTCCGTACCGCGTCGGCCGCGTGGTCCGCGTGCCCGGCGTCGTCGCCCGGCCGCAGGAGGTGGCCTATGTCGTGCACCAGACCCGCCACCTGGAGTTCCTTGTCCGCGGGGTGACTCCGGCGCAGCAGTGCGGCGGTCTGCAGGGCGTGGTCGTGAAGATCGACCGGGTCGCCACTGCGATCCGGCGTGTCCCACGCACCCCGGCAGGCGTGCAGCAGATCCATCAGCTCCTCGACGCTGCGCAGCTCCATGCGTCAGTCCTCCCGCGAGAAAAGCCGTTGCCGGACTGCAGCAGATCATGGCGAGCTTGCGACGCGGCCAACGGGACTTGAACTGAGCACGGTCCGTACACTTGCCGTACCGGTGAGCAGTTCGAGGATTGCGCCGAATGGGTGGATTGCAAAAGGGACGATTGCCATCCAATCGCCAGAGAACGCGGCCGAATGGGTGCCGGATGACCCAAGACAGTTACCTGGTTGTTTCAGCCCCATCGAGCGGACGTCCGCTCATTTGGTTAATCTGGACGGTGCGGACAGCCATTGGGGAGCTACCCACACCCCACGGTCCGCCCCGGGACAAGCCGATCACCACGGCCTGCTCTCGTACGAGTAGCCGGCGCCACCGCGTCCGAACAGTTCTTGACTCAGACCCGAGCGGACGCCGAGAGCACAGGCCGACTGGGCCGGTACGTCCCAAGGGTTACCCGACACATAAGGAGTGCGCGGTGACACCGGAGAAGATGAATCACGATCAGCGCCCCAAGGAACGCGGGGAGCGCGGGGGCAGGCGAACAGAGAAGAAGCTCGGCAGCCTGGACGTGTGGGCCCGCTCGGCCCCCATCAGACTGGCCGGTTACGAGGACGACCTGGCCGAACCCCACATCCTGCCGAGCGTGGACTGAGCTCGCTGGATCCGTCGTGATCGCTGACAGCATGGGCGTGCCAGACTCGCGCCCATGCTGATCAGACAAGCCGCGGCCGATGACTGGCCGCGGATCTGGCCTTTCTGGCACCGGATCGTCGCCGCGGGCGAGACCTACACCTGGGACCCGGACACCACCGAGGACGCGGCCCGCGCCCTGTGGATGGCGCCGGGCAAGGACGTGTACGTGGCGGAGGACGACAGCGGGGCGGTCGTGGGCTCCGCTTACGTCACGCCCAACTACGCGGGCCCCGCCGCCCGCATCGCCAACGCGGGCTTCATGGTCGACCCGGACCGCGCGGGACGCGGCGTCGGGCGTGCCCTCGCCGAACACGTCCTGACCGTCGCGAGGGCCGAGGGCTACCGCGGCATGGTGTTCAACGCGGTTGTGGAGACCAACCCCGCGGTACGGCTGTGGGAGTCCCTCGGCTTCACGATCCTCGGCACCGTTCCCGAGGCGTACGAGCATCCCCGGTTCGGCAGGGTGGGGCTGCACATCATGTACCGGGCGCTCTGAGGGCGGCACGATGTACCGGGCGCTCTGAGGGCGGCACGCATGCCGAGCGGGAGGCGCCTCGTGCCTCGGACACACTGGGGCGCCCGCGAGTGCGTCGACGTGCTGTTCACCCGTCCGGCGCTGCCCTGACGCGGTCCGCGCATCGGAGATCCGCTTCGGGGAACCCGGCCCCCATGAGTGAGCACACCGGCAGGCAGGCGTCGTACTGGATCGAGACGGCGCCCGGAACGCCGCGACCGGCCCTCACGGAGGACATCACCGTCGACGTGGCCGTGGTCGGAGGCGGTATGGCGGGTCTCAGCACCGCCTGGGAAGTGGCGCGGGCCGGCCGCAGCGTCGCCGTGCTGGAGGCCGGCGGTCTCGCCGCCGGCGTCACCGGCCACACCACGGCGAAGCTCACCGCCCTGCACTCCCTCGTGTACCAGCACCTGCGCCGCACCCGCGGCATCGAAGGCGCGGCGCTGTACGCCCGGTCCCAGACGGAGGCGATCCGCAGAGCGGCCGAACTCGTCGACGAGCTCGGCATCGATTGCGACTGGGAGGACGCGCCGGCCTTCACCTATGCGCTCGATCAGGAACGCGTTCCGCAGCTGCGCGCCGAGGCGGAGGCCGCGTGCGAGGCGGGGCTGGCCGCCGACTTCGTCACCGAAACCGAACTGCCCTTCCCCGTGGCGGGCGCCGTCAGGGCGGCCGATCAGGCGCAGTTCCATCCGCGCACGTACCTGCTCGCACTCGCCGAGGCGCTGGAGCGCCTCGGCGGACAGCTGTACGAAGGTACCCGTGTGGTCGCTCTGCACGAGGGTGAACCCTGCCGCCTGCGCACCGAGGCCGGGCACACGGTGACCGCGCGGGACGTGGTGGTGGCCACGCACTATCCGGTCTTCGACCGCGCGATGCTCTTCGCACGCCTCTCCCCGCGCCGCGAGGTCGTGCTGACAGCGCCGATCGACTCCGGGCGCGCCCCCCGGGGCATGTACCTCACGCCTGAGGAGAACACCCGCTCGTTCCGGACCGCCCCGTACCGGGACGGTTCACGTCTGCTGATTCTCACCGGCGAACACTTCACACCCGGAACGACGGACAGCGAGGAGCACTTCGCACGGCTGGCCGACTGGGCGACCGAGCACTTCGGGCCGCTCGACTTCACCTACCGCTGGGCCACCCAGGACAACGACTCGACGGACACGGTGCCCCTGGTGGGGCCCCTGCACGCGGCGAGCCGCCACACCTACGTCGCCACCGGCTTCGGTGGCTGGGGGCTCAGCGGGGGCATCATGGCGGGACTGCTGCTGTCCGCCCTGATCGAGGGGCGGGAGCCGCCGTGGACGAAGCTCTACGACCCGCGGCGCGTGGGCTCGGTCGTGCGGGAGGCGCCCGCCTTCCTCAAGCACCAGGCACAGGTCGCCCAGCACTTCGTGGCGGACCGGCTGCCGCCGCTGACCGGACCGTCGGCCGACGACATCGCGCCGGGCGAGGGCGCCGTCACGCGCATCGGTGCCCATGTGTGTGCCGTCTCTCGCGACGAGGGCGGAAGGCTGCACGCGCTGTCGGCGCGCTGCACCCACCTGGGGTGCCTGGTCGCCTTCAACCGTGCGGAACAGGCCTGGGAGTGCCCCTGCCACGGCTCGCGCTTCGGACTCGACGGACGTGTCCTGCAGGGCCCGGCCACCCGCCCCCTGGAGCCGCGGGACGTCTGAGAGCCCGTCTCGTGCCGACCGGCGGACAGGCCCCGGCGAAGGCTGGGGGAAGCTCATGGCGCCGCCACTCCTCCATGGAAGTGACGGCGCGATCGCCCCGGCTGCCCGTCGGCGGGCCCGACGGAGTCAGTCCGCCGTCAGGCCCCTCCGGCCCGCGCCCCCGCCCCGGCCCGGGCGCAGTCGATGCACACCTGCGTGTGCGGTACCGCCAGCAGCCGGTCCCGGTCGATCACGGCACCACAGGCCGTGCACCGGCCGAAGCCGGGCGTGCCCACCTGGTGCAGGGCGGCGAGCACCCGCTCCAGCATCGTCCGGGCGCGGTCGGCGTCCGCGCGCAGAGCCTCGAACGCGGTCACCCGCGCGCCCACGTCGGCCGCGTCGAGGTCACAGTCCGTGTACAGCGCGGGCATCTTCGCCTCGGCCGCCGAGAGCTCCACGCGCAGCGTGTCCGCCTCGGCGGTGAGCCGGTCGGCGATCTCTCTGAGGTCGTGATCCGACAGCGTGGTGGGCATGGGTGCTCCAGCTCGGTAGTGGGTTCCCGCGCGATCGGGGACGGGCGCGCACGGCGGGTCGTCAGGGCTTGAGGAGGGTCTTGACCATCCCGTCCTCCTTGGCCTGAAACATCGCGTAGGCCTTGGGACCGTCCTCCAGCGGTACGGCGTGGGTCTTGAAGCCGTCCACGCCGAGCGGATCGTCGTCCGTGAGCAGCGGAAGGATCCGGTCCACCCAGTTCCAGACGTTCGCCTGGCCCATGCGCACCTGGATCTGCTTGTCGAACATCGTCAGCAGCGGCATCGGGCTCGCGGCCCCGCCGTACACCCCCGAGACGGACAGTGTGCCCCCGCGCCGCACCAGGTCGACGGCCGTGTGCAGGGCCCCGAGCCGGTCCACACCGGCGTGTTCCATCAGGGGCTGCGCCATGGCGTCGGGCAGGTGGCCGGTCAGCCACTGGGCCGCCTTGGCGAACGGCGCTCCGTGCGCCTCCATACCGACCGCGTCGATCACGGCGTCGGCGCCCCGCCCGCCGGTGAGGTCCCGTACGGCCTCGGTGAGGTCGCTTCCTCCGTGCCGCCGGAGGTCGAAGCAGGTGACGCCGTTCGCCGCCGCGCGTTCCAGGCGCTCGTCGACCAGGTCCACCCCGATGACCGGTCCGGCGCCGCGGTGCCGGGCGATCCGGGTGCACATGTCGCCTATGGGACCGAGTCCCAGGACGACCAGGCTCCCGCCCTCCGGCAGCGCCGCGTACTCGACCGCCTGCCAAGCTGTGGGCAGGACATCGGACAGGTACACATAACGGTCGTCCGGCGGCCCCTCGGGCACCTTGATGGGCAGCTTGTTGCCGAACGGCACCCGCATGAACTCCGCCTGGCCGCCCGGCACCTGTCCGTACAGCTTTGTGTACCCGAACAGCGCGGCGCCCGTTCCGCGCTCCTTGACCTGCGTCGTCTCGCACTGCGAGTGCAGACCCTGGTCGCACATGAAGCAGTCACGGCAGGAGACGTTGAACGGGATGACCACTCGGTCGCCCGGCGCGAGTGCGTGCACCTGCGGTCCGACTTCCTCGACGACGCCCATGGGCTCATGGCCCAGGATGTCGCCCGGGTCGAGATAGGGGCCCAGAAGCTCGTACAGATGAAGGTCCGAACCGCAGATCCCGCTCGACGTGATCCGCACGATGATGTCGTCGGGCTTCTCGATCCGGGGGTCGGGGACGGTCTCCACCCGCACGTCCCGCCGGCCCTGCCAGGTCAGTGCTCGCATCCTGATGCTCCCGCTCCTCAGGTCTGGCGTGCCGGGATCGGCACCGGCCCTCCGAGTCCCCTGGCGCACCGGTTCGACACACCCCCGGTAGTCCGTCAGTCCTCGCCCCTGACGATGTTCCAGTCCGGGCCACGGCAGATCTCGGGGGCCGGCGCGTCCCCGACGGCCGGAACGCAGGTGCGGGGGCTGCCCTCCTGCTGGTCGCGGGACTGCGCCCAGCCCGACTCGGTCGGGTGGTCGACCGGTTTCTCACTCAGGTATGCACTCACGAACCTTCATCTTCCTTCCCTCCGATGGCGGCGGGGCTGCGCCGCCATCGGTCCGTCCAGCTTTCCGGTCGAGTCCCCACCGGCGGCGATCGGAAACAGTGCTGGTGCGGCCCGCGCCGCCTCGGGCGCCGATGCGAGCGGCCGGCACCGCGCGATCTAGGGAGGAGCGGAGGAAGAGGAGATGGCCCGCCGGCGCCGCAGCCGCGGATCTGCGCAACGTCACTTGGAGCGCCTGCGGGATGTTCGGCCATGCGCGTCCGGCAGCGCCCGGCCCGGGGGCCCGGTCTAACTCAGCGGCGCCGTACGCTGCCAGGGGTGCAGCGCCTCCAACTGTGCGGCCACATCGAGGAGTTCCGCTTCCGACCCGGGCCGCCCGACCAGTTGCACGGCGCAGGGCGCGCCGCTCGGAAGTGCGCCGAAGGGGACCGACATGGCGGGCCAGCCCGTGAGGTTCCAGGGAGGCGTCATGGGGGAGTACTGCGTGTTGGCCAGCACGTTGCGCAGCCAGCCCCGCTCGTGCCAGGGCTCCGCTGCCGGACCCCGGCGGGCGAGCGCGGGAGTGAGCAGCACATCGTGAGCAGCGAAGAACGGCTCCAGGGCACGGCGCAGCTGCTCGCGGCGGTCGCCGGAGCGCACGCGCTCCACGAAGCGGCGGCCCACCGCCGCGTGCACCCGGGTACGCCGGGCCAGCCGCCGTACGTCGAGGTCCTCCGCGTCGACCGCGGTCCCCGCCGTCCAGTGCGCCAGTGACGTCGTGCCGAGCCACCAGGGGTAGGGCGGGTCGGCCGGCCGGACCTCGTGCCCCGCCCTCGCAAGCAGCGAGGCCGCCGTGCGTGTCGCGTCCGCGTAGGGCCGGCTCACGGTCACGCCGGGCAGGGGACTGCGGAGCGAGAGCGCGATCGTGTGCGTACCGTTCCGCGGCTTGCCCGTGTCCTGTGTGCCCGCCAGGATCTCGAACATCAGCCGTGCGTCCTCGACCGTCGTCGCCAGCGGGCCGTTCTCGGACATGCCGAACCAGTCTCCGTTGCCGATGCCCGCCGGGACCGTGCCGTGGCCGGGTTTGAGGGTGACGAGTCCGCAGTTGGCGGCCGGGATGCGCAGCGAGCCCATCCCGTCGTTGCCGAGCGCGATCGGCACCATGCCGGCGGCCACCGCCGCAGCGCTGCCGCCGGAGGAGCCGCCCGCCGTACGGGAGGTGTCCCAGGGGTTGCGAGCGGTCCCGTGCACCCCTTCCGTGGTGCCGAACACGCACAGTTCGGGCACGTTGGTCAGGCCCACGACGACCGCGCCCGCCGCGCGCAGCCGGGCCACCGTGACGTGGTCGTCGTCCGCGGGTGTGTCCGGGGTCGCGGCTGAGCCGTTGCGGGTGGACTCGCCGCGTACGGCCAGATTGTCCTTGACGGCCACCGGCACGCCGGCCAGGGGCAGTTGGGCCAGATCGGTGCGGGCGGCCACCTCGTCGGCCTCGGCGAGCGCGGCCTGCGCGCGCAGCCGGCGGAAGGCGCCTACCCGGCCGTCGAGCTGTTCGATCCGGGCCAGGTGCTCGGCCACCACCTCGTGCGGCGTGGCGCGCTTCTCGCGTACGGCGGCGGCGATCTCGGCGGCGGTCCGGCCGGCCCAGGTGGTCACGGGCGCTCCCTGTCGGTCCTCGGCGTGGTGGATGGGGGAACTTACTGGCGAGTTCGAGGAGCACTGTGCACTGCCGGACGGTACCGCGTCGAGAGTCTGGCGAGACCCGTCGCCGTCACGGCCGGCACACCACGCGGGAACATCCGATCACTGCCTCAAATCCCGTCGCTGCAGGCCCCATTGACAGTCTTCCGCGGCAGTTCAATCATCAGACATCCGATGAATTGGAGGCGCTCATGAGCACATATCCAAGACGTCAGGTTCTCGGTGCCGCCGCACTGGCTGCCGCCGGCGCCACCGTCGCCCTCTCGGCCCCGCCCGCCGCCGCGCGGTCCGGCGGAGCCGCAGCCCCCGGGCCCGGATGGGTGCAGGTCCCCGCACCCGTCCCCGTCCCCCTCGACGCCCAGTTCGACAACGATGGCATCGACACCGCCTCCGCCCGCGGCGGCGACTTCGACGGCTCCGGCTACACCTTCCCCGGCGAGGAACTCCCCACCGGGAGTGTGGACGTGGACGGCGTCTCCTTCGTCCTCACGTCTTCCGCCGCGGGCGCCCGGAACAATGTGGTGGCCCTCGGCCAGCGCATCGACCTGCCCAAGGGCCGTTACCTGTCGGCGCTGTTCCTCACCGCGGGCAGTTACGGCAACGCCTCCGGTACGGCGACCGTGCACTACGCGGACGGCTCCACCACGACCGCCGGTCTGGGCGGCAGCGACTGGTACAGCGGGGGCGGCCCGCTCTCGGTCCCGTACCGGTACACACCGGACGGCACCAAGGACATGCACCCGGTGGGCCTCGGCACGGCCGAGGTCTGGATGGACCCGCAGCGCGAGGCGGTCGCCCTGACGCTGCCCGTCACCAACCCCGCCGAGGCCGGCAGGACGTCCCTGCACATCTTCGCGCTCTCCCTGCAACCCGCCGCCCAGGGACGGGCGCTGGCCCTGCGCGACGCACACTCGACCTCTTCGCTCCTGGAGTCCAGCGGTGCCCAGAGCGTCGAGGCGACCGTGGTCAACGCGGGCACTCTGCCCGTCCTCGCCGGCGACGACGTGGCCGTGAGCGTGGACGTACCCGGTGCCCGCACCGTCGAGCCGGCCCGGATCAGGCGCCTCGACCCCGGCGAACAGGCCCGGGTCCGCATCGGTATCCGCAACCGCGCCGGCACCACGCCGGGCACGGCACACAGCGGTGCGGTGACCGTCCACGGCCGAGGGCAGCGCGTCACCTCCGCCACCCGTGAACTGACTCTCGGGGTGCCCGACTACCGGCCCACCGACGCGTCGCTCGCCGGCCATCAGGCGCCGTACTGGTTCCACCGCGCGAAGTTCGGCATCTTCATCCACTGGGGCGTCTACTCCGTGCCCGCCTGGTCGCCGGTCGGCGCGCAGTACGCCGAGTGGTACTGGAACCACATGCAGAGCCCGGACAACGCGGTGTACGCGTACCACGCGCAGACCTACGGCAAGGACTTCGCCTACGACGACTTCATCCCCATGTTCACGGCGGAGAGGTTCGACCCGCGGGCCTGGGTGGAGCTGTTCCGGGACGCGGGGGCGCAGTACCACGTGCTGACGTCGAAGCACCACGAGGGCTTCGCCCTGTGGGACACCAAGGTCTCCGACCGCAACGCCGTGAAGATGGGCCCGCGACGTGACCTGGTCCGCGAGCTCTTCGACGCGTCCCGGAAGTACACGCCCGAGCTGCACCGCGGCCTGTACTTCTCGATGCCGGAGTGGTTCAACCCCGACAACCCGTGGACGGGCCACGGCCCGCGCAATCCGTACACCCTGGAGCCGCTCCCGTACACCGGATACACCACGGGCAAGGACTATGTGGAGGACTACCAGGCCCGGCAGATGCTGGAGCTGATCCACGGCTACGACCCGGCCGTCCTGTGGTGCGACATCGGCGGCGCCAACGACAGCCTCACCGTCCTCGCGGAGTTCTTCAACCACGGCAAGAACCGGCCCAAGCCGTACGAGGTGGCCGTCAACGACCGCTCGGGTATCGCCTTCCACGACTTCACGACCCCCGAGTACACGACGTACGACAACACCGTCGTCGCCAAGTGGGAGGCGAGCCGGGGCCTCGATCCCTTCAGCTACGGCTACAACAAGGCGACCCCCGACGACCGCTACATGACGGCCGAGGAGGTCGTGCGGAGTCTGGTCGACATCGTGTCGAAGAACGGCAACTTCCTCCTCGACATCGGCCCGCGCGCCGACGGCACCATTCCGGAGATCATGCAGACCCGGCTCCGCGAGACCGGCTGCTGGCTGCGGACCAACGGCGAGGCGATCTACGACACGACCTACTGGTCGCGCATGGCGCAGCTCGGCGAGGATCTGCGCTTCACGGTCCGGGAGAACGAGGCGTTCTACATCCACTCGCTGACGGAACCGGGCAGCACCCTGACCGTCGAGGCGCCGGTGCCGGTCCGCAGCGGCGACAAGGTGACCATGCTCGGCCACGACCGGCCACTGACCTGGACCACACGGGGCGGCTCCCTGGTGATCGACGTACCGGAGGCGGCCCGGAAGGCGGGCCGGTACGTCTGGGTCTTCAAGGTGGAGTGGCACGGCTGAGCAGGAAGGGCCGTGGGCGGCGAACCTCCTGACTGGGGTGCATCGCGGGGGCGCCGGGGCGGTCTGACAGGGGGCGGGCGGGGTGACGGTCGTCCGGTCAGGGCCATGCCCGCCCCTCCCGCGTCGCCCCGGCGACCTCACCCGGGGGATGCGCCGCCCTGGGGACGGGGACGGGATGCGAGCGCCGCCCCGGTGCTCTCCCGCTCGATCAGCCGCGGTACGGGTACCTGCACCGTGCGGGCCGGGCCCCCGTCCAGGAGCGCGGTCAGCTCACCCGCCGCCTTGCGGCCGAACTCCACCGTGTCACGTGAGAGGGCGGACAGCCACGGCTTGACCATGCGGCACAGTGCCGAGTCCTCCCACGAGATGACCGAGACGTCGGCCGGCACCGAGAATCCCAGTTCGACGGCGGCGGTGACCCCGGCGACGGCCATCACGTCGTTGTCGTAGACCAGCGCGGTCGGCGGCGCGTCCTCGGCCAGCACGCGGCGGGTGACGGCGGCACCCTCCGCGTCCGAGTAGTCGGTGGTCACCGACCTCACTTCGGCGAGGCCCCGCCGCTCGGCCTCGGTGCGCAGCGTACGGATCCGGCGCTCGGTGTGCGCGAGTCCCGGAAGGCCGGCGATGTGCACGATCCTGCGATGGCCGAGCGCATACAACTGGTCCACCACCGCGGCCATCGCGCCCGCGTCGTCGGCCCAGACCGTGGACAGTCCCGGATGGCGCGCGTCCGGCACTCCGCCGATCACCACGGCGGGCAGGCCCAGTTCGTCGAGCAGATCGGGGCGCGGGTCGTCCGTACGCGGATCCACCACCATCACGCCGTCCACCCGGTGCTCGGCCCACCAGCGCCGGTAGACGCCGCACTCCGCGTCCACGTCCTCCACCACCTGGAAGAGGAGGCCCAGGTGACGCTCCGCCAGCACTTCCTGGATCCCGGAGATCAGCTGGAGGAAGAAGGAGTCCACGCCCAGGGTGTCCGCCGGGCGCGCCACCACCAGGCCCACCGTGGCCGCGCCCTCGCCGGAGAGCTGGCGCGCCGCCGTGCTCGGCCGCCAGCCCAGCTGCTCGGCGACCCGGCGCACCCGGTCGCGGGTGACCTCGGAGACGCCGGGGCGTCCGTTGAGCGCGAAGGAGACGGCGCTCTCGGAGACTCCCGCGCGCTGCGCGATGTCCTTCATGGTCGGACGGCGTGCGGGGGACCGCTTGGCGGGCACGGCGGCCCCTTTCTGTGAGTGGACTAATGCGCTTGAGTACCAAGACTCTAAAGCGCATTAGTAGCGTGAGCAAGTATCGTTCGACAGCGCGTCTGACCTGGACTAATGAACGGGGAATTTCATTAGCTGAGGCAAATCCATTGACTTCTCTCGAACGTGCCGTGCATGGTCGCTGGCGACACCAGCCGCCGACGCCGCAAGGGAGTCGTGTCACCGTGCCCACTCCGTCCCGCAGAACATTCGCCGTCGCTGCCCTCGCCGCTCTCGTCCTGCCGCTGAGCGCCTGCGGCTCCTCGGACGACGGCAGCGGATCCACCGACGCATCCGGCAAGGTCGAGGGAGACATCACCTTCCAGACCTGGAACCTGCGCGCCAACTTCAAGTCCTACTTCGACGGCCTGATCGCCGACTTCGAGAAGAAGTACCCCGGCACCCACGTGAAGTGGATCGACCAGCCCGCCGAGGGGTACGCCGACAAGCTCAGCGCGGACGCCGCGGGCGGGACCCTGCCCGACGTCGTCAACGTCTCGCCCGACCTGCTCGCCCCCATCGTCAAGGCCGGACTCGCCCTCGACCTGGACAAGGCGGCCGCCAAGTACCGGGCCGAGTACCTCGACGGGGCCTGGACGGGACAGCAGACACCGGGCGTGACCGGTACCTACGCCTTCCCCTGGTACCTGAACACCGGGCCGCTGTTCTACAACAAGAACCTCTTCAAGAAGGCCGGACTCGACCCGGACACGCCCCCGAAGACGTATGACGAACTCTTCGCCGACGCCCTGCAGATGGCGAAGAAGAGCAACGGCAAGGTCGCCACCCTGGCCAACGTGCCCACCATCGAGGACTTCGGCCGCTACGGCGTCGAGCTCATGGACAAGCAGGGCACGGGCTTCGCCTTCAACGACGCGAAGGGCATCGAACTCCTCACCAAGTACAAGGAGCTGTACGACGCCAAGGCGCTCGACCCGCAGGCCCTGACCGCCACCCCCGAGTCCTCCGGCAAGAAGTTCCTCACCGAGGCCGTCGCCATGAACCCGGGCAGCGCGCTGGACCTCGAGAACTTCAAGAAGCAGGCGCCCAACCTGTACAAGAACATCGGGATCACCGACCAGATCACCAGCACGGGCCACGTCAACATGTACGTGATGGGTGTGATGGTCAACTCCCGCACCAAGCACACCCCGGCCGCCGTCGCCTTCGCGCACTACGTGACCGACGCGCAGAACCAGATGTCGTTCGCGAAGAAGGTGGCCATCTTCCCGAGCACGGCCGGCTCCCTCGACGACCCGTACTTCACCAAGGAGGACGGCACGGACGAGACGCGGGTCAGGATCGCCGCCGCCAAGTCCCTGAAGAACGCGGTCAACTACACGCCCGTCCTGTTCAGCGACCAGATGAAGACCGCGCTGCGCAACGAGGTCGCCAAGGCGCTGCAGGGCAAGGAGAGCCCCAAGGCGGCCCTCGACAACGCTGTCAAGGCCTGCGACCAGCTCCTCCAGCAGCAGGGCTGAACCAGCATGGCCACTTCCACCGTGTCACGGGTGCGGCGCCAACTGCCCACCAGCCCCTGGCTCTTCGCAGCCCCGGGGCTGGTGGTGACCGGCGCCTTCATCCTCTATCCGTTCGTCTCCACCGTGGTGAACGCCTTCACCGACCGCCGCACCCTGATCCCGGGCCGGTTCGTGGGGCTCGCCAACTTCCGCGAGCTGCTGCACGACGACATGTTCTGGATCGGCCTGCGCAACAGCGCGCTGTACGTTCTCCTGGTCGTCCCCGCGCTCGTCGTGCTGCCCCTGCTGCTGGCTCTGCTCGTGCAGAAGAACATCCCCGGTATCGCGTTCTTCCGCTCGGCGTTCTACACCCCGGTGGTCGCCTCCATCGTGGTGGTGGGCCTGATCTGGGTGTGGCTGCTGGACGAGCGCGGCCTGGTGAACTCGCTGCTGGAGACGGTCGGGGTCGGCCGGGTCGGCTTCCTCAGCGACCAGTGGCTGCTCCTGCTGAGCGCCATGGCCGTCACGGTCTGGAAGGGTCTCGGCTACTACATGATCATCTACCTGGCCGCCCTCGCCAATGTGCCGCGTGAACTGCACGAGGCCGCGGCCGTGGACGGCGCGGGCGCGGTGCGGCGTTTCCTGACGGTCACCGTGCCCGCGCTCCGCTCCACCATGGTGCTGGTCGCCGCACTCTCCTCGGTCGCCGCCTTCAAGGTGTTCTCCGAGGTGTACCTGATGGCCGGCCCCAGCGGCGGGCCGGCCGGCGAGGACACCACCCTGGTCATGCTCGTCCAGCGCACCGGCACCGGTCTCACGGGCCGGGTCGGCTATGCCTCCGCGATCTCGCTCGTCGTGTTCGTCGTCACCGTGGCGCTGATGCTGCTCGTCCTGCGCGCGGACCGGAGGGAGGACGCATGAGCGTCGTGGAGAAGGCACCGCCGGTCCCGGCTCCGGCTCCGGCCGCCGTACGCCGCGGACCGGTCACCGACGAGCACGGCCGCCGCATCCGGGTGTGGGAGCTGATTCTCCGGTATGTGCTGCTGCTGGTCGTACTGGCCCTGACGGTCGGCCCGTTCCTGTGGCAGCTGTCCACCTCGCTCAAGGGCCCGACCGAGGACATCTTCAGCTCCCCGCCCTCCTTCCTGCCCGCCCATCCGACGCTGCACAACTACGCGCGCGTCTCGGACACCATCCCCGTGTGGGACTACGCCTTCAACTCCCTGAAGGTCGCCACCGCCAACGTGGTGACCAACTGCGTCGGCTCGGCCCTCGCGGGCTACGCGCTGGCCCGGCTGCGCTACCGGGGCCGCAGGGTCGCCACCCTCGTCTTCATCCTGGCGATGCTGGTCCCCGCCGAGAGCATCATCATCGCCCAGTTCACCACCATGCGGGAGCTCGACCTCAACAACACGCTGGTCGGCGTGGTGCTTCCGGGCAGCGTCGGCGCCATGAACGTGCTGCTGATGCGCAACGCCTTCCTCAACCTGCCGTTCGAGATCGAGGAGGCCGCGTTCGTCGACGGCGCCAACGCCTGGCAGCGGTTCCTCAGGATCGCGCTGCCTTCGGTCAAGGGGACCCTGGCCGTCGTCGCGATCTTCGCGTTCATGTTCTCCTGGGACGACTTCCTGTGGCCGTTGATCGTGCTGAGCGACCCGTCGAAGTTCACCCTGACCATCGGACTCAACTATCTGCACGGCACCTTCGCCAACGACGAGCGCCTCGTCGCCGCGGGCACCGTCATCGCGGTGGCGCCGCTCATGGTCCTCTTCGCCTGTCTGCAGCGCTACTTCTTCCGCGGCGTGGGCGAGGGCGCCGTCAAGGGCTGAACCTCCGTACGCGTACCACTGCTTGAAGGAATCCGCATGCCCCATGCCGTGCGCTTCGGCGTCAACTACACCCCGAGCGAGGGGTGGTTCCACCACTGGCTCGACTTCGACCTGGACTCCGTACGCGCCGACCTCGACTCGATCGCCGCACTGGGCCTGGACCACATCCGGGTCTTCCCGCTGTGGCCCTACTTCCAGCCCAACCGCGCTCTGATCCGGCCCCGCGCCGTCGAGCAGCTCGTCGCGCTCGCCGACGCGGCGGCCGAACGCGGACTCGACGTCAATGTGGACGGCCTGCAAGGGCACTTGTCGAGCTTCGACTTCCTGCCCGCCTGGACGCAGACCTGGCACCGGCGCAACATCTTCACCGATCCGGAGGTCGTCGAGGGCGAGGCGGCCTACCTGCGGACGCTCGCCGCGGCCCTGGCCGACCGGCCGAACTTCATCGGCATGACGATCGGCAACGAGGTCAACCAGTTCGCCGCGAGCCCTCATCCCGACCCGGACCGCATCACCGCCGAGCAGGCCGGACAGTGGCTGACCCGGTTGCTCGCCGCCTGCGCCGAGGGCGCCCCCGGCAAGCTGCATCTGCACGCCTCGTACGACGCCGCGTGGTACCAGGACGAGCAGCCCTTCACCCCCGAGCACTCGGCGCGCCTCGGCGACCTCACCGCCGTGCACTCCTGGGTGTTCAACGGCGCCGCCCAGCGCCACGGCCGCACCGGAACCGCCACCGAGCACCACGCGGCCTACCTCGTCGAGCTCTCCAAGGCCTGGGCGGACGACCCGCACCGCCCCGTATGGCTCCAGGAGGTCGGCGCGCCCGCCCCGCTGATCCCTCCTGAGCACGCGGCGGCCTTCACCGAGGCCACGGTGCGCAACGTCCTCGACTGCCCCGACCTGTGGGGTGTCACCTGGTGGTGCTCGCACGACGTCAGCCGTGACCTCGCCGACTTTCCCGAACTCGAGTACGGACTGGGTCTGCTGACCAACGACCGGCGGCCCAAGCCCGCCGCGCGGACGCTCTCCCGGATCATCAAGGAGCAGCCGGCCTCCGAGCCCGCCGCCCGCACCACCGCGCTGGTCGTCGACACCACCCCCGGCCGCTCGGTCTGCGCCCCCGGCGGCCCGGTCTTCGAGGCCTTCGCCCGGCTGACCGCCGACGGCGCCCGCCCCACCACCGTTCTCGCGAGCCGCGCCGACGACGTAGAGCATCTCGCGGCCCGTGGCATCACCGACGTCGTCACCCCCGAACAGGTCACCGAGTAGCCCGTCCCCGCACCGTCCCCACGACGAAACGGAGCGCACAGTGAACCTCAGCAGACGCACGGTCCTGCTCGCCGGAGCCGCAGCCGTGCTGACCCCCGCGCTGCACGCACCCATCGCCTCCGCGGCGAGCCGCGACCTGCAGCCGTACGCCTCCTACTGGTACCCGGACTCCCTGCCCGCCGGCACCCCGGAGCCCGGCATCACCTGGCGCAGCCTGAAGTCGTGGAGCGCCGCCACGGACACCGACCTGGCCTTCAACGCCGCGTCCGTGCCGCTCGCCGCCCGCTTCACCCCAGCCCCCGTGAACACCACCGCCCGCTCCGGCCAGGCCCGTATCCAGTCGCTCGTCTCCTTCGGACCCACCTCCTCCAACCCCTCCCAGGGCGCGCCGACCGCCGACTACTACGCCCTCACCCACTGGGCCTACCTTGACGAACTGGTCTTCTGGGGTGGCTCCGCCGGCGAGGGCCTGATCCTCGCGCCCAACGCGCCCATAGTCGACGCCGCGCACCGGCACGGCGTTCGCGTCCTCGGCACCATATTCCTGCCGCCCGTCGCCTACGGCGGACAGCTCCAGTGGACGCGGGACCTGGTGCAGAAGGACGGCACGGGGCACTACTCGCTCGCCAAGCAGCTCGTCGCGGTCGCGCAGGCGTACGGCTTCGACGGCTGGTTCGTCAACGCCGAGACCGGCGGCGGGAACAGCGCGCTCGGCGCCGCCATGCTGGGCTTCGTCAAGGAGCTGAAGGCGCTCGGCACGGCCAAGGGGCTACGCGTCACCTGGTACGACGCGATGACGGTGAACGGCACGGTTTCCTGGCAGGGCGCCCTCGACAGCCAGAACCAGGCGTTCTTCCAGTCCGCCGACTCGATGTTCGTCGACTTCGGATGGTCGCAGAGCTCGCTGGCGTCCTCGGGCACGCTGGCCGGGCAGCTCGGGCGCAGCCGCTATGAGCTGTGGGCGGGCGTCGACGTGGAGTCGGGTGGTACGAACACCTTCGTGAACTGGGACGCGATCGTGCCGGCCACGGCGGCGCAGGTGACGTCCATCGGCTTCTACCGGCCGGAGTGGACCCGTAACCACCTGCCCGCGACCCGCACGCCTGGCGACTTCCACACGGCCGACGACCTCTTCTGGACAGGCGCGTCCCTCGACCCGTCCAGGCCCGACACCACGGTGAACTGGCGCGCCCCGGCCGTGTCGGTCGCCGACCGCTCCACCGTCGGCGCGCTCCCGTTCGCGACCGTCTTCAACACCGGCCACGGACTGCAGTGGTACGAGAACGGCGAGGTCACCTCGGACACCCCGTGGAACCACCTGGGCCTCCAGGACCGGCTGCCGTCCCGCCGCTGGGTCGTCCGCACGAGCGGCACCCGCCCCTCCGTCGCCTTCGACTTCTCGGACGCCTGGCGCGGCGGCAGCAGTCTGCTGGTCTCCGGTGCTCCGGACGCACCCGCCACCCTGGACCTCTACGCGACCCGGCTGCCGATCGGTCCCGGGACGACCGTCGAGCTGACCCATCGGGCCGACGCGGGCGACGTCCGGGCCGAACTGGCCGTCGCCACCGCCGAGCCGGGCTCCCCGGGGCAGGCACCCTCGTACACCTACTTCCCGCTGGCCGCCGGTGACGGCTGGCAGACCACCACCGTGCCGCTGACCGGCCTGTCCGGCACGGTGCGCACGCTGGCGGTGCGCCTGACGGGCGACGGCGGCCCGGTGCGCTGGCGGCTCGGCGGCCTCGCGGTCCGGGACGCGGTGACCGCCCCGGCCGCCCCCGTCGGTCTGCGGGTCACCGATGCCGACGGCGGAAACCTGCGGTTCGCCTGGCGGGCCGCGCCCGCCGCCGTCCACCGGGCCGCCGCATCCGCCGGCCGCCACTACGAGCTGTACCGCGTCCTGCCCGACGGCACCCGCCGCTTCCTCGGCGGTACATGCCAGTCGGCGTACTACGTCGGCGGGCTCACGGCCGAGCAGGGCGAGAGCGTCGCGCGGTTCGAACTGCGCGCGGTCGGGGAGCTCTACAACGTCTCGACCCCGGCCACGACCACCCACCACTGGTAACACCCGCACCCTCACCCCACGGAGCACCCCATGCATGACGACCGCACCCTGGTCGAAGCCCGCCTCAGGCGCGTCCTCGACGAGCGCATCCGCCCCGCCGTGTACCCCGAGTCCGTACCGCTCGAGGTGGCGGTGTGGCACGCGCCCGGCGAGCCCGTACCCGTCGCCGAGGGCCTGGCCGCCCCGGGCGAGCCGATCACGGTGGGCACACGCTGGGGCGCCCCGTGGGGCACGAGCTGGTTCCGGGTGACCGGGGCCGTTCCCGAGGCCTGGGCCGGCAGGACCGTCGAGGCCCTGCTCGACCTCGGGTTCGACGAGAACATGCCCGGCTTCCAGTGCGAGGGCCTGGTCTACCGGCCCGACGGCTCCCCGGTGAAGGGGCTCAACCCGCGCAACCAGTGGGTGCGGATCGGCTCCCCGGTCGAGGGCGGCGAGCGGGTGGAGCTGCACATCGAGGCGGCGTCCAACCCGGTCATCCTCGACTACCACCCGTTCCGGCCCACGCTTTTGGGAGACAAGGCGACCGCGGGCAGCGAGCCGCAGTACCGGCTGGAGCGCATGGACCTCGCCGTCTTCGACGAGACGGTGTGGCAGCTGGTGCTCGACCTGGAGGTGCTCGGCGAGCTGATGGCCGAGCTGCCGGTGGAGTCGGCGCGGCGCTGGGAGATCCTGCGCGCGGTCGAGCGGGCGCTGGACGCGGTCGACCTGCAGGACGTCGGCGGGTCGGCCGAGCGGGCCCGCGACCGGCTGGCCGGTGTGCTCTCGGTCCCCGCCGCCCCCTCCGCGCACCGCATCAGCGCCGTCGGGCACGCGCACATCGACTCGGCGTGGCTGTGGCCGCTGCGCGAGACGGTGCGCAAGGTGGCCCGTACGACGTCGAACATGACCGCGCTCATCGAGGACGAGCCGGAGTTCGTGTTCGCCATGTCGCAGGCACAGCAGTGGGCATGGGTGAAGGAGCACCGGCCCGAGGTGTGGGCGCGGGTGAAGAAGGCGGTGGCGGAGGGCCGGTTCGTGCCGGCGGGCGGTATGTGGGTGGAGTCCGACACCAACATGCCGGGATCCGAGGCGATGGCCCGTCAGTTCGTGCACGGAAAGCGCTTCTTCCTCGACGAGTTCGGCATCGAGAACGACGAGGCGTGGCTGCCCGACACCTTCGGCTTCGCCGCCGGGCTGCCGCAGATCATCAAGGCGGCGGGCTCCAAGTGGCTGCTCACGCAGAAGATCTCGTGGTCGCAGACCAACAAGTTCCCGCACCACACCTTCCTGTGGGAGGGCATCGACGGCACCCGGATCTTCACCCACTTCCCGCCCGTCGACACCTACAACTGCTCGATGAAGGGCAGCGAAATCGCCCACGCCGCACGCAACTTCAAGGACAAGGGAGTGGCCAGCCACTCCCTCGCGCCCACCGGCTGGGGCGACGGCGGGGGCGGCACCACGCGGGAGATGGTCGCGAAGGCGGCGCGCCTGCGCGACCTCGAGGGCTCGGCGACGGTGGTGTGGGAGACACCGGAGGCGTTCTTCAAGAAGGCGCAGGAGGAGTACCCGCACCCGCCGGTCTGGGTGGGCGAGCTGTACCTGGAACTGCACCGCGCCACGCTCACGAGCCAGGCGAGGACCAAGCAGGGCAACCGGCGCAGCGAGCACCTGCTGCGGGAGGCCGAGCTGTGGGCGGCGACGGCGGCGGTGCGGACCGGCTTCGCTTACCCCCACGAGGACTTGGACCGCATCTGGAAGACGGTCCTGCTGCACCAGTTCCATGACATCCTGCCCGGCTCGTCGATCGCCTGGGTGCACCGGGAGGCGCGGGCGACCTACGACCGGGTCGCCGGGGAACTGAACGGGATCATCGAGGCGGCGCAGCGGTCCCTGGCCGGTGAGGGCACGGTGCCGCTGGTGTTCAACGCGGCCCCGCACACCCGCGCCGGGGTACCGGCCGGCGGCGCGGGCACACCCGCCGCCGCGGGCGAGGTGTCACTGACGGCGCGGCCGGACGGCGGCTTCGTGCTGGACAACGGGCTGCTGCGGGTGGAGATCGACGCACGGGGACTGGTCGTCTCCGCGTACGACATCGAGGCCGAACGCGAGACGGTCGCACCCGGGCGGGCCGCGAACCTGCTGCAGCTGCACCCCGACTTCCCGAACCAGTGGGACGCCTGGGACGTGGACGCCTTCTACCGGAACACGGTCACCGACCTGGTGGACGCGGATGAGATCGCCCCGGGTGAGGACGGCGGGTCGGTCCGCGTCGTACGGTCCTTCGGTGCCTCCCGTGTCGTCCAGGTGCTGTTCCTCGCACCGGGGGAGAGGCGGCTGGAGATCGACACCGAGGTCGACTGGCATGAGACGGAGAAGTTCCTGAAGATGGCGTTCCCCCTGGACGCCCACGCCGAACGGTACGCCTCGGAAACCCAGTTCGGGCACTTCTTCCGGCCCACGCACACCAACACCTCGTGGGAGGCGGCGAAGTTCGAGGCGTGCAACCACCGTTTCGTGCATCTGGAGGAGCCGGGCTGGGGGGTGGCCGTGGTGAACGACTCGACGTACGGCCACGACGTGACCCGGACGGTGCGGGAGACGGACTCCGGCACGACCACGACCGTCCGGATCTCCCTGCTGCGCGCCCCGCGCTTCCCCGACCCGGAGACCGACCAGGGCCTCCACCGGTTCCGGCACGCGCTGGTGCCGGGCGCGTCGATCGGGGACGCGGTGCGCGAGGGCTGGCGGATCAACCTGCCGGAACGGCGGCTGACCGGCGCGGCCGAGGTGCCGCCGCTGGTGACGGTGGCTCAGGACGCGGTCGTGGTCACGGCCGTGAAGCTGGCCGACGACGGCAGCGGCGACGTCGTCGTACGGTTCCACGAGTCCCGCGGCGGCCGTACCCGGGCCACCCTCACCGCGGACTTCGACGTGGCGGCGGTGGTGGCGACGGACCTGCTGGAGCGGCCGCTCACCGACGCGCCCGTACCGCATCGCGAAGGCAGCCGGATCACGCTGCGGCTGCGCCCGTTCGAGCTGGTGACGCTGCGGCTGAAGCGGGCCTGAGGCGGACGTGGGGCACCGCGCGCCCGGCGCGCGGTGCCCCACCGGGAGCCGTGTGGGAGCACCGCCGGGCGAACCACCCCTGCGGCCCGGCGCGTCGGCGCTACGACGAGGCAGCCGAGAGCTGCCGCGCCGGACTCCTGCGGCCCGGCGCTACGACGAGGCAGCCGAGAGCTGCCGCGCCGGACTCCTGCGGCCCGGCGCTACGACGAGGCAGCCGAGAGCTGCCGCGCCGGACTCCTTCTCCGCGCTGTGGCCATCCGGATCCGCAGCCTCCCGCGAGCCCAGCGACCGCGACCGAAGACTGCGCCTAGGGGCCGAGTTGTGCCCGCAGCCACTGCTCGACCTCACCCACGTGCGCGGCCGCGGCCGCCCGTGCCGCCTCCGGATCGTGGGCGACCAGGGCCCGGTGGATCGCGGCGTGCTCGCGGCGGGTACGGCTGAAGGCGCCCTCTTCCTGGTAGCCGCGCCAGACGCGGGCGCGGAAGGTGCGTGAGGACAGGCCTTCCAGGATCGCCGCCATGGTCTCGTTGCCGGCCGCCGCCGCGATCTCGCGGTGGAAGGCGAGGTCGTGCGCGAGGATCTCCTCAGGGTCGTCCGTCGCGTTCATCGCCGTCAGGTGCTTCTCCACTTCGGCGAGCTGGTCGTCGGAGATCCGGGCCGCCGCCAGTGCGGTCGCGGTCGACTCCAGGATGCGCCGGACCTCCAGCAGCTCGACCAGACGTGGCCCGCGCGAGAGGTCCGCGACCACGCCGAAGGTCTCCAGCAGGTCGCCCGCCTCCAACTGGGTGACATAGATGCCCGATCCGTGCCGGGCCTCCAACACGCCGAGGACCGTGAGCGCACGGATCGCCTCCCGCATCGAACTGCGGGAGATGCCCAGTCGAGCCGCCAGATCGCGTTCCGTCGGCAGCCGCTCGCCCGGTTCCAGCCGGCCCCCGGCGATCATCGCCTTGATCTGCTCGATGGCGCGTTCCGTCACGGTGCCCTTCTGCGGAGCGGCCGCCGTGCTCTCCGGTTCCGTCCCGGTCGGTGTCTCGTCCACGCCACTCCTCCTGTCGCCGTGCGCCGCAGTCTAACCATCGATGTGGTCCGACCACTATGGCCGAAAGGCGGGAAAACTTGGCACCCAAGGGTGTTGTAGCGGCTGAGTGGTCTGATAAGTATGCGGGCAACTGCTCGATCACGCTCGATGAGGAGCCGACAGATGGCCGGCAGTACTGTGCGGAACGGAAGGCAAGACAGGCGGATCTCCCCGTGGGCGGTGCGCGCGACGGCCGCGGCCGCCTGCTGCACCCTGGCGCTCACGGCATGCGGCAGTACCAAGGACAGCGGTTCCTCCGGTGCCGGTGGCGGTGGCACCGGCAAGGTCGGAGTGATCCTGCCCCTGCTGACCTCGCCGTTCTGGCAGTCGTACAACGACTACGTGCCCAAGATGGCGAAGTCGGAAGGCGTCGACGCCCTGGGGACCGTCAACTCCAACAGCGACCCCTCGCAGCAGATCACCGACATCAACAACGAGCTCAACCAGGGCGTGAAGGGCCTGGTCGTCGCCCCGCTGGACAGCGCCGCGATCCAGGCCGGACTCGACCAGGCGGAACGCAAGGGCGTCCCCGTGGTCGCCGTCGACGTCGCGCCCGACAAGGGCAAGGTCGCGATGGTGGTGCGTGCCGACAACGTCGCCTACGGCGAGAAGGCCTGCGAATACCTCGGACAGCACATCACCAGCGGCAAGGTCGTGCAGATCATGGGCGACCTCGCCTCCGTCAACGGCCGGGACCGTTCCGAGGCGTTCCGCTCCTGCGTGAAGAAGAAGTACCCCAAGCTGACGGTCCTGGAGATCCCCGCCAAGTGGGAGTCCGACACCGCGGCATCCAAACTCGACACCCTGCTGAACGCCAACCCCGACATCAAGGGGATCTACATGCAGGCCGGCGGTGTCTACCTCGCGCCCACCCTGCAGACCCTCAAGTCCAAGAACATGCTGAAGGCGGCCGGTCAGAAGGGCCATATCGTCGTCGTCTCCAACGACGGGATCCCGCAGGAGTTCGACTCCATCCGCAAGGGCGAGATCGACGCCACGGTCTCCCAGCCCGCGGACGCCTACGCCAAGTACGGCATGTACTACATCAAGGCCGCGATGCAGGGGAAGACGTTCAAGCCCGGCCCCACCGACCACGACTCCGAGATCGTCAAGCTGCCCAGCGGCATCCTGGAGGACCAGCTGCCCGCCCCGCTGGTCACCAAGGACAACGTCGACGACCCCAAGCTCTGGGGCAACACGGTCAAATGAGCACCCCACTCGTTGAGGCGCGGGACATCGTCAAACGGTACGGTCCCACCGTCGCTCTCCAGGACGGGCAGCTGACCGTGTTCCCCGGCGAGTCCCACGCCCTCGTCGGCCGCAACGGCGCCGGCAAGTCCACGCTCGTCAACGTCCTCACGGGCCTCCAGGCCCCCGACGAGGGCACGGTCCGTTTCGACGGCGATCCCGCGCCCGCGCTCGCCGACCGGGACGCCTGGCGCCGCAAGGTGGCCTGCGTCTACCAGAAGCCCACGGTCGTACCGGAGTTGACGGTCGCCGAGAACCTCCTCATCAACCGGCAGCCGACCGGGCGTGGCGGGCTCATCAGCTGGCGCAGGCTGAAGGCGGAGGCGGCCGAGGTCCTCGCCACCTGGGACGTGCGCGTCGACCCGGACGCACGCACCGCCGATCTCAAGGTCGAGGACCGCCAGATGGTGGAGATCGCCCGGGCGCTGAGCTTCGGCGCCCGCTTCATCATCCTCGACGAGCCGACCGCCCAGCTCGACAACCGCGAGATCGAGCGCCTGTTCAGACGTATGCGGGCGCTTCAGGACTCCGGTGTCACCTTCCTGTTCATCTCGCACCACCTCCAGGAGGTGTACGAGGTCTGCCAGACCGTCACGGTCCTGCGTGACGCCCGCTGGATCACCACCGCCCCGGTCGCGGACCTGCCCCGCGCCGCCCTGGTGGAGGCCATGGCGGGGGAGAGCCTGGCGGAGCGGGCGACGGCGATCGCGCGGGACGCCGTGCCCGACGACGCGCCGGTGGCCCTCGAAGCGCAGGGGCTCACCGCCCCGTCGTACGAGGACATCGGCTTCAGCGTCCGCCACGGCGAGGTCGTCGGGCTCGCCGGGTCCAGCGGCAGCGGGAAGATCGAACTCGCCGAGACCCTCGCCGGACTGCACACCCCGACCGGTGGTACGGCCCGTCTCGACGGCCGGCCGCTTCCGTTCGGCGACGTACAGGCCGCGCTCCGGGCGGGGGTCGGATGCGTGCCCCGGGACCGGCACGAACAGGGCCTCGTCGCCGGGATGACCGTCGGCGACAACGCGACCATGAGCGTCCTCGGCCGCCTCGGCCGGTACGGGTTCGTCGGCAGCCGGCGCAAACGCGCCTTCGCCACCGATCTGATCGAGCGCCTCGACCTTCACGCCGAGGGGCCCGACCAGCCCGTGTCGGACCTCTCCGGAGGCAACGCGCAGAAGGTCGTCATGGCGCGTGCCCTGGCCTCCGACCCGCGTCTGCTCGTCCTGATCAATCCCACCGCGGGTGTCGACGTGAAGTCCAAGGAGTCGCTGCTGGCCCGGATGGACAGCGCGCGTGAGGACGGCACCGCCGTGCTCGTGGTCTCCGACGAACTCGACGACCTGCGCCGCTGCGACCGCGTCCTCGTCCTCTTCCACGGCCGGATCGTCGCCGAGCACCCGGCGGGCTGGCACGACCACGAGCTGATCGCCTCCATCGAAGGAGTGGACCATGGCTGACACCAAGGCCCCGCCGCTCACGCCCGTCCCGGTCACCGGCCCCCGCTCGGCCAAGGCCGTCCTGCTCCGCAGGGCCCGTGAACTCGCCCTGGTCCCGGCCCTGTTGCTCCTGCTGGTGCTGGGGGCTTTCGTCAACGACTCGTTCCTCACCGAACGCAACATCGTCTCGATCCTGGGCGCCTCCGCGGCCCTCGCGATGGTCGTGCTCGCCGAGTCGCTCGTCCTGATCACCGGCAAGTTCGACCTGTCTCTCGAGTCGGTGGTCGGCATCGCGCCGGCGGTGGGCGCACTGCTCGTGCTGCCCGCGGCCCAGTCGGGTTGGGGTACCGAGTGGCCCGCCGGGCTCGCGCTGGTCGCGATCCTCGTCGTCGGCGCGGCGATCGGCGCCTTCAACGGCATCCTCGTGGTGAAGTTCAAGCTGAACGCGTTCATCGTCACTCTGGCCATGCTGATCGTCCTGCGCGGCCTGCTGGTCGGCGCGACCAAGGGCAAGACGCTGTTCGGGATGCCCGACGCGTTCTTCACCCTGGCCACGACGACCTTCCTGCGCGTCCCGATGTCGGTGTGGCTGGCGGCGGTGGCCTTCGCGGTCGCCGGTCTCTTCCTGCGCTACCACCGCGTCGGCCGCGCCCTGTACGCGATCGGCGGGAACGCGGACGCGGCCCGCGCGGCCGGTATCCGCGTCGAGCGCGTGATGCTGGGCGTGTTCGTCGTCGCCGGCTGCCTCGCGTCCGTCGGCGGGATCATGCAGACCGGCTATGTGGGCGCGATCAGTGCCAACCAGGGCAACAACATGATCTTCACCGTGTTCGCGGCGGCGGTCATCGGCGGCATCAGCCTGGACGGCGGCAAGGGCACCATGTTCGGCGCCCTGACAGGTGTGCTCCTCCTGGGCGTCGTACAGAACCTGCTCACCCTCGCGCAGGTGCCGTCGTTCTGGATCCAGGCCATCTACGGCGGAATCATCCTGGTCGCCCTGATGATCGCGCGCGTGACGACGGGCCGTGCCCAGGACTGACCCTCCTCGTTGTCGTACAGCGCCGTACGACAAGCCACATCGTGTACGACCCAGTGCTCCGGACCGAAAGGCCTCCTGTGTCCCCAACTGCCGCCCGTGTCGTCGCGGTCGACACCTTCGACATCCGTTTCCCGACCTCCAGGGAGCTCGACGGCTCCGACGCGATGAACCCGGACCCCGATTACTCGGCCGCCTATCTCGTGCTGCGCACCGAAGCCGCCGAAGGGCTCGAGGGTCATGGATTCACGTTCACCATCGGGCGGGGCAACGAGGTCCAGGTCGCCGCGATCGAGGCGCTGCGCGGACATGTGGTCGGACGGGACGTGGACACGATCTGCGACGATCCGGGATCGCTGTTCCACGATCTGATCGCCGACAGCCAGCTGCGCTGGCTCGGGCCCGAGAAGGGCGTGATGCACATGGCGATCGGGGCGGTGGTGAACGCCGTGTGGGACATGGCCGCCAAGCGTGCCGGCAAGCCCTTGTGGAAGCTGCTCGCCGAGGCCGACCCGGAGTGGCTGGTCCGCCAGATCGACTTCCGCTACATCACCGACGCGCTCACCCCCGACGAGGCGTTGGACCTGCTGCGCCGCGGCAAGGAGGGCGCCGCGGAGCGAACCGCCCGGCTGCTGGAGCGGGGCTACCCTGCCTACACCACGTCACCGGGATGGCTGGGCTACAGCGACGAGAAACTCACCCGACTGGCGGCACAGGCCGTCGACGACGGGTTCCGGCAGATCAAGCTGAAGGTCGGCGCGGACCTCTCCGACGACATGCGCCGCTGCCGGGTCGCCCGGTCCGTCGTCGGCCCGGACATCCGTATCGCCGTCGACGCCAACCAGCGCTGGAACGTCGACCAGGCGATCACCTGGACCAGTGCGCTCGCGGAGTTCGATCCGTACTGGATCGAGGAGCCGACCAGTCCCGACGACGTCCTCGGCCATGCCGCGATCCGCAAGGCGGTGACCCCGGTGAAGGTGGCCACCGGCGAACACGTGCAGAATCGTATCGTCTTCAAGCAACTCCTCCAGGCCGGCGCGATCGACGTCCTGCAGATCGACGCGGCCCGCGTCGGGGGCGTCAACGAGAACCTCGCGATCCTGCTGCTCGCCGCGAAGTTCGGGGTGCCGGTCTGCCCGCACGCGGGCGGGGTCGGACTGTGCGAGCTGGTGCAGCACCTGTCGATGTTCGACTTCGTCGCCCTCTCGGGCACGACCGACGACCGTGTCATCGAATACGTGAACCATTTGCATGAGCACTTCCTCGACCCGGTGGCGGTCAGGGAGGGGCACTACATCGCGCCCACCGCGCCGGGCTTCTCGGCGGTGATGCGTCCTGAGTCCATCGCGCAGTACACCTTCCCCGGCGGCACCTTCTGGGCCGCCGACCTCGACGGCAAGAAGGGGCATGCGGCATGAGCGACTTCGAGGGTCTCAGGGTCCTGGTGACCGGCGGGGCCTCCGGCATCGGCCGGGCCACCGCGGAACTGCTGAGCGAGCGTGGCGCCCAGGTGGCCGTACTGGACCGCGATCCCTCATCGGTGGACAAGCCGCTGCGCGCCTACCGGGCCGATGTGACCGACGACGCCTCGGTACGCGCGGCCGTGGCCGCCGCCGTCGCCGACCTCGGGTGCCTGGACGTCCTGGTCAACAACGCGGGCATCGGCGCCCAGGGCACCGTCGAGGACAACGACGACGAGGAATGGTGGCGGGTGCTCGACGTCAACGTCCTGGGCATGGTCCGCGTGGCCCGCGCCGCGCTGCCCCATCTGCGCGAGTCGGCGCACGCGTCGATCGTGAACACCTGCTCCATCGCGGCGACGGCGGGGCTGCCGCAGCGGGCGCTGTACAGCGCCAGCAAGGGAGCCGTCCTCTCGCTGACCCTTGCCATGGCCGCCGACCACGTCCGCGAGGGCATCCGCGTCAACTGCGTCAATCCCGGTACGGTCGACACTCCTTGGGTCGGCCGGCTCCTCGACGCCGCCCCCGACCCGGTCGCCGAACGCACCGCGCTCCAGGCCCGCCAGCCCACCGGGCGCCTGGTCAGTGCCGACGAAGTGGCCGGCGCCATCGCCTATTTGGCCAGCCCGCTGTCCGGTGCGACCACCGGCACCGCCCTCGCAGTGGACGGCGGCATGCAGGGCCTGAGACTGCGACCGGCGGGCCGGTGAGCGCGCTCGGCCGCAGCGCCGTCGAGGTCGGCCCCCTCGCCTTCGGCGGCGCCGCCGTCGGCAACCTCTACACCGAGGTCGGCGAGGAGCAGGCGTACGCGGCGGTGCAGGCCGCCTGGGACGCCGGGATCCGCTACTTCGACACCGCCCCGCACTACGGTCTCGGTCTGTCGGAGCGCCGCCTCGGCGCCGCCCTGCGCGAACATCCGCGCACCGGGTACACGGTCTCCACCAAGGTGGGCCGCCTGCTGGAGCCGACCGGCGCGGGCGGCGACGACCTGGCGAACGGCTTCGCCGTACCCGCCACCCACCGCCGCGTCTGGGACTTCAGCGCGGACGGCGTCCGACGCAGTCTGGAGAGCAGTCTCGAGCGGCTCGGCCTGGACCGGGTGGACGTCGTCTACCTCCACGACCCGGACGACCACGCCGAGCAGGCCTTCGGTGAGGGCTATCCGGCGCTGGAGAAACTGCGCTCCGAGGGCGTGGTGGGCGCGATCGGCGCGGGCATGAACCAGGCCGAGATGCTCACCCGGTTCGTCCACGACACGGATGTGGACGTGGTGCTGTGCGCGAGCCGGTACACCCTGCTCGACCAGCGCGCACTGGCCGGGCTGCTGCCCGCGGCGCTGGAGCGCGGCGTGTCCGTGGTCGTCGGCGGCGCCTTCAACTCCGGCCTGCTGGCCGATCCGCGGCCGGGGACGACCTACAACTACGCCAGCGCGCCGGAGGAGTTGCTGGACCGCGCGCTTCGGCTGCAGGCGCTCGCGCAACGGCACGGCACCACGCTGCGGGCCGCGGCGCTGGCGTTCTGCTCCGCCCATCCGGCCGTGGTGAGCGTACTGGCCGGGGCGCGCTCGGCGCCCGAGGTCCTGGACTGCGCGGAGCAGTTCGCGGCCGGAGCACCGGCCGCGTTCTGGCAGGAACTGAAGGACGCGGACCTGCTGCCTGCCGACGCCCCCGTCCCCGAGCCCCACGCCGAGGAGCCGTCATGAGAGTCGCTCTGCACACGAAGGTGCGTGCCGACCGTATGGAGGAGTACGAGGCCGCCCATCGGGAGGTGCCGAAGGAACTGACGGCGGCGATCCGCGCGGCCGGGGTCACCTCCTGGACGATCTGGCGCAGCGGGACGGACCTCTTCCACGTCCTGGAGTGCGAGGACTACGCGCGGCTGCTGGCCGAGCTGGAGAAGCTGCCGGTCAACGTCGCCTGGCAGGCGCGGATGGCGGAGCTGCTCGACGTCGTGCACGACTACTCGAGCGACGGCGCGGACGCCGGCCTGCCCGTCGTGTGGGAGCTGCCGTGACCGTCGACGCCCACCACCATGTGTGGGACCTCGCCGTCCGCGATCAGGACTGGCTCACGGGGCCCGGACTGGCACCGCTACGGCGGGACTTCACCGTCCTTGACCTCGAGCCCGAGGCGCGCGCGGCCGGCGTCGACCGGACCGTGCTGGTGCAGACGATCACGGTGGCCGAGGAGACCCCGGAGTTCCTGGCCCTGGCCCAGGAGCACGAACTCGTCGCCGGAGTCGTCGGCTGGACCGACCTCACGGCACCCGACGTCGCCGAGGCCCTGGCCCGGCTGCGCGAACTGCCCGGCGGTTCGTATCTGCGCGGGATCCGCCACCAGGTCCAGGACGAACCGGACCCGGAATGGCTGCTGCGCGCCGACGTACGGCGCGGGCTGGCCGCGGTCGCCGATGCAGGTCTGGTGTACGACCTGGTCGTCCTGCCCCACCAGCTTCCCGCGTGCGTCAAGGCGGCCGCCGCGCTGCCCGGGCTGACCTTCGTCCTGGACCACCTGGGCAAGCCGCCGATCGCCTCCGGTGCCCTTGAACCATGGGCGTCGGACATCAGAGACCTGGCCGTCCTGCCCAACGCGGTGTGCAAGCTCTCGGGGATGGTGACCGAGGCCGCCTGGAAGGAGTGGAACCCGCAGGACCTCCAGCCGTACGCCGACACCGTGCTGGACGCCTTCGGCCCGGACCGGCTGATGTTCGGTTCGGACTGGCCCGTGTGCACGCTGGCCGCCACATACGCGGAGGTGTCGCGGACGGCCCGGACGCTGACGCTGGGCCTCGGTGACGACGAGCGTGCGATGGTCTTCGAGGGCACCGCGGCCCGGGTCTACCGGCTCTGAGCCGCTGGGACGGAGAGCCGGGTCGGCGGCATGAACTCGCGCACGTAGGTCCGCTTCCAGCACGCCCCCGTCTCCCGCAGTTCCCGCCAGCTGGTGTACTGGTAGCGGAACAGCCGGGCGCGTACGTAGCGCGGAGGCGCGTCCGGCGGGAACGGGGAGCGGCGCAGGAGCCGCAGCGTGTCGCGGTCGTTCTCCAGGAGGCGTTCGACCAGAGCGCCGAACCAGGCGCCCGCGTACGCGGGGGAGAGCGCCACGAACCACATCAGCCAGTCGAGCCGCAGGTGGTACGGGGCGTACTGGCGCGGCCAGCGCCGGGGATCGCCCGGTTTGCCCTTGAACTCGTACTCCCGCCAGTCGGAGTCCTCACGCGGCGCGTCGTCCGCCGTGCCCTCGATCACCACCTCGTACCGCACACGGCTGACGCTGCCGAACGCGCCGTAGGTGTTCACGAGGTGCAGGGGGTCGAAGGAGCGGTTCATGATCTGGGCCCGCGAGATCATGTTGCGCACCGGGTGGTAGCTGAGGGCGACCAGACCTACGGCCACCACCAGGACCACGACCTCGTACCACAGCGGCGGCCCGGCGGGCTTCGCGGCCGCGGACGGGAACTGAACCGCCGACAGGGCCAGTACGATCGTGATCCAGTTCAGCCAGGCGAAGTTGCCGGACAGGACCAGCCACAGCTGGGTGACGATCATCAGGGCGGCGGCGGCCGTCGCGATCGGCTGCGGGGTGAACAGCAGCACCGGAACGACCAGTTGGGTCACATGGTTGGCCGCCACCTCGACCCGGTGCAGCGGCCTCGGCAGATGGTGGAAGAACCAGCTCAGCGGGCCCGGCATCGGCTGCGTCTCGTGGTGGTAGTCGAGACAGGTCAGCTCGCGCCAGCAGGCGTCCCCGCGGATCTTGATCAGTCCGGCGCCGAACTCCACCCGGAACAGGATCCAGCGCAGCAGGAACAGCACGACGATCGGCGGGGCCACCGTGTCGTTGCCGAGGAAGACGGCCACGAACCCGACCTCCAGCAGCAGCGACTCCCAGCCGAACGAGTACCAGGTCTGGCCGACGTTGACGATCGACAGATACATCGCCCAGAGAATCAGCCAGATGACCATCGCCGCCCAGAGCGGCACTTGATGGTCGACTCCGGCGATCAGCGCCGCGGACAGCGCGCAGCCGGTCCACGCCCAGACGGCGAAGAAACGGTCGGAGTAATGAAAGTGGAAGACGCTGGGCGCGTGCTTGAAGGGGAGCCGGGCGACATAGCGGGGCACCGGCAGCATCCCGCGCTCCCCGATCAGCGCGCGGAACTGCAGCGCGGCCGTCAGAAAGGCGAAGAGGTACACGACCGCGAGAGCCCGCTGGAAGACCAGCCGGCTCATCCAGTACTCCGGCGCGACGAACCAGTCCACGGCGACCGCTCCTCTCCGTTCAGTGTGCCCGAGTACCCCGTGTGGAGGCGGAGGGGCTCGTGACTCTGTGTACACCACTGTTCGGCTTGCGTAACCCAAGTGAGTGGCGCAGAGAATGAGGGACGAATCGCCTTGGACGAAACGGGAGAAACCGGTGAAGACGTCCATCCACTCGCGAAAGGCACCCCTCAGGACACCCAGGAGCTCCGCCGGGAAGCGGAACGTGCCCGCCAGGGCCTTCGCTGCCGTAGGCACCCTGTCGGCGACCGCCCTGCTCTGCGCCGGATGCGCGGGCGCGGACTCGATATCCGCCGTCCCGACCGGCGGTGAGGTCTTCCTCCAGCCGGTCGAGGCGAGCGATCCGGACTCCTTCACCGACTCCACCGTCAGATCCGCCGCCTCGCCGCGTCCCGTCACCCGGCTGCCGGAGCCGACCGTGGACGAAGCGCTGTCGGCGGCACGCTCGGTCTCCGGCGCGACGCCCGGCCTCTACGGCGGCACCCGGTCCGCTCCCAGCTGTGACATCGAGCGGCAGATCGCCCTTCTGACGGCCGACGCCACCAAGGCCCGGGCCTTCGCGCAGGCGGCCGGCATCGACCAGGCGTCCCTGCGCGACCGTCTGCGCGGACTGACCTCGGTGGTCCTGCGCGCCGACACCCTGGTCACGCTGCACGGCCTCCGCGACGGACAGGCGACCGCCCGGCAGTCCGTCCTGGAGGCCGGAACCGCCGTCCTCGTCGACAACCGCGGTGTGCCCCGCGTGCGCTGTGCCGGCGGCAACCCCATCAGCGAACCCGCACGGTTGCAGGGCACCCCCGCCATCCAAGGCCGTCCCTGGTCCGGTTACCGGCCCGGGCAGGTGGTCGTGGTGACCCCGGCCCCTCAGATCATCCTGAACATCATGATCATCAACATCGAGGACAAGGACACCTGGATCGAGCGCCGGATCGGCGACGACGGACGCCGGGACGTGGTCGTACCACCGCCGCCCGGGCGCGACTCGGGGTCGTCCGAAGACAGGATGCGCACGCCCGACACGGAGGACACGCGGACCGAACAGCCCGAGGAGCACGCGGACGAGTCCGAGGAGGTTCCGGACGAACGCGATGCGCCACCGCTCGACACACCCTCCCCGAGCGGGACGGGCGCCGCGCCGTACGAGAAGAGCCGGTTGCCGGCGCGGTCCGGGCTCGACTGTGTGACGCCGGGCGCGACCGTGACCGTCGCGCCGAAGGGGCAGCCGTCGCAGTCCGGGCAGTCCCCGGCCGAGACCACCAAGCGGGGCGACGACTGCGCCGCCCCCACCATCGTCGCGGCTCCGTCGTCGGCCCCCTCCGGCTCGGGCACACCGTCTGCCACGGCGGCCGCGCCTCCGGCCGCCGCGACGGCTCCGGCGGCCTCCCCGACGGCCGACGCACCCCCGGTTTCCCCCTCGGCTCCGGCATCCCCTCCCTCCGCCCCGGACGCGTCGGCCTCCCTGCACTCGCCGGGCGAGGACACGGGCCCCGCGGGCGTGCCCGAGACGTCCGGCGTGGCTGACGGAGGCGGTCCGGTCCCCCAGGCCACCGGCACCGAGAGCCCTCTGCTGGACAGCCCGGCCCGGATACTCGGCCACTGAACCGGCGGCGTACCGGCAGGCCCGCGGGACAGAGGGGCAGAAGTCGAATATTCGGGTAAATCCTGGCAAGGTGGCCCCATGGTTGATCAGGGAGCGGGCGCCCTGTCACTCCCGAAGGACTGGCCCGACCACCCGGATCCGATCCTGGCGCTCAACCAGATGGGCAGCTTCGACTGGGACCTGGACACCGGGCTGTTCCACATGGACGCCCTGGCCCACGAGATCTTCGACGTGCGCCTCGACGAATACGACGGCCGCCCCGAGAGTCTCTCCGCACGCATCCCGCCGACGGAGTTCGAGCGTCTCGACGCCCTGATCTCCCGGGCCATCAAGGACGGCAGCGAGAACTACGGCACGTACTTCCGCGTCCGCCACCGCGACGGCACCCTGCGCTGGGCCCACGCCCAGGGCCACATCCGGCGCGACGGGACGGGCAGACCGCGCCGGATCATCGGCATCGTCCGCGACGCCGCGCAGGAACTGCGCGAAAGCCGGACCCGCACCGAGCAGACGACCCACGACGAGGCCCTGCGCCGGCAGACGGACGTCGTCCAGATCACCAGCGCGGCGCTCGCCCAGGCCCGCACCGTCCAGGACGTCATCGACGTCCTCAAGGACTGTCGCGGCCTCACCCACCTCGGTGCGACCAGCCTCGTCGTGGGACTGGTGGAGGCGGGCCGCCTCCGGCTCGTCGTCCAGGGACCCGCGGGCAGCTCCGTACCGGGCACGCTGGTCACCCGTATCGACGAGCCGTACCCCATGAGCGAGGCGGTGCGCACCCTCACCCCGCGGTTCATCGAGTCCCCGGAGGAGTTCGCCGAGCGCTATCCCGTCCTGTGGCCGAATCTGACGAACCTGCGCATCACCTCGGCGGCCTATCTGCCGCTGATCGTGCAGGCACGGCCCATCGGTGGCCTGGGCCTGCTGTACGACGACCGGTACGGCTTCACTCCCGAGGAACGCAACATCCTCATCGCGCTCGGCGGCAGCATCGCGCAGAGCCTGCAGCGCGCCATGTTCTACGAGCAGGAGAAGGACCTCGCCCAGGGGCTGCAGCAGGCGATGCTGCCCCGCTCCATCCCCTGCGTGCCCGGCGCCGACATCGCCGTCCGCTACCGCGCCGGTGCCCTCGGCCGGGACATCGGGGGCGACTGGTACGACGTGATCCTGCTGCCCGGCGGGCGGGTCGGCGCGGTCATCGGCGACGTCCAGGGCCACGACACGCACGCGGCCGCGGTCATGGGCCAGCTGCGCATCGTGCTGCGCGCCTACGCGGCCGAGGGCCACACACCGGCCACCGTGGTCGCCCGCGCCTCGGTCTTCCTCAAGGAACTCGACACCGAGCGCTTCGCCACCTGCCTGTACGCCGAGGCCGATCTGTCCACCGGAGTGGTGCAGGTGGTCCGCGCGGGCCATCTGGAGCCGCTGGTGCGGCTGCCCGGTGGCGGCTGCCGGCTCGTGTCCATCGAGGGCGGGCTTCCGCTCGGGCTGTCCGCCGAATTCGACCGCCTCGAATATGCAGTCACCACCGTCGAGCTGAGGACCGGCGAGACCCTGCTGCTGTGCACCGACGGCCTGATCGAAGAGCCGGGCGCCGACATCGACGACGGCATGATGATCCTGCGGGACCTGGTCTGCGCCGGCCCGGACGATGTGCGCGACCTCGCCGACCTGCTCATCGACGTGGCCGAGGAGCGAGGTGGCGACGACGACGTGGCCATCCTGCTGCTGCGGCGCGGGTGTCTGTACCAGCGGTCCGGCGGACGCCTGCAGCAGCACGTGGAGCCCGGCGACCCGGACGCGCTCACCGAGGCCCGCCGCGCGATCCGCGCCGCCGTGAGCGCCTGGGGGGTGGCCGAGCGGTCCTCGGAGATCGAACTGGTCGCCAACGAGCTGATCACCAATGTCCTGCTGCACACCGAAGGCTCGGCCACCGTCACCCTGCGGATCGTCACCGGGCACGACCGCAGGCTCCGCGTGGAGGTCGAGGACACCTCCAGTGCCCTGCCCCGGCGCCGGGAGGCGAGCGAGGAGTGCGTCTCGGGCCGCGGCCTGCTGCTCGTCGACCGGCTCACGGACGTGTGGGGGGTGGAGCCGAGGGGCTATGGAAAGGTCGTGTGGTGCGAGTTCCTGGTCCCGCGACGCGGCTGACACCCAAGGACGGGGCGCGTCGCCGGCGGCAGATGGCACTCTGGTACACATGCCGGAACTGCCCGAGGTCGAAGCGCTCAAGGATTTCCTGACCGAGCACGTCGTCGGTCACGAGGTGGTGCGGGTGCTGCCCGTCGCCATCAGTGTCCTGAAGACGTACGACCCGGCGGTCAACGCCTTCGAGGGCCGCACCGTCACCGCGGTCGGCCGGTACGGCAAGTTCCTCGGCCTGGAGGCCGACGGACTGCACTTCGTCACCCATCTGGCCCGCGGGGGCTGGCTCCAGTGGAAGGACCGCCTGCCCGACGGCGTGCCCCGTCCAGGCAAGGGCCCGCTCGCCCTCCGGGTCGCGCTGGAGACCGGTGAGGGCTTCGACCTGACGGAGGCGGGCACCCAGAAGCGGCTCGCCGTGTACGTCGTACACGATCCGCAGGAGATCCCGGGGATCGCCCGGCTGGGCCCGGACCCGCTCGCCGCCGACTTCGACGAGCAGCGGCTCGCGCGGCTCCTCGCGGGCGAGCGCCGGCAGATCAAGGGAGCACTGCGCGACCAGAGCCTGATCGCGGGTGTCGGCAACGCCTACAGCGACGAGATTCTGCACGCGGCGAAGATGTCCCCGTTCAAACTGGCCGCGTCGTTGTCGCCGCAGGAGACGGGGCACCTGTACGAGGCGCTGCGGACCACCCTCACCGAGGCGGTGGAGCGCTCGCGGGGTCTGGCCGCCGGCCGCCTCAAGGCGGAGAAGAAGAGCGGCCTGCGGGTTCACGGCCGCACGGGGGAGCCGTGTCCGGTGTGCGGGGACACCATCCGCGAGGTCTCCTTCAGCGACTCCTCGCTGCAGTACTGCCCCACCTGCCAGACGGGCGGCAAGCCGCTCGCAGACCGCCGGTTGTCACGGCTGCTGAAGTAGCGCGGGCTGTCGGCGGCGGGACACCGGCGCCCGGTCCTACCCGATCAGCGGGACTTCAGTGTGACCAGGTGCTGCCCGTCGCTGGTGCGCACCTCGAAGCGGTCGATCTGCCCGGACTGCAGCGCCGAGCCCCCTTGCATGGAGGTCGCCTCGCCGTCGTCCGAGGGCACCATCCAGCTCGTCACCGTGTGCTCCGTGCCGTCCTTGCCGATCACCACCAGCCGGCACGGGTGCGGTCCGGACTTGTCCTTGACCGTGACGTCGACCTGACTGCCCCAGAGCCGGTCCTGTGTGGTGATCTCCGCCCACACGCCCGTGTCGGGGTCGGTGGCGCTCATGGCCGTGGCCGCCGAGGGCGAGCCGTGCCCGGTCGCCAGCGCGGCTGCCGGCGCGCCGACCGCGAACACCGCGGCGGCGGCGACCGCGTACAGCCGGCGCCTGCGCTCGTTGCGGTGCTTGGCCGTGACCTCCTCGAGCAGCCGCTCCAGCAGGCGCGGCCCGGGGGCCGCGAAGGGATGCACGGACCGCGGGGTCGCTTGGCGGTACAGCATCAGCTGTCGTGCCGCGGGGCGGAACTCGCTCACGTGTGCCGTGCAACTGGGGCACTCCATGAGGTGGTCCTCGAAGCGAAAGGCTTCCGCTTCGTCCAGCACGCCGAGCGCGTAGGCACCGACGTCGCGATGGCGTTCCAGGGACCTCATACCAAATCCTCATGCCGGTGAGCGGGGTGGGGGTGGTGTTGCTGTTGCTCACCGGTACGGACCTGACGGCTGAATCACTCAAGGCCGTTACCGAATCGCGGCCAAGACATTCGGAGCCGTCGGGTCTGCGGATTGGTCCGTGCTCAAAAAAGATGGATGGCGAGATGCCCGAGGGGGAGTCCCAGCTGCCAGGCCGGCGTCCAGACCTTGGGACCGTCGTCCTCGCCGACCACGGCCGCGCCGCCGGGCACCGCGTCAAGGTCAGGGGCGAGCAGCTCGGTCTCCTCCAGCCAGCGCCAGGCCGCCGACGCCAGCTCCAGATCCGGTGCGGGGCCTGCCGTCGCGACCGCCTCGGCGGTCAGCTCGGCCATCCGCTCGCGCACCCAGTCCTGCCAGGGCTGGTCGTACGCCGTCAGCGAAAGCCAGGTCTCCAGCTGTGAGACCACCCGGATCCCGGACAGCTCGCCGCCGGTGTCGGACAGGAAGATGGTCAGTGCCAGGGCGTCACGCCCGGCGCGGAACTCGAAGGACGTCGGCGGCATGAGGTCGCCGGTCCGCAGCAGTTCGTCCGCGATGTACTCGGCGTAGAGCCACGCCATGGGGACGGCCAGTTCACCGCCGCCGGTGCCGTCCGTGCTCTCTTGGCCTCTGTGCAGCATCCCTTCCTGCCTTCCTCCGGTACGTGCGCGTCGCCCGAACCCGGGCCCCCAGTCCCGAACACGGATGAGGCAAGCTGAGTGCTCAACCATGGTCCGCAGCAAGGCGCTTTACGGAGGCTTGACTCGGCCTTCGGTTTCACCGCAGCTCGGCCGCGTAACCCGGCAAAACCCTGCGCAGGGCGCGCAGGGCGTAGTACGCGCGAGACTTCACCGTACCGGGCGGGATTCCCAGGGCCTCGGCAGCCTCCGCCACACTGGCCCCCTGGAAGTACACCTGCACCAGCACATCCCGGTGCTCGGGCGTGAGAGTCTTCACAGCCTCGCGTACGTCGAGCATCGCGGCGGACCGTTCCGCGTGGTCGGTAATCACCCGGAGGTTCTCCAGCACGGCGTCCCCGACCTCTGCGGGACGCGCCTGGCGGGCCCGCCGGGCGTCGATGGCGAGCCGTCGGCCGACCGTGAGCAACCACGGGCGCACGGAGTCGAAATCGTGTGCGCGCAGGGCCTCGGGGTGCTGCCAGGCGCGTACGAACGTCTCCTGCAGCAGATCCTCGGCGCGCTGGCGGTCGCCGTCCGAGAGCCTGAGCAGCAGGGCGAAGAGGGGGCGGCCGTGCTCGCGCTGCAGCTCGGCCAGCTCGTGCTCGGCGGTCGTCCCGGTGCGGGTGGTGGTTCCGGCCGTCATGCGCGTATGGCAACGCGCCGCACGCCGCCCGGACAGGTGCGCGACCGGGCTGTGCGGTGGGCGGTCGCTGTTCATCGGTGAACGGTGCGGCGAGCGGTCGGCCGGGGAGCGGTGACGTCTCACCGCGACGTGCCGGTCCCGGCCAGCTCGGAGTGCTTGTAGGAGTAACCGAAATAGACGACCTGGCCGATCGCGAACCACACGGCGAAGCGCACCCAGGTCTGCCACTGCAGGAACGTGATGAGCCAGAGCGAGAAGACCACGCCCAGCGCCGGCACGAACGGCATCCACGGCGTGCGGAAGGTACGCGGCAGGTCCGGCTGCCGGTAGCGCAGCACGATCACCGCCACGCACACCACGACGAACGCCAGCAGGATCCCGATGTTGGTCAGTTCGGCCGCCTCGGAGATCGGCAGGAACCCGGCGATGACGGCGGAGGCGGCCCCGACGATCCAGGTGACACGCGTGGGGACATGACGTGTGCGATGCGTCTTCGCGAACCACTTCGGCAGCAGCCCGTCCCGGGACATCGAGAACCACACCCGGGTGACGCCCAGCATGAACGTGAACATCACCGTGAGGATGCCGACGATGGCGCCGAGCGCGATCAGATCCGCGAGACCGCCGAGGCCCACCGACTTGAACGCGCTGGAGAAGCCGCTCTCCTTGTCGATGTGCTTGTAGTTCTGCATGCCCGTCAGCACGAGGCAGGCCGCCACGTACAGAACCATCGCGATGCCGAGCGAGTACAGGATCGCCTTCGGCATGTGGCGCTGCGCGTCCTTGGACTCCTCGGCCGCGGTGGACATCGCGTCGTACCCGAAGACCGCGAAGAAGACGGTCGCCGCACCGGTGAACGCACCGCCGACGCCGTACGGGAAGAACGGGTGGTAGTTGGCGGTGTCGATGTGGAAGACGCCGACGGCGATCACCAGCAGGACGACGAGGACCTTCAGGGCCACGACCGTCGTCTCGAAACGGGCCGCGTTGCGGATGCCGAGATTCAGCAGGCACGCGATCAGCAGGCACAGCACGACCGCGAACAGGTCGACCCGGTGCCCGGCTCCGGTGCCCGGCGCGCCCAGCATCCAGGCCGGCAGATGAGCGCCCATCTCCCCGACGAGGAAGCCGAAGTAGCCGGAGATGCCGATCGCCACCACCGCCACGATCGCCGTGTACTCCAGCAGCAGATCCCAGCCGATGAACCAGCCGGCGTACTCGCCGAGCACCGCGTAGCCGTATGTGTAGGCGGACCCCGCCTTGGGGATGAGGCCCGCGAACTCGGCGTACGAGAGTGCGGCGGCCGCGCTGGCCACGCCCGCGATCAGGAAGGACACGAGGACCGCGGGACCCGCCGTGCCGTTGGCGACGGTACCGGCCAGGGTGAAGATGCCGGCCCCGATGATCCCGCCGACACCGATGGCGGTCAGCTGCCACAGCCCGAGTGAACGGTCGAGCCGGGTGCCCTCACGGGCCTCCGTCTCCTCGATGTGCTCGATGGGTTTGCGGCGGAGAATCCCCTCGCCCACTTTGAGCCCGGCCATGAGCCTCACCTCTTCGCAGACGGCAATCTGCTGACGGCGGATCATGATGGCGCAGAGAGGCGAAGGACGGAAGACGGCGTGCATGCCCTCGCGCCCGGGCGCGACCACTCATGGCCGCCGCCTCGCGGGCGGGTCCGGCCCCGCCGGGAGGCTGTTTCTACGGTACGACCGTGACCGGCCAGCGCCCCGCCTTCACCAGCCGGATCGCCACCGAGCCGACGATGCGGTGGCCGGCCTGCTCGGAGGCGCCCACCACGACCGCGTCCGCCTTCAGCTCGTCGGCCGCCTTGACCAGCCCGTTGAAGGGGTCGCCCCGGAAGGTGTGGAACTCCCAGCGCACCTCGAATATGTCCTTGACCCGCTCGGTGGCCTCGCGGATGTACTTCACCAGGTCCTCGGCGATCGCGTCGGTCGTCTCGGCGACCGGCACCCCGAGTGCCGCCCCCGCCGCCATCACCGGCTGCACGTACACGACCGCGAGCAGCGCACGCTGCCGCCTGGCCAGTCCGCCGGCGTAGGCCGCGGCCCGGAGCGAGGAGTCGGAGCCGTCCACCCCGACGACGATGACCTTGGGCCCGTCGGTGCCGCGCTCGAACCGATGCGAGTGCTGTTCCTTCACGGCAGTGAGGCTATCGGAAGTCGCAGGTCCGGGGCTGTGCGGGCGGCGGGGGAAGCCATGCGGCCGGCCCGGCTCAGCGCACCTGGACCAGGCGGGCGAAAACCACCACGTTCCCCGCGTAACCGTGCTCCTCGGAGAATCCGCCGCCGCATGTGATGACACGCAGTTCCGGGGTGCCCTTGCTGCGGTAGACGCGTGCGCCGGGGAAGTGCGCCTTGTCGAAGACCTCGTTGCCGTAGGTCTCGAACACGGCGGTCTTCCCGTCCAGGCGCCGGACCTCGATGCGGTTGCCCTGCCTCAGGGAGCCCAGTCCGTAGAAGACGGCGGGCCCTTCCTTGTTGTCCACATGCCCCACGATCACGGCCGTGCCCTTCTCACCGGGCGAGACCCCGCCCGTGAACCAGCCCGCGAGGTTCGGGTCCTCGGACGGCGGCGCGCTCACCCAGCCGGACGCGTCCAGGCCCACCGGCATGACGGGGGCATCGACCTGGATCGCCGGGATCCGGACGCGGCTGACCACGGAATACGTCAGGGGGGCGGGAGTCCTGGTGGGGCTCTGGGTGCCGCTGGTACCCGGGGCCGCCGCGGAGGCCGGCTGCGGCGGGCCCACGTGCAGCACGCCCGATCCGTTGCGCACGAGAGCGAGGCCCGTCAGCAGAACGAGGGCCATCACGCCCCACGGGGCGCGCTTCTCCTTGCCGGCCGACTCGGACGCAGACATTCGCGATTCCCCTCTCCACGCGGCCGTCACCGCGTCCGTCACGCAACAAGAAGAACGCTAGGCGCAGCGAACTGTGTGAGCGACGGGGAGAGAGCGAACGGGTGGCGGAGGGCGGTTCCGCGGTACGCCGTCCGAGTTGCCCGGATCAGCCGCATTTCTGACACGTCGTGAACTACGGGGACGTCAGCCCGGCCGTCCGGTCCGCCGCTTGTCCTCTCACCGGGTCGGGCCACCCCCGACATGCGCTCGCGCGTATCCCGTTCGAGGGTTCGTCGAGGAGGTGCTTTCTCCCATTCGACCGGGGGACGGTCCCCGGGGCGCCTCCCGCGGAGGCCTCATGCATACCAGTGCTGCCCTGGCGGTCAGTGCCATCGCGGCCGCGGCTCTCGGGTTCGCCGCACCAGCGGCCATGGCCCGGGACGAGCCGGATACCGCCGTCGCCGCGCCCGGTCAGAGAACCTTTCTCCCGCCGGACGCCGTCCTCGGTACAGGGGACGCGGTCCGCCGCGGTGCCGACGGCACGTCCTCGGGCGCCACGCCCACCGACATGGCGATCGGCGGCAGCCTGGTGGCGGCGGCGATCATCGCGGGCGGGGTGGTGTGGTGGCGTGGCCGGTCGGACGACGAGAGCTGATCCTGGCCCGGATCCCGAGCCTGCTCCGGCACCAGAACAGACCGCACCCCGGAACCCGATGGGCTCCGGGGTGCGGTCGGTCGAGGGGCGGCGGTGCGCGTCAGGACCCGGATGCGCTACGCCGGCGTGTCATGCGCCAGGCCGCGCCGACCGTGCCCGCGATGAGCGCTGCGCCAAGACCGATCTTCTTCGGGTCGAAGCCGCCGGCGCTGCCCCCGCCGCCTGCCTGCACGCCGTGCTGTTCGTATCCGCCTCCGCCCCCGTTCCCGCGGTAGCCCCCGCCGTTTCCGACGCCGTATCCGTTTCCGACGCCGTATCCGTTCCCGATCCCGTATCCGTTCCCGATCCCGTCTCCGACGCCGCATCCGTTTCCGACGCCGCATGCGTTTCCGACGCCGTATCCGTTCCCGATCCCGTATCCGTTCCCGATCCCGTCTCCGACGCCGCATCCGTTTCCGACGCCGCATGCGTTTCCGACGC